>JBCBLB010000416.1:0-8897 GCA_038520555.1 Myxococcota bacterium | reverse complement strand
CGCCGCGCTGACCTATGTGCTCAGCCAGGCCCGCGCCCTCCACCTGCCTGAGGGTCCGTCCTTGGGCACGGCGCCGGCGGGGACGTGCATATGCACGTCCTTGTCCTTGAGGGCGTCCTCAGGCAGGTGGAGGGCGCGGGCCTGGCTGAGCACATAGGTCAGCGCGGCGCGGGCGGACTCCTTCATGACATCCCCGAGCTGTCCGGTGAGCATCAGCTGCCCGCGGCCGGGGACGGTCGAGGCCTCGACATACAGGACGTTGCCGCCCACCGGTGTCCAGGCCAGACCGGTGGCGATGCCCGGTCGGGTCGGCTTCTCATGCGAGGCATCGAAGAACCGGGGCTTGCCGAGGTACTCGCTGAGGTCATCGATCTGGACGGTGAGGGGATCGACCAGCTCGCCTTTGGCCTTCTTGACGGCGACGGCGCGGAAGATCCGGCCGAGGGTCCGCTGCAGCTGGCGGACGCCGGCCTCACGGGTCCAGCCGTTGATGGCGGCGCGGATCACCTCATCGGTGAGGACCACGTCATCTGCCGAGACGCCGGCGTTCCGGGCGAGCTTCTCGAGCAGGTGCTCGCGGGTGATGACGACCTTCTCATCGGGAGTGTACCCTGCGATTTCGAGGATCTCCAGCCGGTCGCGGAGCGGCCCGGGGATGGTCGACAGATCGTTGGCGGTGGCCACGAACAGGACCCTGGAGAGATCGAAGGGGACCTCCATATAGTGGTCGATGAACGCGTGGTTCTGCTCGGGGTCGAGGATCTCCAGGAGCGCGGCGGAGGGATCGCCCTGCCAGCCCCGTCCCAGCTTATCAAGCTCATCGAGGAGCACGACGGGGTCGGCGGTGCCAGCCTTTCGCAGCCCGGAGATCAGGCGGCCGGGGCGGGCGCCGATGTAGGTCCGCCGATGGCCGCGCAGCTCAGCCTCGTCGCGAACGCCGCCGAGCGCGACCCGGACCAGCTTGCGACCGGTCGCATCCGCGATCGCCTGCCCGATGCTGGTCTTGCCGACGCCCGGGGGGCCGACCAACAGGAGGACATCTGCCCGTCCGGAGCCGGCGAGCTTGCGCACCGAGAGATGCTCGACGACCTGACGCTTGACGTCTTCGAGGCCATAGTGGGACTTCGCGAGGGCGTTCTCCAGGGCGACGAGGTCGACATCTACAGCGCTCTCGACGTCCCAGGGCATCTCTGCGATCCACTCGAGCCAGTCCACGGCCACGGAGCGTTCGGGGGAGCCATTGTTGAGCCGGTCGAGCCGAGCCAGCTCCTTATTGACGGTCTTGCGAACCTCATCGGGCAGCGGCAGCTCATCGAGACGCTCGCGGAGGCTGCCGAGCTGGTCGTCGTCGCCTTCCCCCAGCTCATCGCGGATCGCCTTGAGCTGGCGGCGCAGCAGCGCTTCGCGATTCATGTCCTTGACGTCTTCTTCGACACGTTCCGTGACCGACTTCTGCGCAGCGATGACCTCTCGCGCGGCGACGACCTGCTTGAGAACGCGGTTTGCCCGGATGAGCGCATCGGGGGTCTGCAGGATCTCCTGCTTCCAGGCCAGGGGCGTCTGGATCAGGCCGGCGATCCCATCGATGTACAGCGATGGGCTGGGAAGCCCGTTAAGCAAGCCGCGGGGTGGGTTATCGAAGAGCATCTCAGCAGTTTCGTTCACCGCTTCGCGGAGCGCCCGGAGGGTCCCCTGCGCCTCCGGAGTCTCAGGGTACGAAGCATCGATCTGCTCAAAATGGGCTTCGATGTAGGGACGGGTCGAGGGGAACCCCCGCAGCCACACCCGGGCGATGCCCTGGATGAGGTACTGCGGCGCACGGCCCGGGTTGTTGATGGGGCCCTGGACGACGCGGGCCAGGACGGCGGTGTTCATCAGGTCTGACGGGGCCGGGTCGGCGATGGGCTCGCGCTGGATGGCCACGAGGACCAGCGAGCCGTTCGACTTCTGCGCGGCCTCGATGGCGGCCCTGGAGAAGGAGCGACCGACCGAGAACGGCGAGACCATCCCCGGAAGCAGCACGCCGCGACGCAGCGGCATCAGCGGGAGCACCTCAGGGAGGTTCTTCGGGATAGAGAAGTCCAGACGCATTTCAGGCATTACGCCTCTCCTGGTAGGGGGCGGGAGATCAGGTCACACACAGGGCTACGCGGCGATGACCCCCTTTGCATCGGAGTCCGGGCCGCCAATCGCTGTGCTTGATAGGAAAGTAGCCACGGCCTGAACCCCGTCAACCGTTGGTGTCCCGTTCTCTGTGATGTCTATCCCCCTCCACCGAAAATTTCTGTATTCTGCCCTTGTATTCATCAGTTTCCTGCTGCTGCTTGAGGGAGCGCTGGCGATGGTGTCCTGGACGGTGAGGGGGAACGTCACCACCTCACCATCAGACGTGCGCATCACCAGGGGGGCCCTCGTTATCGCGATCGGAGACTCTGTCACCGCGGGGGTAGGCGCACCGGTTGGGCAGGCATGGACTGATCACCTCGGTCTGTTGTTGCGAAAACGGGACACTCCGTTGCAACGTATCGCTCTCCCTGGGGCTGGAATCGATTTCCTCGCTGGAGAGCCCATGGATCGGGTCGGTGGCCTCAGCACACAAACCCCTCCGACGGTGCTGGTGATGTTGGGGCACAACGACGCGCTGCGTTGGGCGCCGGGGGCTCGGTCGGGCTTTGAGAAGCTGCGCCGCTCGCCAGCGGCCCGGGCCGCTGGCGGTGAGGCAGCGCAATGGCGAGGCCCTCGACTATGGCGTGCGATCCGGTGGGCGTGGATGGCGGCAAACCCTTCGGCGCCGGCGGTAGTCGACACCCAGCAGCTGTCGACCCAGATGCAGCTGCGGTTGTCTCCTCTGCGAGATGCAGTAAAGGAAAAGGGCGGACAGCTCGTGCTCCTCACCTATCTTGTGCCCGGGGAGCCGCCCGCGGGCCTCGACCCCGATCTCGCAGACGTGATCCGGGCCTCTCGACAGGCGCAGGCGGCGGTCAACCAGGCCATCCGACAAGCCGCAATGGAACTGGACGTCGCGATCATCGACCTGGAAGCGATCGTGGATGTTCCCATGATATGGAATCTGGATGTCTTCGTCGACCACATTCATCTCTCCCCCCGAAGCGCCTCCAGGATCGCCGCTGCGATCGATCGTCAGCTCCACCATCCCGTGGCAGGGGGGACCGATCAGTGATGACAAATCGTCGCATCGTAACGTTACGAAACGAACGAGGACCCGACCCCTTCACATACCAGCCGCTGCCGTTTTGGCTTCGCGGTGCGGTACCCTGAACAACCATAAGGAGGGATGCGCACATGGAGCCGCTCACGCTGTCATACGTCGACGATGATATCGTACGATTGACCTTGCAGAATGGTCGGGGGAACCCGATATCGATGTCTTTGCTGGATAGCCTCCATGGGCACCTGGACACCTTGTTCGAGAAGCCGCCCCGAGCCGTGGTCTTCGACGCGGATGGCAGCCGGGTGTTCTGTGGGGGGGTGGACCTGAACAGCATGATCGACGCAGATCGGGAGACCGTCACGTTGTTTTTTCGGCGGTTGGGGAAGGTCATCTACCGGTTTCTGGAGCTGCCCAGCGTGACGGTTGCAGCCATCTCGGGGCATGCGATCGCGGGGGGATTCATCCTGGCGTTGGCCTTTGACACGCGCATCGTCGGGGAGTCCGGCTTGAAGTTTGGCCTCTCCGAGGCGGATCTTGGCCTGGCGCTGCCGCCGAACGCGGTAGAGTTGTTGAAAATGCGGCTGGGGGCCCCTGCGGCGCTCCGGTTGAGCACCTATGGGAACCTGTTCGGCTCGGAGGAAGCCCGCCAATTGGGCTTCGCGGATGAACGGGCAGCCGATCCGGAGGCACGCGCGCAGATGGTCGCCCGTGCCCTGGCAGACAAGCCCGGTCAGGGCGTTCTGTTGACCCGGATGTTCTGCCACACCGGCCTCATCCACCAGATGCGTCAGGCGGATGAACGGTACTTCGATGCCTTCATCGACACCTGGTTTTCTGACGACGCCCAGGCCCGACTGCGCGCGCTGGCAGACAAGCTCAAGAAGCGGTCGTAGGATCAGCCCTGGTCTTCGCTGTTGTTCCAGCCAGACCACGCGCCGCGCCCGCCCTTGGGGCCGCTGGGCGCATCTGCTCCATCACTGCCGTTGGGCGCTGTGGGGGCACCTTCGAAGCCTTCCCAGGCGCCGCGTCCGCCCTTGGGGCCTGTGCCCGTCGCTTGGGAGTCCGCAGTGGGTGCAGCGCCGCGCCCCCCGACCGGACCCGTCCCCTGTGTCGGTGGGAGCCCGCTGCCGGCGATCTCTGCTTCGGCCGCTTCCGGTTGTGTCTCTGCGCTTGGGGCTTCTGTGGCTGCTGCCGTTTGCGGCGCGTCCTCTTCGGGGGATGTGGCTTCGGGAGCGCCTGCGCCTGCGCCTGCGAAGCCGGCCCATGCACCGCGCCCCCCTTTGGGACCAACGTTGCTGGGCGTGGAGTCTGCGGTGGGTGCCGCGGCGCGGCCACCGACGGGAGCCGTCTGTTGGACCGCTTCACCCGCGTCAGCGTCGTTGGGGGTTGGGTCGGTCGGTGTTTCGGACATGGTGAATCCTGGGTGATGGAAAAGCGAACCCCTGACTGGAACATACCAGCCAGGGGACTCAACGTTCAGGGGACTGTGGGAGAGATATGGTTGATCAGGTGTCGCCGCCAGGGCCCTCACCGCGCCCGCCCTTCGGGCCGTCGCCCGGCGAGCCATAGTCTGCGGCTTCCTGTGCGCCGCGGCCACCGACGGGACCGCTGCCGCCGCCGCCGTTACGGGCCGCGGTCGGGTCATCTGCGGCCGCAGAGGCGCTGTCATCCGTCGAGCCCGCATCGATGGGACCACTTCCTGCGCCGCCGTCTGCGGCCTCTTGTGCGCCACGGCCACCAATGGGACCGCTACCATCACCCCCATTTCGACCGGCGGTCGGGTCATCAGCCGCAGCCGAGCCGCTCTCATCGAGCGAAGACGGGTCGATCGGGCCGCTGCCCTCACCACCGTCTGCGGCCTCCTGCGCGCCACGCCCCCCGATCGGGCCGCTGCCCTCACCGTATTCTGCTTCGTCCTGCCAGCCGCGACCGCCCTTCGGGCCGTCGCCGTCGCGGCCGTTATAGTCTGCGGTCGGGTCGTCTGCGCCTTCCGAATCGCTCTCGTCCAGAGACGACGGATCGATCGGGCCGTCGCCCAGGGACGTCGCCCACTCCGTCGGGATGCCTGACTCGGTCTCGGTGAAGTCTTCGCGGACGACGTTGATGCCGTCGGTCTCGCCGTAATCTGCCTCTTCCTGGTCACCGCGCCCGCCGATGGGGCCCTCGCCGCCGCCGGTTTCGAAGAACTCCTGCTTCTCGCCGCTGGCAGTGGTGTTGGCCTTGACGCCGTCGCCGTCGCGGCCGTTATAGTCTGCGGTCGGGTCGTCTGCCCCCTCCGACTCGCTCTCGTCCAGAGACGACGGATCAATGACGCCGGCAGCTTCGCCGAAGTCGGCGCCTTCCTGGTCACCACGCCCGCCGATGGGGCCCTCGCCGCCGCCGGTTTCGAAGAACTCCTGCTCATCGCCGCTGGCGGTGGTGTTGGCCTGGACGCCATCGCTTTCGCCGTAGTCTGCCTCTGCCTGATCCTCACGGCCGCCCGTCGCGCCCTCACCGTCGCCGCCATTGCGGGCCGCGGTCGGATCGTCAGCTGTGTTGACCTCAAAGTCTTCGCCACCGAAGCGGTTGACGCCATCGCCAGGCGTCGGCGGCTCCCAATCCTCTGCGTTGGGGTCAAGCGGGCCATCCTGAAGCTGACCAGCCAGCGACGCCGCGTCGACGCGCCATTGGTCGTTTTCCGTGTAACCCGACGCCGCTGCCCCAGTCTCAGCGAACTCCTGGGTCAGACCAGATGCCGTCGTTCTGGCGAGCGGGCCCTCGTTGGTCGCTGCGGTGTTCACAGTGAGCTGCGCGCCACGGCCGCCAGTCACCCCCGGAAGGGCGCTGTTCAGCTGCTCACGGACCGAGTTGATGACCAGGGCGTTCGAGACGCTCTGGGTCAGCCGTTCGGCACACAGGGTGATCGTCTCTGTCGCGGCGCCAGTGCTTGATGCGTCCAGGTTCGGGAGCTGCCACCGAGAGGGCCAGCAGTTGTGAAGCACCATCTGAAGAACAACCGTGCTCAGGTCAGGCGCCAGAATCTCAATCCGAGCATTGCGCAGGGAGTCGATGCCGTCCTCAATCATCTGACGCCAGTTGTAGAACATGTCATACCCTTGGTAGATCCGGGTAATCTCTACTTCGGTGAATTTTCCCCTTCCAGGGATCTTTCTTATATATGGCTCAGGACCTAGCATATATTCGACGATCTCTGACTCAGAGGTCACGCTGTTGATCGACACGATCTTGGTGCAGTTGTCCGGAATGCCGTCCACCGACAGCCGGAAGTTGAATGCACCCATGTACTTGTCGAGATCGTACGCGATGTTCATGATGAGGCTCCTGCCTGGGTTGCGGAGAATGATCCGATCCGTTCGGATAAGTCGAGGAAGTGAACTATATTACGGCAGGCTGCCAACGGGCAATCGCACGCCGGCAGCCGAAGCTTAGGATTCCTCAATATCCTCATCATCGACGCCATGAAGTGTCCTTTCACCTCTCTCGCGGTCTTCTTGCCGCGGCGCACGGTCTCTCACCGCTGAAAAAACCAGCTGAAAAAACCAGCGCTCAGGATGCCCGCTGCTCAAGCTCGGCGTCCCGCCCGGTGAGCCGTGCTCGGACTGCCTCAACCCACAGGCTCGCCATTTCCGGCGCAGATTCCGGCGCCGCTTCAGCCTTGATCGCTTCATAGGCAGCCTTCGCAGCCTCGATCGATGGGAAGCCGCCGGACTCAACCCCCCAGGTCAGCGCGCTCTGAATCGTCCGGAAGACCCGCGGGGACTTCTGCTCAATCTGTTCCTGTTCTGCTTCTGTCAGGCCGCCATAAACCGCTTCTTCGATGCGCTCAGGCATGCCTTCCCAGCTGCCAGATGGGTCCCAGACCGTCACCCCCGCGCGACCACGACGCGCCCACAAGACTTCGATGCCACGCTGACCGTCTTTCTCAACGATCTGGAGACGCATGTTGATGCACCGCGACAGTCGTGCAATTTCTGTCTTCGTGATCGTGGAACGGATGACGTTGTTCGCGCTCGCATCCCGAGCGTCCTGCAGGTGATAAATCCACAGCGTGTCTGTGCCCCAACGCGTCACCGCGTCCTGGATCTGTCGCATCGCCAGCGCCTTCTTCTGGAACCGGGCGATGTGGTTTTTGCCCCGACGGTTGTCCCGATCCACCATCGCCTGGACGATGTACGGTGTGATGATCGAGGTCAGCGAGTCGATGACGATGGTGTCGATGCTCGCACCGGGCATGTTCTCCAGAAGGAGCCGGTTGATCGCATCCGGATCGACGTTGTCGCTGGGGTTGTCGCTGAGGGTGTAGACGTCCCCTTCACTGATTTCAAGCACCTCAGAGAAGCGATGGTCTGCATCAATCACCACCTTCTCACCTTTCATTCGCGCGGCGAACGTGGACTTGCCGGAGCCGGGATACCCCACGATCGACCAGTGTCGGGGTGGGAACTGCGGCTTGATCATCTTCTTGAACCCCATGGACGCACTCCATCTCAGTATGTTGAAGGTTGAACCCTACACAGCCCTTCTACTCTTTTCCTGTCAAGATCGCTGGTCATTTTCTGACCGCAAACCCTATTGACGGACAAAAAATGTCTATGAACCCCTGTTCAGGGTTCATCCAGTTCCATCTGAATACCGCTGGACAAACCCGGGTTGGGCTTTTACTGTTTTTATGTTCAGACATAGAAATCTGTTCAGGGATCCGGTGCACCAACCCATGACTCTCTTTAAAACTGCGACAGTATCGAATTCATCTCTCAGCATGGCCCTGATCGGCGGTCCGGGGACCGGCAAGACCTATTCGGCCCTGCGCATCGCCTCCCATCTGGGCGAGAAGATCTGCGTCATCGACGTCGAACATGGTCGGGCCAGCTTATATGCAGACGAATTCAACTTTGACACTGCGGTTCTGCCGGACACGCATCCGAAGACGTACGTCCGGTATCTGCTCGCTGCGCAGGCGGCCGAATATGACGTCATCATTCTGGACGGCATCACTCCTGAGTGGGATGGGCCCAGCGGTTGTTTGTCCCTGGTGGATGAGATTCAACGTCGTGGTGCGGACAAGTTGCGGGCATGGGGTCAGATCACTCCTCTCCACGACAACTTCATCCAGCACCTGATCCGCTGCCCGGCGCATCTGATCTGCACGGTACGGGGTCGTCAGCGGCGGGTTGTAGAAAAAGACAGTGAGGGTCGGCAGCGGGTGGTCATGCTCAGTATGGGCCCCATTCAACAGGACAAGGTGCTCTATTGCTTTCCGATCATCGGTGAGATGGACAGCACTCACAACATGCATGTCTCGAAGTCGGCGTGCCACACGCTGAAGGGTGCGGTGATTCAGGAACCTGGTGAGGAGCTGGCGCGTATCCTTCTGGAGTGGATGGCTCCGCCAGAAGCGCCGACAAAAAGGCGCTATTTTTCAGATGCTGAAGTGCGGGCGGCGATGGGGGTCGCTTCGCGCACGGGCGCCTGGGAGATGCAGCAGATCGGGCGGCTGATGAACAGCCTCTCTGCGCAGTCGGTCGAAGAACTCGGTGAAGCCCAGCGGCGCAAGCTCGTCAACGCCCTCCAGTCATCAACAGGCGATGACTGGTGCGCTTATAACCTCTCCGACGCGGCGAAATAAAACGCATTAGGCTGCCTGGGGTCTTCGCGCGGCTGCGCTCGCGTGTTCTGGAGTGGCGTCATTACCTCGTGGAAGCAACCGGACACCGCAGTCCATGCG
>JBCBLB010000096.1:0-19193 GCA_038520555.1 Myxococcota bacterium | reverse complement strand
GCTGTGACCAGGACAGCTCGTGGGCATCAAAGATCGTGGGCGCGACCAGGCCATTGTCCGGCAGGGCGATCGCCACGCTGATGTGCACCCGCGCCTCCAGGTGGACCGCGCGATCCGCGACCGTCCCGTTGAGGAGCGGGTGGTCTTGGAGCGTCGCGACCAGGGCGGTCAACACCAGATCCTCGATGGAGACCTGCTCGCCGCGCTGCTTGAGCGCAGCGCGGCAGTCGAGCAGCGCAGAGACGTCCGCGAGGGCGTGGTGGGTCACAGGCGCCGTCTGCGTCGCGCTGGCCAGCATCTTCGCGGCGACCATCCCCCGCACGCCGCGCAGGGGGATGGTCGTCCGGGTCGTGTCATCCACCGGGCGCCTCGATCGTGCCGATGACATCCCCTTTGTTGACGATGTCATCGAGCTGTGCCCGGATCCGAAGGGTGCCGCTGGTGGGGGCGGACAGCTCATGCTGAACCTTGTCCGTCATCACCTCAACGATGACCGCGCCTTCCTGGACCTGCGCGCCGTCATCATACAGCCACGCCGTCACCGCGCCCTCGCTATCATCCTCCCAGAGATCGCCAGGAATGACGATGTCCATCGTCATGCCCCCATCTGCTGGTACGCCGCGACGATCTTCTCGGCGTTGGGCAGACAGAACTGCTCCAACGGACGGGCGAACGGGATCGGGACATCGGGGTAGGTGACCCGCTGCGGCGTGGCCTTGAGGATGCCGACATCGTGCTCGACGACCGATGCGATGATCTCGCCGCTTACGCCGTAGCTGTGGTAGTCCTCGTCGACCACGATCAGGCGCCCGGTCTTCCGGACCGACGCGATGACGGCCTCTCGATCGAGGGGGACCAGCGATCGGAGGTCGATGACCTCTGCGCTGACACCGTCCGCTGCGAGCTGATCGGCGGCGCGGAGGGCGTTGTGGACCCCCATCGCCAGCCCGACGATCGTCACATCGCGGCCCTCGCGAACCACCGCCGCCTTCCCGATCTCGACCGTGTAGCGATCGTTGGGGACGGCGACGGTGGCGCCAGGCTCGGTCTTGAGCCACCCCATCCCCTGCAGCCCCTTGTGGTACATGAACACCACCGGGTTGTCATCCTGGATCGCCGCGGTCATCAGCCCCTTGGCGTCATAGGCGTTCGAGGGGGAGACGACCTTCATCCCGGGCAGGTGGGCGAAGGTCCCATACAGACACTGAGAGTGCTGCCCGGCGTCCGAGTATCCCCCACCGGTCGAGGTCATCAGCACCACCGGGACCTTCACCGTGCCCCCGGAGAAGTAGGCGTTCTTGGCCATACAATTGTAGATCGCGTCGAAGCAGACCCCGAAGAAGTCGACGAACATCAGCTCGACGACGGGCCGCATTCCGTCCATGGCTGCGCCGGTCGCGACGCCCATGAAGGCAGTCTCGGAGATCGGGGTGTCTCGGATCCGCTGGGGACCAAACTCGTCGAGCAGGCCGCGGGTGTTCCCGAACACGCCGCCCAGGGCGGCGATGTCCTCGCCCATCACGAAGACGGTGGGATCGGTGCGCATCTCCAGGGCGATCGCTTCGGCCATCGCGCGGGCGATCGTAAGCTTCCGCGCCGGTTGGGTAGACTCAGGCATGGGTTCTCCAATGGATAAGGGCGGCTACGCCGGGTGAAACACCGTGGACAGGGCGTCGGTGAGCTGGGGATCGGGGCTGTTGCGGGCGAACGCGATCACGTCGTCGATCTGCGCGTCGACCCGGGCCGCGATCTCGGCGACCTGCGCGTCGGTCAGCTCGCCGCTGGCGAGGAGCTGCGCTCGGAAACGGGGGATCGGGTCGCGGGCGAACAGATCGTCTTTCTCCCCAGAGGGGCGGTACTGTTCGGCGTCTCCCATGAAGTGACCGGCCAGGCGATAGGTGTCGATCTCGATCAGGGTGGGGCCCGCGCCGCGCCGGGCCCGCGCGATCGCCTCTCCCGCGACATCGAAGATGGCGACCGGATCATTGTCCTCGACGAAGAAGCCGGGGATCCCATACGCCGCGGCGCGGACGTGGTTCCGATCGACGGCCGTTGAGTCCTTCTTGGAGACCGAGATGCCCCAGGCGTTGTCCTCAACGATGACGATGAGTGGAAGCTCCCAGAGCGCAGCGAGGTTCATCGTCTCATGAAAGGCGCCCTGGTTGACCGCCCCCTCGCCGATGAACGAGACCGCCACGCCGGGCTTGCCCTGCATCACCCGCGACAGCGCCCCGCCGAGCGCCGGTCCCATCCCCTGCGCGATAATTCCGGAACATGCAAAGTTGACCCGTGGATCAAACAGGTGCATATGCCCGCCGCGACCGCCGCTCAACCCCGTCGCCTTGCCGAAGATCTCTGCGGTCATCTCCCGGAGGTTGACGCCCTTGGCGATGGCCTGGTGGTGGGGACGGTGGGTCGCCGTCACGATGTCGTACGGCTCCAGGTGCGCGATCACCCCGACCGCGCAAGGCTCCTGGCCGTTGGAGAGGTGCATCTCACCGGGGATCGGGCCCGCGGCCATGTCGAACCGCGGGGTCTTGCCCTCCAGGTAGATCGCCTCGATCGTCTCTTCGTATCGACGGCTGAGGAGCATGGTCTCATACATCCACAGCTTCTGTTCTGTGTTGGGTTGCATTGGCCCTCCTGGGGGAGCGGTCCAAAGCAAAGGATGTTCCACAATCAAAACGGCGGCACCACCGCGATCGAACCGTTGGGGTGTCTCATCTCTGATACACCCTGACCGACCCGTGTGTCAGAGCTGAGACAGCCCGGTGTTCACGGACGCGGGCGGCGGATCTCGAACTGTCGCATCTTACGGTGCGCGGTCGAGCGGCTGATCCCAAGCTGGACCGCCGCCTTTGAGACGTTCCAGCTACAGGCTTCCAGGGTGTGTAGCAGCGCGGCGCGCTCAGAGGTCTGCCGGGCGACGTTCAGGGGCGCGGCTGCCGGGGTCTCTTTGATCTCAGGCGGCAGGTCATCGATGGTGATGACGCCATCTTCGGTGCAGGCCGCGGCGAACACCAGGACCCGCTTGAGCTGACGAATGTTGCCCGGCCAGCCATAGGACAGCAGCTGGCGACGGGCCGGAGGAGCAAGCGACACGTCCGGGGGCAGCAGGCGATGGAGGAAGTCCGCCAGGTCAGCACGATCGCGGAGCGCTGGGAGCGTGAAGGCGGCACCGCGCAGCCGATAGTAGACGTCCTCGCGGAAGCGCCCCTCCGCAACAAGCGCCTGGAGGTCGCGGTTGGTCGCCGTGATCAGCTGGAGATCCACAGGGATGGGCTCCACCGCGCCGAGGCGGGTCACCTCGCGGTTCGCAAGAACCCGGAGCAGGCGGCCCTGAAGATGGAGGGGCATATCCCCGATCTCATCGAGGAACAGCGTGCCACCCGAGCTGGCTTCGATCTTGCCCCGTTTGCCACCCTTCAGCCCGCCCGTGAACGTCCCAGGCGCATAGCCGAACAACTCACTGTCGAGCAGGTTGGGCGGCAGGGACGCACAATTGACCGCGATGAACGGACCATCGTGCCGGCAGCTCGCAGCGTGGATCGCACGCGCGAGCGCGTCCTTGCCGGTCCCCGTCTCACCGCCCAACATGATCGGCAGATCGGTGTTCATGATCCGACGAATCACCCGAAGGTGGCGGAGCATGGTCGGATCGCGCCCCGCGAGCTGTTGAAGGTCTGGTGTGGCGGGAGGTGGCGGCGCAGAACGGGTCGGCAAACGTCTGCGGGAGCGTTTGGATGAGACCGGCTTTCGCATGACCCGAAGCGTCCAGCCGGCAGAGCGGGCGGTCGACCCGATCGCGGTCTTGCTGAGCGCGGCGAGGTCGGCGCCCAGATCGCCTTGAAGGAGCGCACCCAGCGGTGTCGTCGGGGTCGCGCCGGGATCGGTCGACCACATGGCCGAGGCGGAGCGGCTCAGGCCCACCAACACGCCGTCGTCATCGATGGCCAGGAGCGCGTCTGAGCGCGCGATCGGATCCAGCGGCCCCCGGGCGAGTTCGACCAGCGTGTGTCGACGATGGGCGCGGGCGAACAGCGCGCAGTGTACCCGGAGCGCGGCGTGCTCCAGCGCGTGCCGGAGAAACGGCAGGTGGGTGTGCGCCGTCGCGAGCGTCGTCAGGTCGATGGCGCCGAAGATCCGGTGCTCGCTGTCCCACAGCGGAACCGCGGTGCAGCTATAGGGGTGCAGGATGCGCAGCAGGTGATCGGTGCGATGAACGGTGACCCCTTGCCGCTCAGCCAGACAGGTCCCCAGCGCGTTGTTCCCCACCATCGACTCTGACCAGACCGAGCCCGGATCAAGAGCCTGACCCAGGCGATCGCCTGCCGGGCCATACCGGTGAACCACGACCCCGGACGCGTCCCCCACCAAAAACACGCACTGGGCACGCGCTGCGAGGGCCTGGAGACCACCGATCGATGACGCGCTGTCCTGCAACACGTCATCCATGCGTTGGCGGTGCTCCCGAAGCTCATGCGCGGTCACTCGATCCGGAAGCGTGGTCTGCGACGACTGGAGCCGATGTCGGGAAATGCACCGCTCAAGCGAACGCCGAAGCAACGACGCACGCGATGAGTCTCCCTGCCTGATGCCCCCGTCTGCCATGTGTTATCGCCACAGATCTCGAAGGTGAAGAGACGTTGTCCCGTCCGTTGAGTGTAGCACGCCATCCAAAAGGGGCGTCCCCGATCTTCAAGGCGGACAACCACAAAGACGCCCACACAGAATCCGCACCCGGCCCGTCTACCCCGTGCCCAGGGCTTCGGCCCGCAGCCCACGGATCATTACGGTGATCGAACGCTTCAGCGCATCTTCCAGAGACATGTTCATCTGATGAAGATCAGGGTGCTGGAGGGCCTGTTTCATCTTGGGGGTCAGCTGGTGGTTGGGCCACATCCCCTGGAGCAACGCGACCTGAAGATAGGTGAGCTGGATGGCGTCGTTGAGCGACAGCCAGGGAAGCTTGCGCGTGAGGGTCGCGGCCTGAACTGCGACCAGATCCCGGACACGAAGCTTGAAGTCGACGATGGCGTCGACGCTGGCGTTCTGCTCAAGGACGCTGACCAGCTGGCCGAGCAGCCGGACCATCCGCGGATCGTCGATCATCCCGGTGGTCATGGCGTGGGCGATGTCTTCGGGATGGGGGTGCTGGGGAAGAGCGTCGATCAGGGCGTCGGCCCGGGTCGCCCACCCTTCAATGTCCTGGAGAAGAAGAGCGAGGAAGATTTCTTCACGGGAAGAAAAATAACGATAGATATTGGATTTTGCCAACCCAGATTCCCGCGCGATGGCGTTGAGGCTGATGTCGGCCATCGGAGATCGGTCCAGGAGCCGGGCACCGGCGAGGAGGATCGCGTCGCGTCGGGCTGCCTTCTGTTCAGGACTTCGAGCACGTTGCCATTTCATGGGCGTTGTATAACCGATGCCTTGACATGAGACCATTGGTCTCTTAATTGGAGACCATCAGTCTCTAAATGAGAGGTGTCTCATGTCTCGTGGATTCACGGAAAGCGATGTCCCCGATCTGACCGGCAAGGTCATCATTGTCACCGGCGCCAACGCGGGCATCGGCTTCGAAGCGGCCCGGGCGTTCGCTGAACACGGCGCAGATGTGGTGATGGCCTGCCGCAACCCGGACAAGGCGCAGGCGGCCCGACAGCGCATTCAGGCCAACAACCCCAGCGGCGACGTCATCACGCTCCCCCTGGATCTGGCCAGCCTGGATTCGGTTCGGACGTTCGTCGCAGCATATGGGGAGCGCTATGATCGCCTCGATCTGCTGGTGAACAACGCCGGGGTGATGATCCCCCCGCTGGGACGCACGGAACAGGGCTTTGAACTTCAGTTCGGGGTCAATCACCTGGGGCACTTCGCGCTGACCGGGTTGTTGTTGCCGTTGATTCAGAAGACGCCGGGGGCTCGGGTGGTCAACGTCTCCAGCACGGCCCATCGCATGGGCCGGATGGACTTCGACGATCTCAATTGGGAACGACGCGATTACTCGGCCGGCGCGGCCTATGGTCAGAGCAAGCTCGCCAACCTGCACTTCACCTTTGAGCTGAATCGTCGGCTGAAGGACGCGGGCATCGACGCCATGGCGACCGCAGCGCATCCAGGGTGGGCGGCCACCGATCTGCAGCGGCACAGCGGCGTCATTCAGTTCATGAACAACTTCTTCGCCCAGTCTCAGGACAAGGGGGCATGGCCGACGCTGATGGCTGCGCTCGATGACAACGCAAAGGGCGGCGAATACTACGGCCCCAGCGGCTTTATGGAGATGTGGGGGCCCGCGTCACAGGCGTTCATCGCCGATCATGCCAGAATCCCCGCCGACGCGCAGCGCCTGTGGGACGTCTCTGAATCCATGACCGGCGTCCAGTACCTGTCTCACTGACCGCCTGACGCCGGTATCCAGATACGAATGGGGCGATCACGTTTGACCGCCCCCCCCCCATTTTGAGCCGACTCTTCTTTGCGCCGACTCTTCTTTGCGCCTACTCTTCCATGGCAGTAAAGGCCCATGCCCGGTGTTCACGAACCTTCGGGCCTACATGGCGCTTGTAGACGCCGTTGTGGCCAGAGATAACAGAGACCACACCCGCTCGCGGTGTGTGACTGTTCAAACTGCATTCGGTACGTCCACAGTACCAGACCGGAGAACCGGAGAACCCGTCTCCGCTATCTGCTCTGGAGCGGAAGGTGTCCGTATAAAACGGTGCGCTGATGTCATATCGCTGCGTCATCAGGAATGACGTTTTAAAAAGGTTTCCATCAGGATCGAACCAGTTGTCCTGACAGAAGCAGATTCCGTCCTTCTCCACCTCAAGGGGGTTGGACGCGCCACACTCATGTGTATGGGAATCAAAGTGAAACCAATTGTATGATCCTTGAGTCATTTCAAATGAAGTGACAAAAGAATCCCGCGCTTCGGACAGCTTGAGGGCTTGATAGTATGTGCTGTCGAGATCCGGGACCCGGATCAAGGCGATGTCGTCTCCAGGATTGTGACGTTTATCCTGGTAGGTGTCTTGGATGAAGATCTCCATGGTCTCATCTTCGGGATTGCTCTCGGTCCCCTGGCAATCTACAACTTCGGGATAATCCGGGTGGGCGGCGCAGATTTTCAGAGCTTCATACTGGTTGTGGTCCTCGTCGAACAGGCAATGCGCTGCGGTTAAGACCCATCCCTTCATGTCCGGATCGTCATCGGTTCCAACGAAGACACCGTTGCATGTGCTTGCTTCGCTGCCATTTGCGTGGATGGTGACGACGCTGCGCTCCCAGGTCTCCAGGCTCTGGTTTCGAAAGATACTCTCTCCGTCGTAAATCCAGTATGTGGCCTTTTCATCATCGAAGATGCTCGTCGCGCAGGATTCTTTAGTGCTGCTGGTCGGCGTATACCAGTAACTCTCAGCCTCCAACCACACCCACTCATGCGCCCCCGGAACCTCCATGGGCTCCTCGTCCACCTCATCGGGCTGGGAGAGGCTGTGTTGAACGGCCAGAACGTCGACATCGACGGCTTCCCAGATGGTCCCGTCTGCGCTCCGGTGCCAGCGTGAGCCGATGACCTGTCCCTCAATGCCGATATCCTTCCATCGACCAGGGAGATTGATCTCTTGTGGCTGAACTGGCACACCATCGAGAGCGTACCGGATCTGCCCGATATACATCCAGGTCGCGGATCCCCGAACGTGGAGATCACCGATCTCAAGCCCCTCTGGCGCCGGGTACGAGTAGCTGCCGTCCCCGTTGTTCACGGCGCCATCTGGAACCTGTGCTGTTGCTGTATTGAGAAGGAAGAACACGAGCATGAGACCTCCTGCGTACATCGCGTTGCGTATCGAATCCACACCGACGTTCCATTTTCCCTGTTTTAGGACTCCCTTCTGGGAGCGGTCCTCTTGAGACTGCTCCGATGGTTTTCGATATGGACGCTTTCAGTTGGTCTATGGGTTCATGGTCCTCTCTGGTCTGGTCGGACATGAGTCAATTTTGCGACGTTTGCTCTTCTGGACTCAGAAGACCCAATCGGGCGCAATTGCTGAGCCGTATGCTCCGGTCAGCGCCCACGACTACGCCTCTGTGGGGGGCGTCTGCGCTTCGGGGTGGGTTTCTGACGAACGGTCGCCGCTGTGAATGGCCATAGACACCGGTGAGGGAGCCAGACATCGCGAATGGCCCGCTGTAGACAGGCCTCCTGCTGGCGATGCGTGTCTGCGCGAGCCAAATCTCCCGCCGCCGCTGCGCGCTGCGTCAGGAGACGCAGCAGGTCCTGCGCGGTCTCCCGATCATTCCACTGCATCGATCGCCACAGTCCCACATACGCCGCCGTTGCCGCGGCCGGATCGTTGGCTTCGGCCAGGTCCCGGGCCAGCGCCCGGTGCGCGATCGGGGAGGTGGTCTGCTCCCCGGCAGCGGTCAGCAGCGCCTGCCGCTGTCCTGGAGCCGTCGATTGCATCGCGCGCTCGATAAGCCACGTTGGATGCGGTGCAGATTCGATCGCATCCAACACCCGTGCGCAGGATGCCTCATCGGGCAGATGCAGCGTCAGCACGAAAGCCTCGGTCAGCGCACAGCCGCCTGGACGCGGTGAGGCCGCGTCTCCAGGCTGGCGCATCACCCAATCGTTCGAGCGGAGGGACGTCTGAGGCGTGAAGCGCGTTGCCTCTGGCGCATAGTGGGCGACGATGCTGGGCTCGAACGTGTCCGGGATCACCAGCCGCGTGCCCTCTGGCAGCATCGCAGTCAGCATCGCCATCTCTCTTCGGGTGTCGTGGACGCCCGCGTCGAACTGTCCGGACTGGCCGACGCCGAGCGGCGCCGAGGGAAGTCGGAGCAGCCCCCACGCTTCGGGCGCCGACGCCAGCACAAGCGCCACCCCCCACGCCCGCGGCCCCGCCCAGCGCCGCGCGCCCAACGCGGCGAAGAAGATCAGCCAGGGGAGGAAGCTGATGAAGACATAGACGCGCAACCTCACCTCCAGGCTGATGGACAGGAGGTACGGCAACAGCAGCGCGCCGACCGCCAGCCCCAGCAGTGCGGCGCGCCGCTCCCGCACCGCAGCGGTGATCCCGACCGCTGCCAGCAGCCCGAGGAGCAGCGGGCTGAAGCTGGTGAGCGGCTTCACCTGGAAGGCGAGGTACCGAAAAACGGCCGTGGAAGGGGCGCCCCAGACGCTCTTTGCGGAGACGTCTCGCCAGGTCCACCACAGCCAGGGCGCGAAGCAGGCGACCACGATGAGGCCAGACGCGACGACGGCGAAGAGGGCAGCCCGGCGCGCGTCCGGCGGGCGCTGGAGGCTCCCCAGGCCCGCGCCGAGCAGCGCGGCACCCAGCGGCGCGACCATCAGGTAGTGAAGATACATCCCGGCGACGCCGAACACCACAAACCCGATCGCCCCTCGGCGGGGCCTGTCGGGCAGCACGAGGGCGGCACAGAGGAGCCCCACCCCACACGCGATCATCAGCCCATAGGGCCGCATGATGCCGACATGGTGGATCCACATCGGGCTCAGCGCCAGGGCGAGCGCGCCCCACAGCCCCCACGGTGCGCCGACCTCGCGACGAAGGATGCCAAACAGGCCGACCGCTGCGCCCAGCGTGCCGAGGGCGAAGGGCAGACGGGCCAGCGCCTCCGAATCACTGACGCGTCGAGACAGCCAGACCAGCAGCACATGGAGCGGCGGGTGCCGGTCGAGGCGAGCGGCCCACAGGAGCTGCTCGATGCTGCCTGAGGCGGCCTCCCAGCTCCACAGCTCAGGCATCGACATCGGCCATCGCACCAGCGCATGTGCCGCGATCCCGATGGCCAGGAGGGCGATCAGGATCGCAGCGGCCTGAGGGCGTGAGGGCTCCGACCGCTCTGCTGTTGTCGCTGAGTCAGAATCGATACGTACTTCCCCTCTCACACAGCTCGCGGTCACAGGATAGCCAGAGGGTGCCATCTGGGCTATCGAGACGCCCAATCCCTCAACTGATGGGTTCAGGTGGAAAGATGACTGTACTGAGGAGAAGGGATGTGGGCAGATGTACGGGGCAACGGTCCCCCAGAGCGCGATATAGATTTCTCTTGATGATCTCTTGCTTTTGAGGTGAGTCATGGATGGTGTCCATCCTTTTCCTTCCTCGTTGCTCCTGGTGGTCCTGCTCTGCGGCTGTCTGACGACACCTGACAAAGAGGTTGAGGACCGCCTTCTTGACCAGGACAATGACGGTTATCGGCCGTTTGACGGTGACTGCAACGACTTCGATCCGGAGGTTCACCCCGATCGGGACGAAGTGTGTACCTTGGAAGGCCAGGAGCCGGAGGATGAAGACTGTGATGGACGGGTCGATATCGGCGCCATCGATGCCCGGGTCTTCTTTGAAGACAACGACGAAGATGGCGCGGGTGCGGTAGACAGCCGGACGACGCGCTGCTTTCCACCGGAAGACGGGTTGTGGCTGGAAGACGTGGGCGGCGACTGCGATGACACCGATCCAGGCATCCAGATGCGGACCTACTACCCGGACGCAGATGGGGACGGATACGGTGACACCGACGCGGCCGAAGAGGTTTGTGAGCCGCCGGCGTCTTACTACATCGAACTCGACGGGGATTGTGATGACGCTGATTACTTCGTCAACCCCGATGAAGAGGAGCTTTGCGGCGATTTCATCGACAACAACTGCGATGGCAGCGCTGTAGAATGTGTCTGGTCGGACACGGTGCAGATGAAACAGGGCATCATCATCGATGGTGCCGCCAGCGGAGATCTTGTGGGCACGGGATTGGATGTCGGCCGGTTGACGGGCAATGACACCGTGGATCTGGTCGTGGGGGCTGCGTTGGCCGCCTACCCAGGCCAAGACGAGGTGCGTGGAGGCGTGGCCATCCTGGAAGGCCCGATCACCGAAGACCGCAATATCCGCGATGCAGAGGTCTTCTTCTACGCCAATGGGGACGGGTTGCTCGGTTATGAGACCATCACCCACGACATGAACGCCGATGGATACGATGATCTCATCGCATCGGCCTATGCCAAAACCATCAATGGGGTGGATCAGGTCGGCAAGGTCTATGTCCAGTATGGCCCGATCACCACGGGCGGCGTCCTTGACGAAGTGGCGGACTATACGCTTCGGGGCACCCATGAAGAACATTTTCTGGGCATGAGCATGAAGTCGGTGGGAGACCTCGACGGCAACGGCCGCGATGACATCCTCATCGGCTCGCCGTTCAGTGGCGTAAGGCCGGGAGCTGGGGTCGTCTACATCCTTGAGACCAGCTCGTTTTGAGCTGATGTGGGCCTTTGCCATCATGGCGGCCCAGGTCGCTGCCGCCAAACCAACATGTGAGGACCCAACGGCGGTGCTCTCTGAGATGCGAACGGCGTTGATGGAGAACCGCTATACCCATGAAATCGACGATCGGATCGAAGCGGCGTTCGGCTGCCAACCGCTCAGCGATCCGTCGCAGCTCGCCAGACTGTGGGTGCTCCGCGGGATGCGACACCATTATGTGGACGACGATTCCTACATGGCCGAGATGGCCTTTCGGAGCGCGCTGCGTATCGATTCGCAGGCCTATCGGTCCGAGCAGGGCACCGCGACCCTCGATGCGTTGATGAACGCCGCGCTTGAGAACCTCTCCGCCGATCCGCCCGGACAGCTCCATCTCACTGGCCTTGACGCCGAGTTATCGGCGGCACTCGACGGTCAACGGGTGTCCTTTCCCCAGACCGCGGACGCTGGGTTGCATCTCGTACAGGTCTACGATCGCAGACGGGTCGTACATGCCACGGTCGTCTCTGTGCCGAGCATGACGGATCTCGAACTCGATCTGAGCGGAGTGCGCCCCGAGCGAACCCTCTGGCAGCGAAAGCGGCCGTCGCTGTTCATCACCGGCGCTTCAGGCCTTGCGCTTGGCACCCTCGCCGCTGCGATGGCGCTCAACCAACGCGAAGCCATTGATGGCGCGCAGGACTCTGCGGAGCTTGAGGCCGCGCTCCAGCGCGAGCAGCGGTATGCCAACGCTGCATATGGACTGTTCTCGATCGGTGTTCTCGGTGTTGGAGCCTCGTTTGTCTTTTGAACGCTTGTCAGTGGAATAAACCCCCTCTGCGAAAGCAGAGGGGGCAGGTAAGGTATGAATTATACAACTGTCGAAGACTCTTCAAGAGAGGGCGAAGACCTGAACGGTATACTCTGGATGGTTTCCGCTCCCTGGCGTGCTCGATACGGTGTCCTCTGGATGAGTCACGCTTCCGAGTGTCTTCAGCTGCACCTTTTTGAAAAGCAAAAGGTGTGCCTGCCTCATGCGTCCAGCGGCATACCAGAGAACGTGCTTTTTCCACCATGCGCTGTCTGTTAAACACGGTTTAGTGACTAGTCATCGTCACTAAACAGTGTTTAACGAAGCCGTGTGTCTTGACCGTTGCCTGCATCGGTTCATCGCGCTTGAGGCCACCGCCCCTTCAATGGGGTGCGACGTCTTCGATGTTGAGCTGCAGCGTGGTTCGCCCTTTCCAGCGGTTGATCTCAATTTCTGCGGCGAGGTCGAGGGGCCGGTTGAGCTGGTCGATGTACTTTCCGCCGTTCCACCAGATGGCGTCGAGGGCTCCGACGCGGAACTTGACGTGTTTGTCGCCGCTGAGGGTTCTCAACGCAGAGGGCCGGACGTTTCGGACCCACAGCAGCGGAGTGGGGTTTCCTTTTCCATGTGGTCCGAGTTTTTGCAGGGCACGCACGGTGTCCCAGTTCAGGTCGCGAGGCTGGCAGTCGGCGTCCAGCTCCAATGTAGGCGCTGGGAGATCGCCGCGGGCCTGTTCCCGGACATAGGTGCACAGCCGCTCGCGGAGGGCGGGGATGTTCTCGACAGGCACGGTGAACCCGGCGGCGGCGGGGTGTCCACCGAACCCGGCGAGCAGGTCACTGGCCGATTCGAGGGCGCGGACCGCATGAATTTCGGTGATGGATCGAACGCTTCCGCGGGCCAGCTCATCCATGATGGCGATGACGGCGGTGGGGCGGTGGATGCGGTCGCGGATGCGTGCGGCGACGATGCCGACCACGCCGCGGTGCCAGCCTTCTGATTCATCCCCAGCGAGGACGGCGAAGTCGGGTGTTTCGGTGCCCAGTTGTTCGATGCACGCGTCGACGAGGCCCGACTGGATCTGCTTGCGTTGGTCGTTGAGGTCGTCGAGGGCCCGTGCCAGCTCATAGGCGCGCTCGGGGGAGCGTGCGCTGAACAGTTCGACCACGGCGTTTGCCCCGGTGAGCCGACCTGCCGCGTTGATCCGAGGGGACACTTTGTAGCCGAGGTCCCGAGCGCTGATCCATGCGTTGGACAGGCCACAGACGTCCAGGAGCGCCTGCAGCCCCGGCGCGTGCCGGCCCGTGCGCAGCTGTTCGATTCCCAGGGAGACGATGGCCCGGTTTTCCAGCCCGGACAGGTCGACCACATCGGCGACGGTTCCGATGGCTGCGACCTTAAGCATGGAGCGCAGCAGGGCTTCATACTTTGGATGATCGCGGAGCAGGGCCTGGGCGAGCTTGAGCGACACCCCACAGGCGGCGAGGGACTTGTTGGGGTAGGTGCAGGCGTCTTGGGGCGGGCAGAGGACGGCGTAGGCGTTTTCGGGGACGGATTCGCCAGCGGGCAGGTGGTGGTCGCAGACGATCACGTCGACGCCGGCTTCATGGGCGAAGTCGACGGCGGGGTGGTCTTTGACCCCGATGTCGGCGGTGATGATCAGAGCGACACCGTCTGCGGCGGCTTTTCGGGCAGCGTCGACGGAGAAGCCGTACCCTTCGGCGAAGCGGTCGGGGATGTGGTAGTCGATGAGGCCCTTGCCGCCGATGCGAATCAGGGTTTGCTGTAAAATCAGGCTGGAGGTGGTCCCGTCGACGTCATAGTCGGTGACGATCCGGATCCGCTGCTGATTGCGGATGGCATCGCGGATCCGCGCGACGGCGTCGACCATTCCAAGCATCGCATATGGATCGTGGAGATGATCGAGGGAGGGCCGCATCCAGTCGGAGAGGCTCTTCTCACCGATGCGTCGGGAGAGGCACCGTGCGACGAGGGGGTGCAGCGAGTCAGAAACCGAGACGTGTTGTGGATGCAGATTCCACTTACGGCCGGTCAGGGAGAGGTGGGAAGGATGCATGCGGAATCATGGGAAAGGCGGGCTCATTATCGTTATCGCATTGGGGAGACCGGCGGGCCACCAGAATCTGACTGCTGAATGGGCGATCAGTCTTCAGCGCCCGTCGGACCGGGGTTGTCAGGTCAACACCTGTCTGCGGATTTTTCGGGTTGAAGACTCTGGCCCGGACGGGTGTTATTGCCTTTCTCTATCGAGGAGACCGTGCATGGAGCCGCTGATCCCGTACTTTGAACCGATCGCCATCCCGATCGGCCCTCTCACCATCCATGGTTTTGGCATCCTGGTGGCCATTGGCTTTATCGCCGGCTCCTGGCTGGCCACGCAGAAGGCCACCCGCGACGGCCTGGACCCGGACGTCATCAACCGCCTGGTCACCTGGATCATCGTCGGCGTCTTCGTCGGCGGCCACCTCGGCCATGCGCTGTTCTACGAGCCGGCCGAGCACTTCGCCGACCCGATCAAGTTCTTGTATGTCTGGAAGGGGCTGTCGAGCACCGGCGGCTTCATCGGCTGTACGATCCTCACCATCATCTTCCTGCGCCGGGAAAACGCCCGGGTTCGCCGGGAGAACGTTGCCCTGAAGGAGGCGGGCAAGAAGCTCAAGCCGCCGATCTGGTTGCTGCCGTATGGGGACGTGACGATGTATGGCTTGAGCCTGGGGTGGTTCTTTGGGCGGATGGGCTGCTTCGCTGCCCACGATCACCCGGGGACGCAGACGGACTTCTGGCTCGGGGTCAAGGGGATGTGCCCCGACCAACCGATCACGGTGGCCTGCCACGACCTCGGTCTGTACGAGGCGATCTGGGCGGGTGTGATGTTCGTGTTGTTCGTCATCCTGGACCGCAAGCCTCGCTTCCAGGGCTTCTTCATCGGTCTGCTGTGTGCCAGCTATGGGCCGTTCCGCCTGTTCTCGGACGCCTTCCGCCACCCGGCCACCGACGCCCGCTATTTTGGGCTGACCCCGGCGCAGTATGGCTCGGTCATGATCGGCCTCATCGGCGTGTACATCCTGGTCTCCCAGCGGAACACGACCCCCATCCGGTACCTCACCGGCGCAGCGAAGCGGCCAGGGGAGGTCGAAGATGCCCCGGGCGAAGCGGGAGAAGACGGGGATGCCTCACAGGAGCAGGAAGGCGGCGCCTGAGCGGGCCTACCACTCGCCGAACGGGCCACCATAGGCGCCCAGGTCTGCACGGCTGCCGTCTGGGTCGTTGAATTGAGGATCGGGCAGCCCGCCGTCGATGGCGATCGATTGTGGCTGGAGGATGAAGTTGCCGTCGCTGGCCCGCGCGAAGGCGGGATCGTCGTTGAGGTCTGTCTCACCGGGGCTTCTGAGGAAGTCCTGATCGTTGGCGAAGGAGAGGTTGTGCGATGCGTTATTTCCGGTGCACATGCCGATGCCGTCGTTGACGAAGGCGATGGAGTTGTAGACGGCGGTGCCGCTGCGGGCATCGAGCGCGCAGACGTCACCGGATGCTCCGCTGGCCTCGTTGTAGGAGACGATGAGGTTGTAGAAGTCAGCGCTCTCTCCGTTCTCCACAAGTACACCGGGGCTGGCGGTGCTGCCGGTGTTTCTATAGAAGATGCTGTTGTAGAGCTGTAGGCCGGTCAGGGTGGCATACAGCCCGCTGCCTCCATCAACGGAGAAGCAACGCTCGACGAGGGCGTGACGGATGGTGGGGTCGCCGCCGCTGACGAAGATGCCGCCGCCGTGCTCTTCGGCGTCGCTGTCGGTCACCGTCACCCCGTCGATGACGCCGTTGCTGTTGACCATCGCGACGCCGCCGCCATTGGCGGCCAGTGAGTCCCGAACCACGACGTCTTCGACCGTGGGGTTTGCGTTGCGAATCAGCAGCCCGCCGCCATACCCGCCCGAGTACCCGTCGACGGCATCGGCGACGCCGTTGCGCAGGGTGAAGCCGGAGATGAGGGTGCCGAAGCCCGCGCCCTCCAGCACTGCGAGAGCCGGCGCCGTGTTGGTGCCATCGATCGCCGTCCGCTCAGAACCCAGAAAGCCGATGAGCCGGATCGACTTGTCGCTGATGACCACGTTCTCCTGGTAGGTCCCGCCGCAGACCATCACCTCGTCGCCGTCTCCTGCGGCGTCGATGGCGTCCTGGATCCGCGTAAACGGCGCCCCCTCCGCGCAGACGTCGAACTCTGGATCGGCGTCGGTGTCGGTGTCGGCGTCGGCGTCGGTGTCGGTGTCGGTGTCAGCGTCTGTGTCGGTGTCGATGTCGGCTTCCGCGCCGTTGCCGCCTTCTTCTTCAGGGACACAGGCGCCGTCTGCTCGCTCGATGAGCCCATCCGGACAGCGCGTCGAGTTGCCGTTACAGCCCGCCAACAGCCACCACACCCCCAACAGACCAGACCTATGCATCGATTCATCTCCGCTGTTCACCGCGTTCCTGGAAGACTGTAGGCGCAGGTGCGCGAAATCACCAGTCAACAGGTTGCGAACTCCTCAGATAGGATGCCGGATCGCGGCCATCACGATGTGTAGATTTCCCGTCAAGGCCAACGGCGTCGCCTGGGGTGGTTACATGGCGGCGACGATGGCCACGATTCTGAAGATGCCCCGGTGGGCTCCGCTCCTGATCGCTGCAGCGTTTCTGGGCGCCCACAACCTTCGCTTCCAACCGTGGCTGCTCGATGACGCATACATCACCCTGCGGTACGCTGAGAACCTCGCATATGGGTGGGGACCGGTGTTCAATGAGGGGGAGCGCGTCGAGGGGTATACCAACTTTCTGTGGATGATCCTGATGGCCGGCGGTGCCTGGGTCGGTCTCGATCCGGTCCTCCTCTCTCAGGGCCTGGGCATCGCCTTCATTGCCGGTGTCATCGTCCTGCTCGCCAACAGCGATCGCATCGTGAGCGGGGTGTCTCGGCCCGCCGCGATCACCGCTGCGCTGATCGCTGGGACCTCTCCGCTGGTCTCCCGATGGATGATGTCCGGGATGGAGACGGCGATGGTCACCTTCTGGTTCGTCTTCGCCATCCTGCTCCACCTGCGCGACCGGGCGCGGCCCATGGCTTCGGTGCCCGCTGCCGCGCTCAGCGGCCTGATCTGCGCGCTCGCAGCCATGAGCCGCCCCGACGCCGGGTTGCTGTTTGGCGTCCTGTGCCTGGATCGGCTCTTTTCCCTGCGGCAGCGAGACGGCGGTGTTTCGGCGCTGTTGACTGTTGTGGCGGTGTTCGGTGCAATTTTTGGCGGGTTCTTCGCCTGGCGGTGGGGATACTACGGCTGGCCGCTGCCAAACACGTTTTATACGAAGGTCGGCGCCAGCGGGTACCAGGTGCTCCGTGGGCTGGGCTATGTGATCCAGTTTTTGATCGTGGGCTGGTCCATCTGGCTGCCGACCGCCGTGGCTGCCGCTCGACCCGATCTGCGGCCTGCCGGGCTGGGCGTCGCCGCGGGGCTTGTCCTGTTGCAGTCCGTATATGTCGTCGCCGTAGGCGGGGACGCGTTCTATGGGCACCGGTTTTTCGCCGCGTTCGTTCCGCTGATGGCCCTGGTCGTCGCCGGGGTGCGTCAGGAGGTCGGGGGTCAGCGGTGGCCTGCGCTGTTGCTGTGGGTGCCGTTGCTGGCGAACCTCTACTGGGTCACCATGTCGCAACAACTGAGCTACCCCGGTCGGGTCAGCCGTCGAGGGGTCGCGGTGGGCGCGTTTCTGGCCGAACATACGCCCTACGATGCCGTCCTGGCCGTCAACGTCGCCGGCGCGATCCCATACTACTCGGAGCTGAAGACCATCGATATGTTGGGGCTGTGCGACGAACACATCGCCCACCGCGAGATCGAGGCGATGGGCCGCTCGGTCGCTGGCCATGAGAAGGGCGACGGCGACTATGTGCTGTCTCGGCGGCCGGACTATGTGATGTTTGGCTCCAGCCTGGGGCAGCGCGGTCCCAAGTTTCTCAGCGACCGTGAGCTGTTCAAGCGCGACGCGTTCCATCAGGAGTACGATCTGCATGTTTATGCGATCCCGCCGGACCGCAGGCTCCGGTTGTGGGTGCGCCGTCCAGAGGCTGGCGGCGCGGGGTTGACCGCGACGCCGCTGGAGATCGATACGCGAGACCGGCGCGGCCAATTCGACACGGAGGTCGAAGATGATGGAGACTACCTCCGTCTCGGGTGGTGGGACTGATGAACCGTTGGCTGTGGCGGATGCGACGACCCCTGGCGCTGGTGTTCGGCGGGCTGCTGTGCGCCGCGATCGCCCTGGCGCCGACGCCGGTGGGGTTGACCGCCGCTGGACAGGCGGCGCTGGCGGTTCTGGCGCTGTGTGTCGTCTGGTGGTTGTTCACCCCTGTCGAATTGCCGGTCACCGCGTTGGTCGGCCTGGCGCTGCTGCCGACGCTGGGTGCGCTCGCCATCCCTGACACCATGGCCTTGTTCGGCAACCAGGCCGTCTTCTTCGTCATCGGCGTCTTCTTGATCGCCTCGGTGATGGCCCAGACCGGCCTGTCGACCCGGCTGGCCCTGGTGGTTCTTCGGCGGTTCTCGTCGAGTGAAGACGCCCTGTGCCTGGTGGTCCTGCTGTTGTCGTGGGCGCTGTGTGCGGTGGTCGTCTCCCACGCCGTCGCCGCGCTGATGCTGCCCATCGTGCTCGGCGTCATCCGGGCGCTCGACCTCGCGCCGCGGAGCCGGACAGCCCGCCGGCTGCTGCTCAGCATGGCCTGGGGCACAGTCTGTGGCTCGAACCTCGGCCTGCTGTCCAGCGCCCGCGCCAGCCTCGCCCTCACGTTCTACGACAATTTTCGTGAGAAGAGTGAGATGAGCCACGCGGTCATCAGCTTCACCGACTATTCGCTGGCCGCCGCGCCGGTCTCGCTGTGTGCTGTGGTCTTCGTCGCCATCGCCCTGCGGCTGCTGTTCCCGCCTGAAGGGATCGCTCTGGCGCCGGCGATCGCCAGGCTCGACGCCCAGGTCCAGGAGATGGGCGCCCTGTCCCGAAGAGAAGCGCTGACGTCGATCGTCGTCGCGGCCATGGTCGGCACGATGATCGCTGCTGGCGCCGAGAACCTGAGC
>JBCBLB010000833.1:0-3802 GCA_038520555.1 Myxococcota bacterium | reverse complement strand
TTTATCCACCTTATAACAAACGGCGATGATCTCCTGATTCGGCTGGTAGACCTCTTCATGCTCGCAGGTATCGCGTCTGCGACTGCCTATTCTATGAGATCTCATGGATGGATAGCGGGGAGCATCGCAGGTTCCCTCTTTGTCCTGATGATCCTGGGTCTGGGCCCAAGTAACACGCTTCAGCGCGAGACGATTTGTATCCTCCTGCTCGCGATGACTGCCGGGCTATCGATGGGATTCGTCAAGCAGACGAAGATGCCTCTGGTAATCATTGGCCTGTGCGGTCTCTTAGCTGGCATCGCAACCACGATAAAGCCCCCCATCGCTCTGCTCTGGCTCCCATTGACTTACGTGATTGCCCGAAGACAGATTCCGGTTGATGGTGCGACTCAGGTTGAACTTGGAAAGTCGATCTTCTCTGCTGCGCTTCCGTTCATGGTCGGTGGTTTTAGCGCTGGAATCGTGACGCTGATCTGGCTTTCCTGGAATGGGGCGCTGAGCCTTTATTTCGAAATAGCCCGCGAATATTATCCGTTGTACGTTGAGTTGAATGGTCTGGCACAGGTTGTTGAACCGACCGCATCCAATCAGATTGATCGGCTTCTGATAATGCCCTTCCGAAACCTACAAAGTGCTCTACTACTGGTTCCAGCTTTCCTGGGATTTTACACGGCAGTCCGTTCGAAGGATACTCGACTTGTGCAAGACGCCTGGGTAATGGTTGGTATCACCTTCTTCGGACTGGTCTACCTTACTGTTTCCGGGAAATTCTGGGAGTATCACACCATCCCGCTTCTCTACGGCCTTTCAATAGGGAGCGGACTTTTATTCAGCGATCGGCTCACGGACACAGTTGAAGACCGCTCCACATCTTGGATTGCTCTCTTTGCGATCATCATATCTTTACCGGTCACAATGCTCAAAACATCAATTTTGATGACGATAACCAATGACAACTTTGAGGTCAAGTTCGGCTATGTTGATGTAATCTCAGATTACCTTGAGAAGCAGGTTCCACGTCATGCAACCGTGATGCCGCTTGATGTAACCGGGGGTGCCATTCATGCGATGTATCGCGATAATCGTCCATTACATGGAAAATTTATCTATGATTTTCACCTCTATCATCATGTGGATACCCCATTTGTCAAGAAACTGAGAAGCGAGATGATTTCCCAGATGGGGCCTGACGGTCCAGATATTATCATCCAGATGGCGCCACTGTGGCGCCCAAGCGGAATAGGCACCTCAGATTTCCCAGAGCTGAACCGGATTTTAGATACTCACTACCAGGTCATCAAACAAGATAAGGGATTCCGTATTCTTCGACGCAGAGACTCCGAACCGCCGCTCATCGAACCATGATACCAGAATTTTCTTATGATGGGTCGAGTCCATACTTCGCCAGCCGGTATCGGAAAGATCGAAAGGTCATCTTCAGCAACTTTGCTGCCTGGGTGCGATTGCCGTCCGCCTTGTCGACCGCCTTCCGCAGCCACTTCTTCTCCACCGCGGCCAGCAGCGCGTCCAGATCCAGGCCATCATCGGGGATGTCTTCTTCCTTCGTCAGCAGCTCATCCGGTGGCGAGGTCAGACGGATCGCTTCTGGCAGGTCTTCGGGCTGGATGAAGCTCCCTGGGCACAAGGCCACCGCGCGCTCGACCAGGTTCCGCAGCTCCCGGACGTTTCCGGGGAAGTGCCACCCCTGAACCAGCCGCATCGCATCGGGGGCGAAGCCGACGACGCTCCGCCCATACTGCTCAGAGAACTTCTGGACGAAGTGGTGACAGAGATCGGGGATGTCCTCGGCGCGATCCCGGAGCGTGGGGACTTTGATCTGGACGACGTTGAGTCGGTAGAAGAGGTCCTCGCGGAACGCACCGGACTGGACGGCTTCCTCCATGTCCGCGTTGCTGGCTGCGATGACCCGGACGTTGACGCTGACTTCATGAACCGATCCGACCGGGGTGAACCGGCGCTCGTTGAGCGCCCGGAGCAGCTTGACCTGGGCGGGCAACGGCAGCGAGTTTATCTCATCGAGGAACAGCGTCCCCCCGTCGGCGGCCTTGAACAGCCCGTCTTTGTCCCGAACCGCGCCGGTGAAGCTGCCTTTTTTGTGGCCGAACAGCTCGCTCTCCACCAGGTTCTCTGGGATGGCGCCGCAGTTGATCGGCACAAACGGCTTGTCCGCCCGATCGCCGCTGAAGTGGATGGCCCGGGCCACCATCTCTTTTCCCGTCCCGCTCTCGCCGATGATCATGCAGCTGATGGGCGTGTTCATCACGCGCCGGATCAGCTCGTAGACCTTGCCCATCGGCGGAGAGGACCCGACGAGGTTTCCGAAGTGGTAGCGCTCCTGAAGCTCCTTGCGGAGCCGGGTGTTCTCTGCTTCCAGAGCGGACTGCCCGAGCGCCCGACGAACGACCAGCCGCAGCTCATCGTTGTTGAACGGCTTGAGGACGTAGTTGGCGGCGCCGAGCTTCATGGCCTCGATGGCCGACTCGGTCGTGCCGAAGGCGGTCACGACGACGATCTGGACGTTCTTGCCGGCTCGGACGGCGCGGGACTTGGCCTCTTCGAGGAACGCGATGCCGTTCATGCCCGGCAGGTTCATGTCGGTGAGCACCAGCGCAGGCCACCGCGCCTCCAGCCGCTCCAGGCCCTCTTCTGCGGAGTCGACCGCCTCGACCCGGTAGCCGTCCTGGCTGAGGAGGATCGTCAAGAACTCGCGCATCGACAGCTCGTCATCGATAATCAGGATGCGCTCACCGGCCATCATTCACCCGACAGTCTGAGATTGTGGTTCGCTTCGGCTTTCGCCGTAGGGCAGCCGGATTGTAAACGAAGTCCCCTCCCCGACGACAGAATCTACCTTGATCGTGCCATTGTGGCCCCGGACGATCCGGTCCACGTTGGCGAGCCCCAGCCCCGTCCCGCCAGACCGCGTCGTAAAGAACGGGTCGAAGATCCGAAGCAGCCGATCCGGCGGTATCCCCACACCATCGTCGCGCACGACCAGCTCCGCCACCTCATCCCGCGCGCGAAGGGCGACATCGATCTGGGAGCCCGCCGATGTCGCCTGCGCGGCGTTGCGGAGCAGGTTCCAGAGCACCTGACGAAACCGATCCGGATCGAGGTTGATCGGCTCGATCTCTTCAATCGCTGTGTTGAATGTCCGGCTGTTCCGCCATGCGTTGTCGTTTTGGAAGATCAGGACGACCTCTTGGACCATCTGGTCCAACTCCACCAGCTCAAACGTAAGCGTCAACGGCCGAGCGGACTGGAGGAAGTCTTCGACCAGCTCGTTGAGCCGGTTGACCTCACGAAGGATAATCCGGAGCAGGGGGTTGTCTTTGCCTTCCTGCAGCAGCTGCACCGAGCCGGACAGGCTGGTGAGCGGGTTTCGGATCTCATGGGCGAGGCTGGCGGCCAACCGGCCGACCGCAGCGAGGCGCTCCTCACGCTCGATCTGCGCCTCCATCTCGCGGAGCCGGGTGATGTCTTCGAGGATGAAGACCTCTCCCCCGCCCTCAAGCGGACCCCGGAACGCGGATATCCATCGTTGTTCTCCCTGAATCTCCAACCGCTTCTCCCACCGCTCGGCCTCGGGGAGCGCGCCGAGCAGATCCTCCACCGCCTTCGACTCCAGTTCGCCGAAGAGCTTGTAGACCTGGGGATTGGCCTCGACGATCTGGCCGTCTTCTGTTGAGAGGATCGCGACGGGGAGGCGCTCCAGCAGCTCAGAGTGTTCCCGCTGAATCGACTGGGTGCGTTGGATTTGAGAGAGCAGGACCTCACGGCG
>JBCBLB010000067.1:0-21638 GCA_038520555.1 Myxococcota bacterium | reverse complement strand
GCAGAGCAGAGCGTCCGCTTCTGGCGAGCGTACGCCAACCCGGTCTGTTCCCAGTCGCGGGCGTCGCTCCTGACCGGCCGGCATGTCGCCCGATCCGGGGTCGGCCGCTGGGGAAACTCCTGGCTCACAGAGTTCGATATGCCGCTCCAGGAGCTGATCATTCCGGAGATCCTGTCTCGCAGCGAGTGGGGATACAGCACCGCAGCGCTGGGCAAGTGGCACCTCGTGCGGTTTGAAGAGGGCGGCGAACCAGGCCGGCATCCGCTGGATGCCGGCTTCGACCGTCACCGGGGCTCACTGGCCAACCCGCGGTTCTCTTTCACCCCCTCCACACAGGACACCGACTACTTCTATTGGGAGAAGAACACGGACGGCGTGCTCGACTTTGTCGACACCTATATGACCACCGATACGACGAATGAGGCCATCCTGGCCGCAGAAGAGCTGCCAGAGCCGTGGTTGCTCTGGGTGGCCTACAACGGCGCCCATGGCCCCAACCATGTCCCACCCATCGACCTCATCACTGAGGTTCCCGCGGAGGACGCCGACACCCCCGACCTCTTTGACGCGATGCTGGAAGCGCTTGACACCGAGATCGGGCGGCTGCTGGCGGGTGTAGAGGCCGCCACCGATCGAGACACCTGGATCATCTTTGTCGCAGACAATGGCACTCCGGGCTACGCCGTGCGCTCCCCCTGGCGCACATCCCGCAGCAAGGGAACGGTGTTTGAGGGCGGGGTTCGTGTGCCCATGCTGATCTCTGGACCAGACATCACGGCGCCGGGCGCAGACACAGACGCCCTGGTTCACTTCGTCGACCTCCTCCCAACGATCATGGATCTGGCCGACATCGACACCACAGATCTGCGCAAGGACAACGCCGCGGCGGATCCGATCACGCTCGATGGCCAGAGCCTGGTCCCGATCCTCCGTGCGCCCAGCCATACCGGCTTCCGTGACACCGTCTACACCGAGCAGTTCCAGCCCGGCGGTGCGCCACCGTACGACTACCATGAGCGCACCATCCGAAATGATGGCTTTAAGCTGATCCAGCGAGAGGAAGCCGGCGGTGTGGTCAGCGAGTCGTTCTACGAGCTCGATCCGGTGTTTGTCGACGAGGGCTTCGACCTGCTCTCGATCGGAGGGCTGGATGAGACGCAGCAGGACGCCCTCCGCACGCTTCGAGAGGCCCTCGACGAACGCATGGACGTCCTTCAATTCGAGCCCTGATCGCAGCGTGATGGAAGGAGATCGGTCCGCCCTATCAGAGGGTTGCCAGTTCAGAGATGGGTTGAGGCGGTCACCAAACCCATCGCCACCAGCCAGGCGACCTCACAGGTCGATTCGCTGGTCGCTGTGATCCCCGCGGAGGGCTCGAGATGTCACCGTCATTCAATCCCCGCAGGGAAGTCTTTCACTTTCGCTGAAGAACGCAATGGTTCTCAGGTGCATACACCGATTGAAATTATCCGTTAAAGCAAACCGATGATACGTCTCATTGTTCTATCTTTCTCTTTCCTATGATTCGGAATTGCATGATTAAACAGCGCATAATGGTATTAATGCCTGCAGGATAGACGTAAGAGCTTTTCAAGACCCTGACGTCGTTGAAACGTGTGAGGCTACTCCGGGCCATGCCATCGAAGGCTATGCCGATGGAGGAGAATTCAATGCACTCATACACACACATCACATGCATCGGAGCGTTCCTGATCGCGACCCTGTCCCCCATGCAGGCACAGGCCGCAGAGTCGGAGTTCGACGGCGTCAAAGAAGGAGAGGAGTCTGAGGACAAGACCACCCTCTCTGCAGAGCTGGGGGGCGCCTACGCCACCGGGAACGTCTGGTTCTATACGATTAACACGGGGGTGAAGGGGGGACGGCGGTGGGGCAACAACGAGATCAGCGCCTTCGCGACCGCCAACCTTGGTCGTGCCGCGGCAGACACCAACGCCAACGGGCGCATCGACGATGATGAGCGACCGGACTCGTTCCTGGACCTGCCCGAAAACGCCCGCCGGATCGATTCTGAGGTCCGCTATGACCGATACCTCTCTGAGACCAACGGCCTCTATGTGCTCGCCGCCGCCTTTCATGATGTCTACTCGGGGTACAGCCTGCGGAGCCACGCCCAGATCGGATACAGCCGCCGCTTCATCGACACCGGTCGGACCAAGATCCGAACCGAGCTCGGATTCGACGCCGCGCAGGAGTACTACACCCCAGACGTCGATCCCCGCTATGCCAATGTCTTCGCTGCGCGCCTGCTGATCGGCATCGACCACCAGTTCAACGACAGCGTCTCGTTCACCGACCGAACCGAGATCTATGAGAACGTGCAGGATCTGGAGGACCTTCGAATCATCAACGCCGCTTCGGTGACCTCCAAGCTCAGCGATGTCTTCAGCATGAAAATCACCCATGCGCTGATCTTCGACAATCAGCCGGTCGAAGGCTTCCAGAAAACCGACCAGACCGTCACAGTCTCATTGGTCGCCTCGTTGCTGTAGCCGATCCCTCAAGGCCGACTGAGGGTGTCGTGGATGACCTTGAGGACCGCCGCCTGGTTGGCGACGTCGTGGATAGAGGCGTGGAAGGTCGCAGGCTTACAGTTGGTGTCGAAGTACTGGCCGCTGTTGCCCACCGTCTCAGGCGCGTCTGCGCCCCAGATGCTCGATCGGGCCGCTTTCCGCGCGCCCTTGCCGCCGTCGTCGCGGGTCAACAGCATGAACAGCGGGTACAGCGGGCGCATATACCAGGGCAGATCCGAGAACGTCACGCCCTGCGTCATCGAGGTTGAAGCCGAGCCGGGGTAGATGACGTTGACGAAGACCCCCTGGGGCGCCATCTCTCGGGCGAGCGCGAGGCTCATCGTCTCCATCGCACGCTTCGAGTGGCTGTAGACACTCATCCCGTTGAAGCCCTTCTCGGCCTGAAGGTTGGTGACGTCGATCTTGCCGGTCGGCGGGCCGCCGGTGACGTTGAGGACCCGCGCAGGACGCGCCGCAGACAGCGCCGGCGCCAGCAGGTGGGTCAGGGTGTAGGGCGCGACCACGTTGACGGCGAAGTCGATCTCGAAGCCGTCTGCGGTCTGGGTGAACTCGCTGGCGAACATGCCCGCGTTGTTGATGAGGACGTCGATCTTGTCGAGTCGCTCGAGGAGGTCGGCGGCGAGCTGCTGGATGCCTGTCTGGATCGAGAGATCCCCAATGGCAAGGTGCACGTCGTCGTTGCCGCTGGCGTCTTTGATCTGCTGGACGCCTGACTCCCCCCGCCCCTTGTTGCGGCCGGTGACCACGATCCGGGCGCCCGTCTTCGCCAGACCGATCGCCGATTGAAGACCAATACCACCGGTTCCCCCCGTGATCACGATTGTTTTCTTCATCAGGTGCTCCTTTTCGTATCAGAGAAGGTTACGAATTCAGTCAAAAAAAATCCATCAATCACAACCGTTCAACGGCGGCGCACCGCCAACACGACGGATGATCTCCCGATTCATCTCCGCGACAGTGACGGCCTCAAGACGCCTTAAGAACGCCTGCTCGGCGTCGGCATACAGATCGTTGATATACCCGGCGATGATCGGTGCCACACCATGTGCACAGCGACCAGGATGGCGGCGAAACAGGGTGTCGTCCGCCGCAGTGATCGCTTCATAGGCATGACGAAGGTTGATGTCCTTCGGAGCCCGGGCGAGTACGCTGCCACCACCCTGCCCCCGACGGCTATCGATCAGGCCCGCCTGTTTAAGCTGAGACAGGACCCGACGGATGACGACCGGATTGGTCCCAAAGGTCTGTGCCAACGCATCCGAGGTCACCGGCTTCCCATCGCGATGGGCCAGAACACCCAGGATATGGGCCGCGATCGTGAGTTGACTGTTCATGATTGAACCATATGTAACCACCAGCGATACGTATTCAACCCATTGACTTCAATTCAAGCACCCGTAACCACAAGCAAAGCTTCATGCCCTTGGAAGAAGCGGACAGGTCAGCTGAACCGCTCCACCCACCACGATCGATCCGGGATCGATGTCCTCAATGTGGATCACATCACCCAGCGCCATCCCTGCAGTCTCCGCGTATAATTCAGCTTTTTCGAGTGCGCCGACGACGGCGCTGCGGCAGACTTCGCGTCGAAACCCAGCAAGGCGGCTGGTCCCGAACGCTGCAGACTGCACCCACAACGATCGAAGACGCCATCGCAGAGAGGCATCGCAGAAGCCCTTCCTTATAAGGTTCGGCTCACGCGAAACTTCATCAACCGACCATTTTGCGCGTCCTTGAGTTGGTCCACGAGCGCATGGCCGAGCGCTGTTGCCGGCGTCAAGACGCCACCTCCCTCGGGTTTTCTGGGATGAGGATCCCGTAAACACAGCGCCAGCTCTGCCAGCATCTTTGACGTGGCCCCATAGCCCGGATCGCCTTCACCTTCGATCGTCACGGCAGCCGTCTGTCCCGCTGCCGTCTGTGCGTCCACTTCGATGGTGAATCCCCCCTGACGGATCATCCATTCTGGCGGTCCTTCACCGGGTTCTGGCTTAAATTTGATGGGCTGTCCGAGCGGGTATCCAAAACCACGGCTCGTATACAACCACAAGACCTTGAGCCACATCTCTGGCGCGCAACACTCGCGATAGGTGACCTGATCGTGCAGTCCGCTCAGCGCCAGCGACCGGCGTACAACCGGAGCATTGACTGCGCCCATGAAGAACGGCAACAGCGCCCCATGTTTGCGGTTGAACGAGAAACGGAAGCGGCGAGGCATGCCATCCCAGGTCGGCTCTTCGCGGGTGTTCTGTTGGCCTGGTACCAGCAGGTAAGGGTTGCCCAGGTCCGCTTTCGTCAGACGTCCGGTCTCGAAGGCCTTCTTTCGCGCCGCGCCAGATGCCAGGGTTCCACCGGAGAAAGAGCCGCTGTACCTGGTATATACACCGGTGATGTTCGTCTTGACTGGACTGTCCGCGGAGATTCCCAGCTCTTCCAGCGCAAGAAAGGCCCCCAGGTCGCTCGGGATGCTGTCGACGCCACCGCCGAGGACAATCTTCGCGCCGCTGGCCACCGCCTTCTCATGATTGGCGTGCACCATCTCTCTCTGCCAGAACCCTTCTCCTGACAGATCCGAGTAGTGGACGCCTTGTCGCGCACACGCACCGAGCAACACATCACCACTGTATACGGAGTACGGCCCCGCCGTGGTGATCAGCACCTGTGTAGATCCCACCATCGCTTCCACGCCATCCGCATCATCGAGCGAACATGCGACAGCCTCTACATGCGGGCTGTTAAGCTTCTTCCGCACGTTCTCCAGTTTGGCGGGGTTTCGACCGGCGATCGCCCAACGTTTGCCCGCCAGGGCGGGATGGCCGTCCAGGTACTCCGCAGTCAGCTGCCCGGTAAAGCCTGTGGCCCCATACAGAAGGATCTCAAACTTCTCTTCGCTCATGTTCAGCTCCCAGCAGGCTTGTATGCCAAGGACAAGGGATATGCGTCTGTTCTGTAGAGCGATATGGCGGACGGTCAAGGGCGACCTTCGGGCAATCGGTTCTTCGCAGCGTGCGCTGAACCGCTGGAGGACTACTCCTCTTCATCCTCCTCATCCTCGGGCGCCTCTCCAGAGCCAATCTCGAAGAAGACGTCGTTGCCCTCGGACTCGGCGAAACCACCCGGGACCACCTCGAAGCCGCTTCCGGAGTCGATATAGAGGGTCTCTCCAGAGAGCCCGAAGCGGAAGACCGTCCCGCTCAGATCACCGTAGGGGCTGGCGGCGCAGCCAGACTCGTCGTCGCTGAACAGCTCGCGCTGGCCGAGGGTCATCGAATAGGCCGACGAGCACTGCGAGCAGTCTGAGATGGGCGCGATCGACGAGGCGATGAACTCCTCTTCACAGTCGACGCCAGATGCAGAGACCGAGAAGAACCCAACCGCTCCGAGCCCCTCGCTGGTGCTCAGCTCACCCCAGAAGAACTGGCCGACCTCTTCACCTTCCTCATCGTCCTCGCCCTCATCGTCCTCGCCCTCATCTTCATCGTCGTCCTCGTCCTCATCTTCATCGTCGTCGCTGTCTGGGTTGTCGTCGTCGTTGGAGCCGGGGTCCGATCCACTGTTCCACCAGTCACCGGACGGGGTGGTATCGCCGGGGGAGGTCTGTCCGTTTCCACAGCCGATGAGGAGTATCATGGCTGAGAGGGTGGTTGCTCGCATTGTCTTCTCTCCGCTTGGGGTGGTGTACTGTTGAAACGCAGCAGGCCGACGGAGAGGGCGCCTTTCTGCACGTTTATGGATCAGCTCAGTTGATGATGACGCCTTTGCGGGTCAGCTCTACGTCGACGAAGTAGCGTTCATGTTCGGCATCATCGACGAGGATAAGCACAACGGCGTTGGTCTGCCCGGGGATAACGTCGAGCGCCCACGCTCCCCCGTCCTTCAGCAGGGCATGGCCGACATAGTCGCCGTTGAGGAGGACGAGCATCCCATCGTCGACCTCATCGGTCGAGACGCGATAGTCTGCCGGGTCATCGTCGGGGTCGACCCAGAACTCGCAGAGCACATGGGTGAAGGTGGCGTACTCGAAGGTGTCGAGCACGCTAACGGAGTCGAAGTTCAGGGGTTCATCGATGAACGAGGGCTCCCCGGCGTTGCTCCGGATGTAGTTGATGAGGGTGGCGAAGTCGGCGTCTTTGTTGGTGGTGGCGACCATGCCATGCGCGCCCGAGGGCTCGTACCAATACAGTGATGGGTCGCCGTGGTGAGTGACGATATGCTGCGGTGAAGATGTCGTCTCGTAGGTCACCTTGTCGTCGTAGATGTACCAGAGGGTGTCGTGCGGCCCCGAGGTGTCTCCGTACTCCGGATACAAGGCGTTGGGCTGAATGCGGTTGATCTGCTGGTCAGAGGCGCAGCCGATGGCGAGCGCCGCCCAGATCGTGGCGGTGATGGTCATGAGGGTCCCCCCGGTGGTGGCGTGTGATCAGGTCAACAGCTCAGGCAGCGAGCCGGTGCAGTCGATGGTGGAGCCGTCCCATCCCTTGACCGTGGTGACGCCGAGGGCCTGGGTGTCCATCCCGACGGCCTGACACAGCGAGATGAGCATCCTCTGATGGGGCATGCCCATCCACTCGCTGCCATCGGGCTGGAGGCCGACGACGGGGGAGGTCTTGCCGTATTGGATGTACCGTCCCCGCCGCAGGCGGCTGTTTCGGCCCCCGGCGACGACGGTCGCGAAGTTGTCCATGCCATGCCAGGAGTCGGCCAGCTCGGGCAGCCAGGCGATGACGGTGTTGTCAAGCAGCGAGCCGTCGCCTTCAGGGATGCTGTCGAGCACTTCGAGGATCCGTGCGAATTGGCGGGCGTGGTAGGCCATGTACAGGGCCATGGCGTCCTCTCCGGACTGGCTGGTGTAGATGTCGTGTGCGTGGTCGGCGTGGATGTCGCCGGGTCCGAGTCCGAGCTGGGTGGTGAACAGCTGGCCCATCTGCATGCTGGCCACCCGGGTCAGGTCACAGCTGAAGGCGGCGGCGACGAGCTGAAGGTGCGCCTCGAAGTCGAGGTCGTAGTCACCGTACTCCCGGGCGCGCTCGGGCAGGGTGGGGCACTGGGCGGTCGAGACGCCAACGAGCAGCTTCTCAAGGTCGCGCACGAGATCCTGGTGGGTCTGCATCTTCTGCCGATCTCGGGCTGACAGCCGCGGAGAGATGGCCTTGTACCGTTCCGCGACAATGTCGAGGACGCTGCCCTGCTCGGACAGGATGGGATCGACGTTGCCGGTCTGGAACGCGAACAGCCGATCAAACAGCTTCCGGGGGTCGTCGATGACCGGCAGGGGCTGGTTGGGGCCGCGATAGACGACGGAGCCGTAGCCGTCATAGGCGAGCCCGTCGCTGACCGACAGCTCAATGCTGCGATACCGGTCGGGCCGGGCGAGCTGATCGGCGATGCGTTGGTCGATGGTCATGTCGCCGGCGTAGGGGAAGCTGTTGACCCACACCGAATTGGCGCCGCTGAGGCCGTGGGCCTGGCTGCGCTCATGTCGGAAGCCGTCTCCATCCGCCTCGGCGCTGACGAGGGCGAGCCCACCGACGGCGGTGACCTGATCGGCCCAGGGGTACAGCGGCCGGAGGCTGTCAGAGAAGTCCGCTTCCTGCCATTGGGTCCAGTCCTCGTCCCATGAGATCTGTGCGCTGTGACCGCGGGGGTTGCAGCGCCAGCGCTGAGGCGCGGCGCCCTGGGCGGTGTAGAAGAGCAAGAACCGCAGGGGAGGACCGTCTTGCGCACGGGCGACGCTGGGCAAAAACAGGCTGCCCGTCGTAAGCCCCATCGCGGTCAGGAATTCACGTCGGTTGAAGGCGGACATCACTGGGCTCCAGCGTTGGGAAGGGTCAAGAACGCCTCACTGGAGACGAAGTCAACGAGCAGCTCTGGGATGACGCCGCCGTTGTTCCAGAAGTTCTCCTGGAGGGCGGCGAGCGCGGCAGCGTCCCGATCGGTCTCTGATCGGTGCATCCCGTAGCGGTAGAGGTTGGTGACAGCGCAATCGTAGACGCTCCGAGAGCTGGCCAGGCTCATGATGAGGTCGAGCGCGTCGTTGACCGGACCGTCGACGTCGGTGCCGACGAGCTGGCCGGATGCATCGACGGGCGCGCCGTTGTCCGTGATCCGGTAGGCGCCGAGGTTGTCGTAGTTCTCAAAGGGGAACCCCACCCCATCGATGGCAATATGGCACCCCGAGCAGGCCGGGTTCTCGGTGTGGATGGCGTACCGCTCACGGTTGGTCGTCCACGCCCCCTCCTCGGTGTCCTCAAGCGGCGGGACATCGTCTGGGGGGAGGATTGGGGGAACACACAACAGCCGATCTCGCAAAAACACACCACGAAGCACAGGAGAAGGCTGCAGCGCATGGCTGTGTCCGGCCAGGAACACGCCCTGGGTCAAGATCCCCGCCCGCTCCTCGGCCGGCATCTCGACGGCCTTGACCCGCGCATAGATGTCCTCGCCCACCTGGGCCCGTGGGTAGACGATGAGATGCTCCTCGCTTGAGATGCTCTCGTAGTCGAAACCGTACAGGGCAGCCGTGATGTCAGAGACGTAGCCCCGGCGACTGGTCAGCAGCGCATCGAGCGTGCCCGGCCCGAAGACCGCGTGCTCGACGAACAACTCAAACTCCGCCATATAGGCGCCCTTGAGCGACTCCATGATCCCGTCGAGCTGGTCTTCAGTGAACAGGTCTTCGAGGCGATCTTCGAAGTACAGCTCCGGATCCACCTGGATCTCATCGGCATAGGCGAAGCCGAGCCACTGCCGGTGGAACTCAACGATGGCGTCGCGGCTCTGCGGCGCCACGATCATCCGCTGCGCCTGCTGTCGAACCACCGCCGGATCCGTCAGCGTTCCATCCGCAGCGGCAGCATACAGCGTGGTGTCCGGGATCGAGTCCCATAAGAAGAAGCTCATCCTGCTGGCGATCTCCCAGCTCGTCAGCCGACCGTTCTCTCCAGACTCGATGAGGTAGAGAAAATCAGGCGACTGAAGGATGACCAGCAGCGAGAGCTGCAGGGCGACGTCGAAGCCCAGCCGATCGTTCCACGCATCAAAGTTGCTGTTGATCCAGGCTTTCTCTTCAGGAGTCGCCGGTCGACGCCAGGCGCGCTGGAGAAAGGTCTCCAGGGTCTGGCGGCCACAGGTGGTCGGATCGGAGCCGCCGCCCGGAGCGCACGCCATCCAGTCGCCGCCCTGGGCGACCACCGACGCCGTTACAGTCGTCATGTCCCGCTGAATCGACTCGATGAGGTAGGGCGTCGCATCGCGGGTCAGGGCATTGTTGTTGAATCCGTGGACTTCGATGTCCTGAGGAATGTCGACCTCCGGCAGAGACGCGTCACCAAACAGCGCGGCCAGCGAACGGTTGAGCTGTCGCTCGGTCAGCCGATGCAGCGCCGGTGCATCACCCGCCGGGACGGTGACCGGTTGCACCTTGTTGCATGCTGCTGTGAACAGAACCAAATTGATGAGACGATGCTTCATCGACCCCGCCTTCTTTCCTGGTGACATGGCTACAACGTCCAATGACCAGATTCTGGGGCGGGTATTTCACGCGTTGCGTGAGCATCAACTCAGTCGATCGCCAACAAGACGTCTCCGATGCGAATCTGACCCGACCCACGACGCCGCTCGATGAGGGCGTAGGCGTTGGGAACACCGAGCTGGCTGAGCTGCTGGCGCGCCCGAAAGATGGCCATGTTGAACTGGGTGCGGCTCATGCTCAAGCGACGGGCAAGCTTATCGTGGTACACCCAGCCCTGCTCTGCCTTGGGTTGATCGCGCGTCGCCATGCGTTCCCGGGCCAGGGTCAGCAACAGGTAGCTCCAGATCCGGTGGTCGACGCGATGCTGGTGGCTGCCGTGCTGAATTTGCAGGGTGACGTGTTCCTCGTCCGCGCTGACCACAAAGTGGAGACGCACAGGCTGCTCACTGCCGGTGAGCTCCTGGGTCGCCCGAAGGTCGGTGGGGAGCAGCAGGCGCCAGCGCTTCCCAACAATTTCGACTTCATCCCCATCATCAACGCGAACGATGTCATCGCTTCGATCCATCCACCACTGGCCATCGGCGCGATAGATGAAGGCTTCTGGCGGGTTGCTGGGCACCATCAGCAGCCCATCTTGCTCGGTGAGGATGGTTCCCCCGCTGCTCGCGCGCGCCAACGGCGGCCCATGCAGGTGTACCCGCCACGGATCCCGGAGATCCCCGAAACAGATCTCATCGCCGTCCCGCAGCAGGACCCGAGGCCCGGGCGCCATCCGGGTGCTGTTGATATAGACGCCGTTTCGGCTGCCGAGGTCCTGAACTTCCCAGCTGCGGCCGGTCCAGCGCAACATCGCATGTGTGCTGGAGACCACCGGCGCCGTGATCTGGATCTGGCACAGCGCGGCCCGGCCCACCAGCGTCGGGCTGCCCAACACATAGCGCGTACGACTCTGGAGGTGTTCCAGCATGGAGTGTGGATGGCGTGTGGTCACGGCAGCAGAATTGTATCTGGTGTGGATGGCCGTCAACACCCTGCGCCACATCCAGCGCGCGGGCGCGCGCTGGATGTGGCGCTGGCATCCGGTTCCCCAACCCGACCCGGCAGGCGGTTGTATCGTGGCCGCATGCGCATCACGAGCGGCCATCGTTTTGGGAACTATGTTGTTGAACACCTCCTGGGAGAAGGCGGTATGGCCGAGGTGTGGTCTGTCCGCCATCTCCTGCTCGATGCGCACTACGCGCTCAAAGTCCTGACCCACAGCGACCCACACCACGCCGATCGGCTGCTCGCAGAGGGGCGGGCGCAGGCTCGCCTTCGTCACCCCAACATCGTGCCGGTGCAAGACATCCTCACGGTCGGAGACGCGATGGGGCTGGTGATGCCACGAATCCAGGGCCCATCACTCGACAACCTGTTGGAGCGCTACCGCCCGACCCACGCAGAGTCGGTCGCCCTGATCCGCGCGATCACCAGCGGACTCGCCCATGCCCACGATCAGGGCCTGGTCCATCGCGATCTCAAGCCAGCCAACATCCTGCTCGACGCGCACGACGGGCACTGGGTGCCGCGAATCGCAGACTTCGGGCTGGTCAAGCACACCGCAGCTCCAGGGCAGACGCGAACCGGCGTCATGATGGGCACCCTCAACTACGCGGCGCCAGAGCAGATCCGCGACGCCGCGGCGGTCGACCATCGGGCGGATCTGTTCAGCCTCGGCGTCATCGTGGTCGAGCTGCTGTCCGGCACACGGCCATTTCAGGGGAACACCGTGGGCGAGACCCTGGACGCCTACGCCAAAGGCCCCGACCTCAGCGGCGTGCCGGCGGGTTGGCGGCCGCTCTGCACCGCGCTGCTCGCGTTCTCGGCCAGCGCGCGCCTCTCAAGCTGTGCAGCGCTGGTGACACAACTCGACACCCTCTATCCAGATGATGCCCAGACGCCGGTGGCGGTGCATATCGCGGTCGCCGACGCGCCGCTCGGGGACACCACCGCGACCGCGACCGCGACCGCGACGGGTGTCGACATGCCGGCGGTGAGCCACAACCTGCCGAGCGAGCCGAATACGTTCGTCGGCCGCTTTCAGGCGATCGAGCGCCTCTCGGCGGCGCTCAGCCAGAGGCGGCTGGTCGTCGTCCAGGGGCCAGGCGGAACCGGCAAGACCCGGCTGGCCGTACACTTCGCCCGCCAGAGCCTCGCCACCTACCCCGGCGGCGTCTGCTTCTGTGACCTGTCTGAGGCCCACACCCACGAGGCGATGCGCCGTGTGATCGCCCAGGAGCTGGGCGTCACGCTGCGGAAAGAAGAACCCGACGAGAAGCTGGGCTACGCCATCTCAGGACGGGGCCGATGCCTGATCATCCTCGACAATTTCGAACAGCTCGTCCCCAGCAGCGCTGCAGTCGTTTCGCAGTGGGTCGCACAGGCAGAACAGGCGTGCTTTCTGGTCACCAGCCGGATCCGCCTCGGGGTGCCAGACGAGCAGCGGTTTTTCCTGTCGACGATGAGCGACGCCGATGCGATCGAGCTGTTTGTCCGGCGCGCCCGAGCCCGGAGCCCAGCGTTTGCGCCCGGTGAGCACCCCGCGCTGCCCGCCCTTATCCGGCAGCTCGACAATCTCCCGCTCGCAATCGAGCTTGCCGCTGCCCGGGTGCTGCTGCTGCGCCCCGCCCAGATGCTCCATCGAATGGACCAGCGGTTTCAGCTCCTCGCGCGGGCCCCGGCCAATCCCAGCCGCTTCGACACCCTACGCGCAACCATCGACTGGTCCTGGGCGCTCCTCTCCGACTGGGAGAAAACCACCTTCGCGCAATGCAGCGTCTTCGAAAGCGGCTTCACCCTGAAAGCCGCCGAAGCGGTCGTCGACCTCTCCGAGCACCCCGGCGCCCCCTGGCTGCTCGATGTGCTGCAGTCCCTGATCGACAAGTCGCTTCTCCGCCCGATGTCCGGTAACCAGGCGCCATCTCCTCGCTTTGGCATGCTGGTCAGCTTGCAGGAATATGCGAAGGCCCGTCTCAAAGAACGCAGTGACGAAGCCGCCTGCTTCCACCGCCACACCGTGTATTACGATCCCGGAGTCAACGGCATCAGGCTCGACAGCGACGCGGTGCGCGGCGACCCGATCCGGCTGCAGGGGAAGCGCGCCGAGATCGATAACCTCTACGCTGCAGCGGCACGCGCCGCCGAGAGCCATCCGATGCGATCGGCCCGAATCACGCTGGCGGTGGGCACGCTCGCAGAACATTTCCGACCCCTGACCGCCTCTGTGGCAGACGCTCAGCAGGCGCTGATGCGTCTGGAACCCCTGGCCCCGAGAGACACAGCGCCCTTACGCGCCAGGCTGTTAACGTGGTTGGGGACGCTCGTTTCGGCGCAGGGGCGAACCGCGTTCGCCCTGCAATGCTACAACTCTGCTGAGCAGATCGCGCGTCGCGTCGGCGATACGCAGATGCTTGGCCATATCCTGAGAAAGGTTGGGGACATCTACTTCAAACGGGGGCAGCTCTCCGAAGCAGAGACGCATTTCCGCGAATCGGTCACCCTTGCTGTCGAAGTCAACGATGTGAACACTGAACTCTATGCGCGGATCGCATCGAGCATCGTATGGTTCGTGGAGGGCAAGCGTGAACAGGGCATGGCTCGTCTGATGGACGTGTTGGATGTTGCCCATGAAGCAGGACATCTGTTCTGCGCGTTTCAAGCGCGCTCCAACCTGGGCAGCATGCTGCGGGGGCTTGGCCAGCCGCGACAGGCCGAGCAGCACCTCCTCGCCTGTATGGCCTACTATCGACAAATCAATGATAGACATAAGCTGATCGTCACAATGCAGAATCTGGCGGGGCTCCAGTACGAAGAACAGCTCGAAACCGAGCAGGCGTTCCAAAACCTGGAGCAGGTCCTGTGGTTGAGCCGGCGGACGGGAAACCGATACCGGGAGGTCAAAGCGCTGCGCATGCTCGGGCTCTTCAAGAGAGGAGTCGGCCGATTCGAAGACGCGCGCGCGCACTATGAAGACGCATTGCGCCTCTATGAAGGGATGGACACCCCCTTGGAGAAGGCCCGTACCCTTGAGAAGCTGAGCGAGATCTCCCTCCTGCTACAAGACCCCACGACGGCCCGGGTTCAATGCGCCCGAGCGGTCGAAACAGCACGTGCAGCCGGCGATCTGCCCGACAGGCTTCGTCTGAGCGCGCGGTTGGGTTTTTTAGAGGCGGAAGGCGGCCATTTTGACTCCGCTGCGGCCATCCTCCACGACGCGCTGAACGACGCCCGTGAACACAACCTGCCCGAAGCCGAGGGACACATCCTCAACAGCATGGGCGTCGCAGCCGCACTGCGCGGTGACATCAGCGCTGCGCGGTCCCTCGCCCAGGCCGGCGGAGCCCTGATCCGGGAGCACGCATCGAGCCCGTTCAGTCTCGGCGCGAGTCTCATCCTGCACGGCAACGTCGCCCTTCATTCCGGCGACTTCGCGACCGCCCACGCCGACCTGGACGAAGTGCGCCGACTCAAGCTCTTCGAGGGAAGAGGGATGCTGCACGGAGGCGGTTCGTTTGAGATGAAGTCTATGTTCGAGACGTTGGAACAAAAGCTTATCACCGCCGAGGCGCGCCAGTCGTCCGAAAAGGCAACCGACAGACCCCACTGACCAATCACCATTGTTTTGTTTTCACAACGGCTTTTGATGATCCCATCGGGGCAGCGCTGGAGATCAGCGCGTCGCTTTTCGCTCGATGGAGGCCGCGCCCTCTCCCTCCTGTTCGGCGATGTAGGGGAGATAGTGTTTCTCCATAAAGCTGTCGCGGCTGTCTTTATACGATGAGACCGCGCCGAACCGGTAGAGGGTGCGGATATACAGCCACGCGAAGTCGATCTGGTGGGGCAAGAAGCCAGAGCGCGCGGAGTTCGGGTAGAGGTGGTGGTTGTTGTGCCATTCCCCTGCGACGATGCCAGACCAGTACTGGTTGATGGAGAGATCCCTGCGGTTGAAGTCGACCCCGTCGCGCCGCTTGTCCTTTCCCTGGCCGTGGCCATCGTAGTTGAACGTGCGCACCCCAATGGCCCAGACGAAGGCGCCGCCGAACATTGCCACGGCGAGGCCCAGCCCGCCGATCGCGGTGAACACAGAGAACCAGAAGCCCCAGTTGAGCACCCAGTGCAGCATCGTCCAGCCGGGGTGACACACCGAGCCCCATCGCTGGTACTGCGCATAGCTGTTGATGTGTACGCCGGTGTGATCCAAAAACCGGGTGACGCGCGCATAGTCTTTCTCGGACAGCGTACGCGCGATGGGCTGGTGGTTGGCGTCGGCGAGGAAGCAGTACAGCCCACCGGCCAGCGCGTTGTATGGATCGCCCGGCTGCTCGGGCATCGCGTGGTGGACATGGTGAGAGACGACGTAGATCTCTTCGGGGATGGCCTTGATGGTCAGGTTTCGGGTCACGAACCGCCAGAAGGGGTGGGAGAACGTGTAGGCGCGGTGGGTACAGTAGCGGTGGTACCAGATGGTCCCATGGGTCCCCATCGCCACCACAGCGTACAGGAAACCGACCATCAGAAGTGGAAACGAGAAGAAGTGGGTGAAGAACAGCACCGCAAACGGCGCCAGACAAAACACCCACCCCCAGCAGGTCAACGCCAGCCAGTTCTTCCGATCAGCCAGCACGTTGAGCCGTCCGCTGAATTCTCGCCACAGCTGTGCGGATGTCGGCTGGACCAGTTCACCGTGCTGATCCTTCCAGCCATACGAGGGTGGCTCCAGGATACGTTCAAGGAAGGCCATGAGGCAGCTCCAGTAAAGTGTAGGGGAGGTCGGCTCCATCATGCCTCTCAGAGGCAACCGAGCGCAGCGGGCACCATGCTGCACCGCTTACAGGTGAAAGTCCAATCAACAATTTCATCCCTCAACCATTGATGGCTTGAAGCCGTGTCTTGAGCCAGACGGCGCGCTCTGCCAGGGGTGCCCGGATCGCTGCACGAGATGCCAGACCCGCACCACATCCGGGCGAGATCTGCACCGAAGAGACCACAGCGCTCCAGCCGAATCTCGGAGGCCCTGGCGCAGCTGATCCTGAAACCGCGGCGATCAAGCCAGGTCCTTCGCGAATGCCTGGGATACACGGGGGGACATGCTCAGACGGCCTTTTTGCGACGAGCAGGAGAGGTGCGCAGCCGCCCATCGATGCTGGCCAGATATGCGGCTGCGATGTGGTAGTTGTCGTTGTCATCAGGATGGAACCCGGGCCGCAGGTAGGGCACCATGTGCCGCTCAAGGAAGCGGGTCGCGCGGATGTCCTGCTTGCTCGCCGCTCGGCGCTCACGCATCACACGCGCCATCGTCGCCTCCGGATCCTGGACGAGCAACATCACCGTCGCGCTGATGAGCAGCAGCAGCAGGCCCACAGCGGCGATCAGCATGCCCAGCGCGCGGACCGACCAGCGCGCATCGACCTGCATCAAGAGGTCGAAGACCACTGACTTGTGCTCGATCTCTTCCGCAGCGTGCCAGCCCAGCATCGTCGCCATCTCCGGATGGGCGAGGTCCATCTTGCCCTCGGTCAGCCAGCACTCCGCGACGCTGGCGGTGAAGTGCTCGACCGCAGCGACGACGCTCAGGCACAGCGTCGAGGGCGCCCACCGCTCCATGGCGCGGAGCATGCCGTCGAAGCGCCCCAGCCACCCGTCGATGCGGAAGCCCTGCTCCCGGAGGATGTCCAGCGCCTTGTCGTGGCTGTGGCCGTGCTGCGCTTCCTGACCGATGAAGCTGCGGATCTCCTGCCGAAGGACCGGGTCCGTCGTATGGTGCTGGTTCCGGCGCACCGTTCGGACGAAGAACCGCTCCAGCGCCGGGAAGAGCATGTTCTGCGCGTTGCAGGCGTGGGTCAGCAGGACGTTGTTGTCGAACCAGTGACGTGGAACCTGACCCTCGAGGGCGAACCGGCGAACCGTCAGACGCTGGCCATCAGAGCGGCTCATCTGAGCCTTGGTGTTCCAGGTTGCGTTCATTTCGTTTCATCCTCGCCGTTTATGTCCATGAGGAGGAAGCTCCTCGGGACACAATGCACGTAATGAGCGCCCAGATTTTTCCACACTTAATCCGATTTAATTCTCAATTAACGCCGGTTATCATCCAATTTTATCTCTGAAGCGGGCGCCATCTCCAGCGCGACACATGGCGGATGGCTGTGGAGGCCCGCGGAGCGGAAAGGATGCTGTGATAGCCTATATACGCTCAGTGGAGTCTTCAACCATGGCAGGCGATCCTCAAGACGAACTCTTCATGGAGGCGTTTGAGCTCATGGATCGGGCTGTCATCCTCTTGGACGAAGGGGAGCGGGTGGTCCTGGCCAACCCCAGGGCACAGCTTGATTATGGCGTTGCGGTTGGCGTGGCATGGCGCGACATCGTCGGGGAGACCGAGCTCGTGGACTGGCGGAAGATCTTCTCCCGAACCACCATCGAGCGCACGTTTTACACGGACATCGAGCGGATCGGGGTGGCGGTGCGGGTCTTCGCCTGCGCCCGCTCAGGAGGGGGGGTGATGCTGTCGCTCCAGACGGTCCCGCTGGGCCTCAACGCAGAGGCGCGGCTGCGGGCGTATGAGCGGGTCCTGGCCCGCTACGGGGTGGGGCTCTGGCAGCTCGAGCTGCCCAGCGGGAAGCTGCGGTGGTCTCCAGCCTGCTTCGATCTCATCGGTATCCCTGCCGGCCCGATCAGCACTGAAGCCTATCTGGAGCGGGTCCATCCGGAAGACCAGGACCGGATCGGCGCCGCGATGAACGCGGCGAGCACCGGACAGGGCGAATATGCGCCCTGCTTTCGGGTCCCCCAGGACGACGGACGGGTCCACCATCTCCAGGATCGGTCGGAGATCCTCGCCCGCGGGCCGGACGGCATGCCCCTGTTCGCCGTCGGCGCCACCCTGGATCGCACCGCCATGGTGATGCTTGAGAACGAGCGAGACCAGCTCTTGAATCGACTGTCCCGCATCGAGCAGCTCAGCGTGGCGGGGCGGCTCGCCTCCTCGGTGGCGCACGACCTGAACAACGTGCTGACAGTGGTCCTGGCCAACTGTGAGCTGCTGAAGGAGGACGCCGATCCAGACGCGGCGGCCTCCCTGGAGGACGTGCTCACCGCTGGGCGCCACGCCGCAGAGCTGGCGTCTCGGCTGCTGGATGTCGCCCGGCGGGCGCCGCTGAAGCCCGTCGACGTCGAGCTGCAGCCGTTCTTGAAGCAGCGGATGGGCTTTTTGGGCTCGCTGGTGCCCGAGACGGTCACCATGACGATCGACGACGGGGCGCCCGGGGTGTGGATCCGCGTCGATCCGCAGCGGTTTCAGCAAGCGGTCTACAACCTCGTGCTCAATGCTGGACAGGCCGCGCGCGCGACCGTCCACCTTGAGATGGCGGCGACGGATGTGGACGTCCGGCTCTCAGTGATCGACGATGGACCTGGGATACGCCAGGAGGTCCGCGATCGGATCTTCGAGCCCTTCTTCAGCACACGTGAGAACGGGACCGGTCTGGGCCTCGCCAGCGTAGAGGGGATCGTCGAACAGCACGGAGGAACCATCGTGGTGACTTCTACCCATGAGCAGGGCTCATCGTTCACCATCACACTCCCACGGGCCGCGCCAGGCGCGCCCGCCGTCGCGCCCCCCCGCCCAACACAGGAGCGTCACCAGACCGTATGGGTCGTCGAAGACCATCGGCTGCTGCGGGTCGTGGTCGGGCGAATCCTGGGCGGAGCGGGCTACCATTGGGAGACGTTCGCCGATCCGGAGCGGGCGCTTCAACGGTTACAGGCGGGCGATCTTCCCCCGGACCTCTTGCTCACCGATGTGATGATGGCGCCGCTGACCGGCCCGGAGCTGGTCGCTGCCGCGAAGGTGATTCACCCGGAGCTGCCGGTGCTCTACATGTCCGGCCACGCCAAGGGCCTGCTGACAGAGACCGGCGTTGTCCCCAACGTGACGCTGCTCAACAAACCATTCACCAGCGAGACGTTGTTAGAGGCGGTCGCCCACATCCTGCAGTGACGCATCGGTCCGCGCTGGTCTGGGCGGGTTCACAGTCCACGCGTCACCGCACCCAAGGCACCCTCACTTATCGATGATGTCGAGCAGCTCAGATTCCATGTCGAACATCGAGAGCCATGCGTCTTCGTTGATGAAGTCTGCGTTCATCATCACCGCGATGCCGACGCCCGCTTGCCGGTCGATCCAGATCTCGGTGGTCGATCCGAAGTCCCCGCCGTTGTGGCCGAACAACGTCCGGCCGCCCATCTCTCGCTGCGCCCAGACGATCGCCTGTCCGTCCTCGTCGGTGCCCAGCGACGCGTCCACCGTCAACATCTCGTCCAGGCTCTCCGGCGCCATCAGCGCGCCGTCGTTCGCCGCGATCGCGGCGACGTACTGGCCCATATCCTCCGCCGAGGAGCGGACCAGGCCGTCGGGGTAGCTCAAGAAGCCGTATGGCGTATACGCTTTCCATCCCCGCCCGAGGATCGTCGACCCATACGCAGTCGCAGGCTCCGCGTCGAGATCCGCCAGGAAGAACGCGCTGTTTTCCATCCCCAGCGGAGCGAACACCCGCGCATCCACGACATCTCGATAGAGCTGGCCGTCGGTGACCTCGATGGCGTAGGCGGCCAGGCTGGCGCCGATGTTCGAGTAGGCAAATCCATCCAGCGGCGGGCGCTTCGCGTAGTTCTTCCGATGCCAGTACTCGCCGCCTTCCGTCAGATACCCTTCCAGAAACACGCCAAGCTCAGTCTCCGGATCGCCGGGTGCATAGCTCCGATCGTAGATCTTGCTGTCCTCGATCCCGGAGTTGTGGGTCAGCAGGTGACGGAGCGTGATGGTCTCACCCTCGACACGCGGGTTGTCCACGGAAAACCCGACAAGGTCTGCGATGGGATCATCGAACGCCAGCAGGCCATCGTCCCGGACCTGCATCGCGGTGACGCCGATGAAGGTCTTGCTCACGCTGGCGAGGAGGAACGGGGTCTGCGGCGACACCGTCTCCTCATCCGCCAGATCCGCCCAGCCATAGCCCGCGGTGTAGACGACCTCTCCATCCCGAATCAGCGCGAGGCCCATCCCCGGCACCTCGAACGCCTCCAGATGCGACCGGACCGTCCGGTTGATCTGGTCGACGGTCTCCGAATCAAGGCTCGTCTCACCGGCGTTGATCGGATGCGGGCCGTCCGGGAGCTGAACGCGCGCTCCCCGATCCGGCATGTTGCATCCCACAAGGGCGGTGCTCAAAAGGACAACGTTCAGGGTACGGTTCATGATGATGCTCCTCGGTGACTGTGGATACGACACCGCCTGCCTGTAGAAGCGTCACCCGATGGAGATCTTTTTTTCCTCCGCCAGTGACGGCGGCTTCATTCATAGAGGGGGGCAAGGATCGGCTTCGCTTGATCAGACAGACCCATCTCTTGAAGGCGATCCGCGATCCAGTCGATATACTGGAACCCAACGACGTTATACCGGTCGAACAGACCACAGATGACGTCGACGCGACGCTGCATCTCATGAAGATCCCCGTCTGCGGTCGCACACATCAACAAAACGGTCTGGGTGTCGACCATCCGCTTATAATTCTGGCGTCGGGTGAAGACGGCCATCGCCTGATGCAGGATCCGTCGTGCCTGGTCGAGCTGTCCCATGAGGACCAGCGCGTGCCCGAAGTACATTTCGGCGACCGGCCCGGAGTGGTAGTCGATGCGCTCACCGATGGCCATGCTTCTTTGTAGAAGAGGGATGGCGTGTTCAGGGTCTCTGCGACGAAGGTAGAAACCGGCGAGGTTGTTGGAAGCTGCACATTCCGCGATCGGGTTATCGTCCGCACGTGCCAGGACGATGCACTGTTGATACAACACCTCTTCATCCCCATATCGTTTTTGAAGTTTCGAAATGTTGGCGTTTGCAATTAGAACCTGAATCTGCTGCGTCAACGTCATCCATTCTTCAAACTGCTCACACTCCCTCAACAGACGATGTGCTTCTTCGAAATTTCTGAGGCGAGCATGGTTAAAGATCAAGTTTGTTCTTGGCGTAACGGCTAAATCGTTGAGCCCATACCGATCGGTGACCTCCACAGCCCTTCGTGCATAGTCCTCCATTTTCACAAACAGCCCATGAGCGTAGCAGGTGTTGGCCAGATGCATCAACACGCTCCCTTGTATCCGATGCGCACCGGCGGCTTCTGCCAGTGGGTAGAGGCGTTCGCCAAGCGCGAGCGCTCCGGGAATATCTCCGCGAAGCGACTGAAGTCGAAACCGGCGTTCCATGCACTGTAAGCGGCGAATATCCGAATCTACCGCCTGGATCTGATCGAGGGTCGCATCGACCAGATCCAACAAGGCCCACTCCCCCTGCGGTGCTGTGTCGATGTATCGCTCTCTGATCGTCTTCAGGAGGAGCGTGATACCCAGTTCGTGATCACCGCCTGCGATCAGCAGCTGGCCGAGAAGGAGGTGATCCTCATCCGATTCTGCCACTTCGGAGATGGCTTGTGCGCAGGCGCGGTTATTGGCCTCCCACCGTCCCATGTCCTTCATTCGTTGCTGCAGAATCATACGAAGCTGCGCCGTGCTGAACGCCCACCAAG
>JBCBLB010000401.1:0-9156 GCA_038520555.1 Myxococcota bacterium | reverse complement strand
GCAACCTCGGCCCCCCGCGACCATCTGCGCTGGGCGAGTTTGACATCGGCGCCGGTCCGAGCATCGGCGGCGTCGGTCTGCCCGCGGCGAAGGTGCTGACCAGCCCCGATGAGATCGATCAGATGGTCGCCCGGAGCATCTCCGCGCGCGGCCGCCAGGTCACCGCCTGCTATGAAAGCCGGCTGAAGACGGTCGAAGATCTCGCCGGCATCTGGAGCATCTCCTTCGTCGTCAACCCCGACGGGACCACCAGCGGCGTCAAGGTGAAGGGGCAGAGCGCTCGGGACGACACGTTGGAATCCTGTCTGAAGCGCAAAGTGTCTGGTTGGCGTTTTCAGAAGATCGCCAAGCCGCACCCGGTAACGGTGCCGTTCAACTTCTCGCCGACCTGAGCGTCTGCGCCGACAGGGCGCGACCGAACAACAGGGCGTCGACCGTTCCGCCGGCGTAGTAGCCCCGACGTCGGCCTTCTTGAACATAGCCGTCTGAAGTGTACAGCCGGATGGCCGCGTCATTGTCCGCCCGCACCTCTAACAGGGTGCGGATGGCGCCGGCCTGCCAGGCATGATGATGGAAGGCGTCGAGGGCGGCCTGACCCAGTCCCTGTCGCCGTGCGTCTGGGTGGACCCCGATCCGCAACAGCTCGCACTCATCCACGATGACAAGCCCGACGACGTAGGCGAGGGGAGCGATGAGGATGAAGCCGCGGTCCAGCTCGCCAGCCAGCGACGCGGTGGACCAGGCGGCGTCTGTGAAGCAGGCGATCTCAAGGCGGGTCAGGGCAGGGAGATCGTCTGCATCCGCGCGGTGGAAGGTCATTGGCGGGGCACTACGCGGATCGCGGTCTGGCTGAGGGCGCGGCGGATCCACTTGAGGTACCGATCGTAGTATCGGGCCTCGTCTTCCTTTGCCGTCTGTGAGGCGAGGTCGACGTTGCGGTAGACGTAGCGCTCGACGATGAGCTGTCCAAGGAGACGGGCGGCGAGGGCGTCTTCGGTCAGACCGTGCCGGTCGAGGAAGGCCTGGAACTGTTCGGGTGTGCCGAAGCTTTGGCGGACGTCGTCCAATCGTTGCTGGAGCTCTGTATCGGTGGGCTGATAGAGGTTGATCTGTCCAGCCAGTCCGCGGATGACGGCTCGCTCGATGAGGAGTTGTTGGGTGTCTGCGGCTCGCAGCCGCAGCGCGAGGATGGGGCTGGGGGTTTTTCGGTTCAGTTCGGCCTCAAGGCGGATATCTGAATCGGTGATGATCCGCTCTCCGACGACAACCACGACCCGATCCACGACCGCTGAAGTGGGCTCTGAAGCCGCTGCGAGCGACAGAATCAGGAAGACCATCCATCTCATGTGCGATAGGGTAACCCTTTACCGACGCCGGGCGCGGGATACAGTGCAGCCCGCTCCGCAGACCCAGACCTTGAGGTAGCTCGACAAGGCGATGATTTCGGCACAAAAGCTCAGCAAACGATTCGGGACCTTCACCGCCGTGGATTCGGTGTCTTTTGAGGTCCAGCCCGGTGAGATCATCGGCTTCATCGGCCCGAACGGGGCGGGGAAGACGACGACGATGCGGATGCTCACCGGCTTCCTGCCCGCCAGCGCCGGCCGGGTCATGGTCGCCGGCCACGACGTGTTCGAAGAGAACATGGCGGTCCGGCGCAAGGTCGGCTATCTCCCCGAGACCCCGCCGCTGTATCCAGAACTCACCATCGGCAACTACCTCTCATTCATCGCAGAGATTCGTGAGGTGCCCGCCAAAGAGGCCACCCGTCGGGTGGGTGAGGTGATGGAGCTGGTCGGCCTCTCCGGCTGGGAGGCCCGCATCCTCGGCTCATTGTCGAAGGGGTACCGTCAGCGGGTCGGTCTGGCCCAGGCGGTGCTTCACGATCCCGAGGTCCTGATCCTCGATGAGCCGACCTCGGGCCTTGATCCCGGCCAGGTCGTCGGCATCCGGGACTTTATCCAAGGCCTCGCTGAGGATCGTACGGTGATCCTGTCCACCCACATCCTGCCTGAGGTCGAGCGGCTCTGCCCGCGGGTCATCATGATCAACCGCGGCCAGATCGTCGCCGACGATACGATGGATGGGGTCCGTCAGCACGCCGGTGGCGGAATTCGGTATCGGGTGCAGCTCAAGGGCAACGGCGAAGAGAACCTGCCGGTGCTCCTGGGGGCGCTGCCGGAGATTGATCAGGTAATTCCGGGGACGTCTGTGGAAGGGTTTCAGGAGATGGAGATCCGGGCCCCGGAAGATCCGCGGACCGTCATCGCGCGTATGGCCACTGAGAAGGGCTGGGCGGTGCGCACGATGGAACGGGTCACCCCCAGCCTCGAAGAGGCGTTTCTGGCCATTATCGGGAGAGAACGATGAGAACGGCCTGGGCGATTTTCCGAAAAGAGCTCCAGATCTACTTCGTCAGCCCCCTGGCGTATGTTTTCCTGGGCGCGTTCCTGTTTCTCGCTGGGCTGTTCTTCTATCTGGGCATCTCGATGACCGGTGAGGCCAGTCTGCGCGTGATGCTCGGAAACCTGAGCATCACGTTGCTGTTTTTGCTGCCGTTCATGACCATGCGTCACTTCGCGGACGAGCAGCGAAATGGGACGTTCGAGCTGATGATGACCGCACCGGTTCCGTTGTGGTCGCTGTTGCTTGGCAAGTGGATGGCGACGCTGGTGTTGTGCACGATCCTGCTCGCCGGGACGGGGCTGTTCCCCCTCTTGCTGGCGTTCTATGGCGGAAACCCCGACTGGGGCATCATCGCGACGAGCTACCTGGGGCTGTTTCTGGTCTGCAGCGCGTTCGTCTCCGCGGGGATGTTTTCGTCAAGCCTGACCAATGAGCCCGTCGCCGCGGGTCTTGGCGGGGTGTTGTTGCTGCTGCCGTTCTGGATCGCCGGGGGCAGCGCAGAGTTGGTGCAGACCGCGTGGCTTCGTGAGGCGATGCGCGATCTGTCGTTGCTCAGCCACCTCGGCTCGTTTACACGCGGTGTCATCGACACCGCCGATGTGCTCTGGTTTGTCCTGTTCACCTTTCTGTTCATGTTCCTGACGTGGCGGAGCATCGAATCGCGGAGATGGCGATGAAACAGTCGACCCGTCGGCTGCTGACGTATGGCAGCAACGCCTCTCTGGTGATCCTCATCGTCGTGGCGGTGCACGTGATGGTGTACATCCTCGCCGACAACAACCGCGTCCGCTGGGATTTTTCGGAGGGGGCGTCCAACACCCTCGACCCCGACACCGTCTCCAAGCTTCGGCAGCTCGACAGCGACGGACAGACCGTGACCATCACGGCCTTCTCTGCGCAGAGCGGCAAGGACGACGCCTACATCAAGAACCGCTCGGTTCAGGATCTGCTCAAAGAGATCAACTTCCAGAGCCAGGTCATCGAGTACCGGTGGGTTGACTACGATCGCGATCGGCTCACCGCTGAGCGGCTGGGGGTCACCGACTATGGCCGCATCGTCATCCAGCGCGGCTCGGACCGGGTGGACATCAAGGATCGCGAGATGTTCCGTCGCACGGGCAAGGGGGCGCAGCGTTCCCTCCAGTTCCTCGGCGAGCAGGCGATCGCCCGGGCATTCGCCCAGATCCTCACCGACACCCGCAAGGTCGTCTACGTCCTGACCAACCACGGCGAGCTTGCCATCGACAACATCGGCCCCGATGGGATGAGCGATCTGGCCGCGGCCCTCGATCAGGAGCGGTATGACGTCGAGCCGCTCAACCTGCTGACCACCGACCGCGACGGCGAGCTTCCTCAGGTCCCCGATGACGCCGCAGCGGTGTTCGTGGTTCGACCCAAGAGCGTGTTCACCGATGCAGAGAACGACATCCTGTTGTCGTACCTCGGCCGGGGGGGATCGCTGCTGTTCGCTTTGGATGTCGGGCTGCCGGTTCCTGATCTGGTCCGCCGGGTCGGCGTCAACGTCCCCGAAGGCATCGCCTATTCGAAGAAGGCGATCAACCCCTACTGGGACCGACCGGTGCTGGTGCTGGAGCGCTCCGAGATCACCCAGGAGCTGCTCGATGATGGCATCGCGCCGATCTTTGCATCGGCAGCGCCGTTGCTGACGCCTGACGATGGCTCGACGGAGATCCGACACACTCCGCTGGTGAAGACCGCGAAGCCGGGGTGGATCGAGCGCGGTGGCGTGTTCGAAGAGGGCAAGCCCACCTACGAGCCGACCATCGATGCGGAAGGCCCGGCGACGGTCGGCACCATGGCCACGGTGTTTCCTGGACGCGGGCTTGTGCGGGCGACCAAGCAGGAGGCGCGCGTCGTGGTCCTCGGTGACGGTGAAGCGTTCACCAACGCCCTGATGAGCGAAGGTCCCGGCAACCGAGCGTTCGCCATCAACATCACCCACTTCCTCGCCAACCAGGACGTTCGGCTCCAGTATGGCGGCGGCCGGGTCTCTCAGGTCCGCAAGCTCCCGATCACGCCAGAAGAGCTCGGCACCATCCGCCTCGTCAGCCTGGGGCTGATGCCGCTGCTGGTGCTGATCGCCGGGGTGCTGACGTGGCGATCCCGACAGGGCCGTTAAGTCTCCAGTGCAAAGGATGCATTTGGTGACACTGTTCGAGTGGTGCAGGAGCATCCTGTACAGGCCCGCACAATCTCCTGCGCTTCGCTTCGTTCGACGAGGTCTCTCATGAAAGCCTTCCGTGGCACCTTCATCGCTTTAATCGCGCTCATCGCTGTCGGCGTGGTGTACGTCTTCTTTGGCCCCGGACCGCGCACGACCGGGGGCGGTGATGAGGAATGCGATCAGCTGTTTGATTTCGAGAAGCACGAGCTGACCAGCGTCCGCATCCAGCAGCCGGACTCCGACGGCGGGCGCCTCATCGAATTCGCCGAGCAAGACGACGGCGAGTGGTACCTGCTCGACGAAGAAGGCGATGAACAGGTCGACCGCTCGATGGTCAACCGCGTCAAGCACCAGATCCACGACCTATGCATCCGTGCGGACGTCCAGGACCCCGATAAGCTGGAGAAGTACGGCCTCGGAAACCTCGCCGCCCAGATTCAGTTGACGCTCCGGGGCGACAAGATGGTCGAGTTCGATGTCGGCGATCCCAACCCCACCGGGGTCAGCTACTACATCCAGAAGGACGGCGATGGAACGGTGTATACCGTCAAAAAGTCGGCCTCGGACTTCTGGTTCTCAGAGCTTCGAGCCTTCCGGAACCCCAAGTTCGCCCGGTTCGACTCCAAAGACGCGACCCGGATTCACGCCATCCTGAAGACCGAAGACGTCGATCGCACGTTGACGTTGGAGCTGCTGGACGAAGAGTGGGAGATGCGCTCTCCGATGCAGATGTCTGCGCATAACCAGGACGTCCGGCGGCTGCTCGGCCGGGTGCAGGCGCTCAAGGCGCGCGAGTACATCGACTTCACGCCGGAAGAAGCGGCCGCCACGATGGCGAAGTATGGCCTCGACGCGCCGCGGGCAGACGTCACCATCGCGTTCGGCAACCGCGACCCGATCCACTTGTTTATCGGGAAGGCGGCGCCCTCGACCTCACGCTACGAAGAGAACCTCGCCTATATGACCCTTGAAGGGGACGACACCATCTATGTCTCCAAGGCGGGCATGCTCGAAGACTTCACCGGCGATCCGGAGGGGCTTCGGAACCGCCGGGTGGTTCGGATGAAGGTCGAGGATGTGGTCGCCGTCGATGTTGAGGTGTTCGAGACCGAAGACGACGATCTGACCGGGACGGCGTCGGTCCGCTACGCCTCTGGCGGGTGGCTGTGGGACGACGGCGTGCCGGTGCCGGGCTCGTCTCCGGAGCGGCTGGCGCGACAGCTCGCGGAGATGGAGGTCGACGCGCTCATCACTGACAACGTCGAGGATCCTGCGGAGTATGGGCTGGACAACCCGGACGCGACCGCGGTGCTCACCGATCGGGAAGACAACCAGCGGATCATGGCCATCGGCGGCCTCGGCGAGCCGGAAGAGGATCCAGAGGGCAACCCCATCCTGCGGCGCTACATCCAGATTGAGGGCGACCCGTACGTGTATCTTGTCTCGGCGCGATCGCTGGATTCGATCAAGGACCTCATCCGTCAGCGAAACCGGAAGGCGAAGAAAGATGAGGAGCGCGCCCGGTCACGGGAGCTTATCCGCAGTGAGGCGCCCGAACTGTTCGAGGACGAGATGGCGCCGCCGCCACCTCCGCCAGAGGACAATGCTCCCGCTCCCGCTCCCGCTCCCGGCCCCAAGGCGCCCCAGGAAAACTGACCCATTCGAGGAGATTCTGTGCTCACCGGACTGATGCTGCTGATGATCGGCTGTGATGGCGAAGCGCCGTCGACCACGACGCCCGCCGCTGCGCTGACGTTGGCCTACAGCAACAACATCTCAGGTGAAATCGAGCCCTGCGGTTGACCGAAGAATCCTCTGGGCGGTCTGCCCAGGCGTTCTACGGTTATCGCATCGCTCAATCAACGCAGCGCCGGTCCGGTGATCGTCGTGGATGCGGGAAGCTTTGCCTGGAGCAGCGCCCGGGTTCCCGAAACACAGCGCGATCAGCAGCGCCGCAAAGCCGAGTTGGTCTTCGACGCCTTCGCCATCGATGGGATCGACGCGATGACCATCGGCCACTATGATATTGCGCTGGGCCGGGAGTGGATGCAGACCTCGCTCAACGCGCGAGACCTGCCCGTCACCCTGGCCAACTTCCGCTGTGGCGGTGAGCGGCCATTTGCCGGACACATCCTCATTGAGGAAGGCGGGATCACGCTGGGCGTGGTCGGGGTGTTGAGCACCGACCGCACCGTTGAAGGCTGCGAGACCGCGACGCCCGCCGATGCGCTCCGAGAAGAGATCGCGGCGATGGGCGATGTGGATCTGGTGATGGTCCTCTCTCAGCTCAGCGATGACGGCGATGAAGCCCTGGCGAAGGCGGTCCCGGATGTGGACCTGATCGTCAACGGCAAGGGGCGGCTGTCCCGTCAGCAGCCCAAAGCGTTGGCCAACGGTGCCATTCAACTGGGCGCAGGTCCGAAGGGCAAGCGCCTGGGCGTCGCGGAGATCAGCCTGGCCGCTGGCGGTGATGGGTTCTCGATGCTTGGCGTGGTGGAAGACCTGGAGACGCGGACGGCGCGGTTCAAGGAGCGGCTGGAGAGCGCGACGCGGAATCGGGACGAAGCTGAGGATTCCCGGGCCCGACGCCGCGCGGAGAAGCAGATCGAGTATTACACCGAAGAGATCGCGCGCATGCAGGGGGAGATCGCGGAGCTGTCCGGCGCAGATGGCTCGACGACGCACTCGATCCGGAATGATCTGCGAGATCTGTCCCGCTCTGTCCAGGATCATCCGGATGTTTCCGCGCTCCTGACGGTGGCGAAGGCGGACATTGAGGCGATCGAGTCTCAGGCGGACATCGCCGCGTTGGTGGGCAGCCCGTTCGTCGGCAGCGCGGCGTGTGCGTCCTGCCATAAGCCCATCTTCGCGGACTGGACGAAGACATCCCATGCGCAGGCATGGCTGACCCTGACGGCAGAGAACCGGCATATGGATCAGGCGTGCTACCAGTGCCACTCGACGGGTTCGTTTCATCCAGAGGGGCCACACCATCCCAAGCAGGTGACCCCGGCGCTTCAGGGGGTGGGCTGCGAGTCCTGCCATGGGCCAGGGGGGGAGCATGTGAAGAACCCCGCAGAGGCGGATATGGTCAAGAATCCGCCCCTCTCGAATTGCACGCAATGCCACAACGGCGAGCAGGATCAGGGGCGGTTCGACCCTGCCACCTACCTGCCCAAGGTCAATCACAGCAATGTACGTACTGGGGATTGAGACCAGCTGCGACGAGACGGCTGCATCCATCGTGGGTCCCGACGGCGTCCGCTCGGATGTGGTCCACACCCAGGAGATCCATCAGATCTACGGTGGCGTCGTGCCCGAGCTGGCCGGCCGCGCGCACGCAGAGCGGGTCGTCGCGACGGCGCGCGCGGCTTTGGATCGCGCCGGGCTGAGCCGCCCCGACGCCGTCGCTGCCACCGCAGGGCCGGGGCTGATGGGCGCGGTCCTGGTCGGGTTGTGCTTCGGCAAAGCCGCCGCCGCTGGGTGGGGGGTGCCGTTCATCGGCGTGAACCATCTGGAAGGGCACCTGCTCTCGCCGCTGCTTGAAGATCCGGCGCCGACGTTTCCGTTTTTGGCGTTGGTCGTCTCTGGCGGACACACGACGGTATACCTGGCGAAGTCGCTGGGAGAGTATGAGGTCCTTGGGCAGACCGTCGACGATGCCGCAGGCGAAGCTTTTGATAAGGTCGCCCGGATGATGGGCCTGGGCTACCCCGGCGGTCCGTTCATCGATCGCCTCGCGCAGCAGGGGAAGTCCGATGCGATTGACTTTCCACGGACGGTCATCCGGGCCGGCACACGGACCCGGGGCTCGACGCGTGAGCGGTCCGACCTGGACATGAGCTTCTCCGGGTTGAAGACGGCGGTCCGGACTCATCTGGAGCGGACAGACGGCTGGTCAGCCCCGAACGTTGCGGCCTCGTTCCAGACTGCTGTGGTCGATGTCCTGTGCGATCGGGTGGCTCGAGCAGCAGAGCGCTACGGTGTCCGACAGCTCGCCCTCGCCGGTGGGGTGGCAGCCAACACGGAGCTTCGTGAGCGAATGGCGTCCCTCCCGATGGAGGTGTTTATTCCTCCTCGCAGCCGATGTACGGACAACGGGGCGATGATCGCCAACGCTGGGCGGCTGCGGCTGCTCATGGGTCAGCAGGATGCCCTTGACGTCGGCGCCCGCGCGTCGTGGACCCCAGGAACCTGAGCGATGCAGCACCCGGCTCAGATCCTGAAGACCCTTGAGGGCCGGGCCCGGAAGCGGTTCGGCCAACACTTCCTGGCTTCGGAGGGAGTGGTCGATAACATCGTCCGGCTCGCGGCTGTGGATGAGGGCAGCCGTGTGCTGGAGATCGGCCCCGGGCTCGGTGTGATGACCGAGAAGCTCCTGGAGACCGGTGCAGAGGTCGTGGCCGTCGAGCTGGACCGCGATCTGGCGGCCTACCTCCGTGGGCGGTTCCCGACACTGCGGCTCATCGAAGGGGACGCCGCGAAGCAGGACTGGTCGACGCTGTTGCCCGGCGGCGGCTGGCGATGTGTCTCCAACCTTCCATACAACGTGGGGACCCGGCTGG
>JBCBLB010000352.1:0-10180 GCA_038520555.1 Myxococcota bacterium | reverse complement strand
GCAACAGCCCGCCGCCGATCACGCCGCCACCGATGAGGAGCAGTCGTCGCGTCGTTCCCTTCTTCATCAGCCCGCCTCCTCAGAGTTCATGTCTTCGCCGGTCGGAATGTCTGCGGCATGAATCTCTGCCGCGGCGATGCGGATGGCCGAGCGGATCCGATCGTAGCAACCACAGCGGCAGATGTTGCGGACCGCCTGGGCGATCTGTTCGTCGGTCGGCGCTGGATTTTCCGCAACCAGCGCCGCCGCCGCCATCTGCATACCGGACTGACAGTATCCACACTGTGGGACCTGTTCGCTGAGCCAGGCCTTCTGGATGGGGTGCGGCGCGGCGGGGGTGCCGAGGTCTTCGATCGTGCGCACCGCCTTGCCTGCGACTGCCGAGATGGGGGTGACACACGACCGGATCGGCCGCCCGTCGACGTGAACGGTGCATGCACCACACTGGGCGATGCCGCACCCGAACTTGGTCCCGTTGAGCCCAAGCTCTGCCCGAAGCGCCCACAACAGCGGCATCTCTGGCTCAACATCAACCGATACGGCCTTTCCATTGACCGACAGCGCTACCTGTCCCATCCCGATTCTCCCTGAAGTGACGGTCGGTCTCATCCTATCGGACGTGTTCCCGATCGCCGCTCAGCGATGCGGTGTGAGGCTGAACCCGTTGCCCGAGTTGTCCTTGAACATGGCTTCGATCCCATACGGTCGCTCCTGCGGCGGCGCATTCACCGTCAGATTCTGTTCGCCATACAGCCCCCTCAACGATCGAGACGATCCCCAACGGTTGTGCCCTGACCGGGTCAAGATGTGCCACGATACGGGCGCACGTCGTCACGCGGGGTCGAGGCATGGCGCATCTGGATGAAGAACGGGAGCGGTTTCGGTATTCCATCGTGGGGCAACCAAACCGGCCGCTGTCGGATCTGTACCACTTTTTGATGCGGGGCAGCTACTGGCGGCTTCTGATCTTCTCCTGCATGGCGTATATCATCGCGATCGCGACGTTCGCGGTCTTGTTCTGGCTGGGCGGGGACTGCATCGAGGGGGCGGAGCCGGGTCGGTTCTCGGACATGTTCTGGTTTTCGGTGCAGACGTTCTCGACGATCGGCTACGGGGGCCTGATGCCGCGGACGCCCTATGCGCACATGCTCGTGCTGATCGAGTCCTTCATCGGCCTGGCCGGGGTCGCGGTGGTGACGGCGCTGATGTATAGCCGGTTCGCGCGTCCGATGGCGCGGTTGGGGTTCTCTGAGAAAGCGATCGTGGTGCCCCGTGATGGGACACCGACGCTTCAGATTCGGCTGGCGAACGAGCGTCATACACCGATTTTGGACGCCCGCGTTCGCGTATCGTTGCTGGTGGATGATCAGACGGCAGAGGGTCAGAACCTTCGTCGGCTGGTGGATCTCAAGCTGGAGCGGTCGGTAACGCCGCTGATCACGCTGACCTGGACGGTCATTCACCGGCTGGAGGGCGACAGCCCGCTGGTCGGCCTGACACAGGACAACGTCGATGAGCGGGTCATCTTCATCCTGGCGTCGTTCTCGGGGACAGACTCGGCGCTGCTGCAGGAGGTCCGAACGCAGTATCTGTACCGACCAGAGGAGTTCGTGTTCGGGCGGCACTTTATGGATATGCTGGAGGACGCTGAGGAGGGTGTGGTGATGCGCTGGTCCAACCTCAGCGCGCTTCGTGTGGGGAGGGCCGCTGATGACGACACCGCTGGATGATCTGGTCGCAGACGGGCTGGAGGCGCTGGGCACGATCACGATCGGAGATCGGCTGAGCATCATCGATCCGCTGATCGGGCTGGAGGGCCCGACGGCGGGGGTGGTGCTGCCCTGCGCGCCGGGGGCGTGGTCAGTGCTGGGCCGCGCCTGGGCAGCCGATCGGGATATGCTGGAGGAGGTCATCGCGGTGCATCATTCGGCATTGCCGTCCTTCTACAGCCGCTATGATGAGGCGCAGCCACGAAGCGTGCTTCTGGTCAAGCGACAGCGGCTGGCGATGGTCGACGGCCCCCGGGCCCGCGACGTAACGCTTCGGGCCCAGATGCTCCACGAAGACGCCGACGCCCTGCCCTGGATCCTCGACGACGGCATCCTGTTTGAGACCATCGGCGAGCAGCCGGCGCAGCTGTTGCTCACCGACGACGACGAGCACGTGCTCATCTCTTTGGTGTTGGCGCCGCTGTTGCGGACCCAGACCGCCCGGCCGCCGGCCTTCTCGGATCAATGACCTCAACACAGGAGCCGACCCGATGATCGGATTGCTGCTTACGCTGGGTGCCCTGTCCCAGGCTGCAGATGGGGACGACACGGCAGCGCTTCCGCTGTTACAGGTCGAGCTGGCCGATGTCACCATTAAAAAGCGCTTCCCGATCGAGATTCCAGCGGCAGCGGCCGAGCTGGAGATCCCGCGGGTCATCTGCCCGACCCGGGTCTATTTTGATCCGAAGGGGCGGACAGAGTCGGTCCAGGTCGTCGAGTGCCCGGACGATTTTCACCCCAAGGTTGAGGCGTCGGTGATGAAGTGGAAGTTCAAGCCGATGCGGACCGACGAAGGGCAGCCTGCGCGGGCGACGTTTGTGATGACCATCAACATTCCGCTCGACTACGACCGCATTAACGGCGAGTGAGTTTGATTTTGGTAATCATTTGACGAGGGGGGGGTGGGGGTAGAGGAATAGGGTACTCGGCGTTGATGTTAAGTCGGCACTTTCGCATCGCGTCGATCACGACGCCATCCCCTCTTCATCCGATCTCTTCATCTGATCTCTCTTCATCTGATCTGAGGAACACTACGGAATGCATTCAATGATCCGGACTTCTGGCGCGTTGGTCCTTGCGCTGTGCGGCAGCATGCTTGTCGGGGCGTCAGACGCCGAAGCGAAGAACCTTCCCATCTCGGCCGTCGTGGCGTCATCGACGGAGACGCCGGGCGACGGCATCAACTATGAAGCGCGCAACCTCAAGGACAGCAAGTCTGGGACGGTGTGGGTCGAGGGCAAGTCGGGCTCGGGGTTGGGCGAGAGCGTGACGGTCAGCCTCAGCGGGTCGCAGACCGTCACGGGGGTCCGGCTGTGGGCGGGCGTCTGGGCGTCGCAGGATTTCTGGGAGCGCCACAACCGCCCCCGTGAGATCGAGCTGAGCTTCTCGGACGGCTCCTCCAAGCTGGTCAGCCTCGAAGACAAGATGGTCCCCCAGGAGATCAAGCTTGACCAGCCCACACAGACGGACTCGGTGACCATCAAGATCAAGAGCGTGCACAGCGGCTCGACGTTCAATGACACGGGCATCTCGGAGATCCAGGTCTTCGACGATACGCCGGCGAGCGCCCATGCGGCGGCGAACCTGGGGGCGAGCACGGTCTACCCCGGCTATGGTCCTGAGCAGGTCACCGACGGCCTGGTCGACACCCTGTGGTGCGAGAACAACACCGACGGCGACGGAAACGGCGAATGGATCGAGGTGACGTTCGACGGCAGCAAGAGCGTCTCGAAGGTCATGATCGGCAACGGAAACGGATCGAGCTTCTCGATGTTCCGAGAGTACAACTACGCCAAGAGCGGGACGTTGACGTTCTCAGACGGCAGCACAGAGTCGATCACCATCAAGCCGGTCCCGATGGTTCAGACCATCGAGTTCTCGCCGCGAAACACATCTTCGGTGAAGCTGACCTTTGGTGAGGTGTCACGGGGGAAGAACATGGACTACAACGACCTGTGCATCTCCGAATTCTACGCCCAGTGATGGGGGGCGCGTCTTGTGCGGTGAGCACGATGCCACCGCCGGAGCGCGCGACAGGCCGGTGACAACGGCAGCTTAAATGTCACTATAAGGTCGACGATTTCGATGTTTAGCCGTGTCATCCGCAACAAGTGTCATGAAAATGTTTCGGTTCACGGGATCGTTGCCTTATTCTAAGAAGCGATCAAGATTCTGAAATCCGCATCTTCATCTCTGTCCGGAGGCGCACTGATGCACACGCACCGCCTGTTCCCCTTACTCATCCTGGTTGCTGCTTGCGACCAGGAAGACACAACCACTTACGTTGATGCTGACGGCGACGGCTTCACCGACGCAGTAGACTGCGACGACGACGACCCGGCGACCTTCCCCGGCGCGCCGGAGAGCTGCGACGACATCGACAACAACTGCAACGACATCATCGATGACGATCCGGTGGATGGACGCGCGTACTACATCGACTTTGATCGTGACGGTTACGGCAACATCGCGATCTCGAAGCGGTTGTGTGCGGCGCCGGCGTCTGGTGAGTACATCAACAACGGTGAAGACTGCAACGATCGCTCTGCCGCCGCCAACCCCCTGGGCGACGAGATCTGCGACGGTCTGGACAACGACTGCAACGGCGCGGTGGACGACAACGCCGAAGACACCACGGTGTTCTACTACGACTCGGACGGCGACGGCTACGGCGATCCGGCGGTCAGCGTGGAACGCTGTGCAGCACCGAACCGCTATGTGACCGACGGCACCGACTGCGATGACAAGCGCGCCGACGTCAACCCGGCCACCCGCTGGTTCCAGGACTTCGACGAAGACGGCTTCGGCAACAACTTCTTCAGCGTCACCAGCTGCACCCCGGTTGAGAGCCACGTCCTGATCTCTGGCGACTGCAACGACACGAGCGCAGTCACCAACCCCGACGCGGAAGAGATCTGCGACGGCCTGGACAACAACTGCGACAACTTCATCGAAGCCGACGAAACGGACGCTGACCAGGACGGTCAGCCGCTGTGCGCGGGTGACTGCCGGGATGACGTCCCGGAGATTTACCTGGGCGCCGATGAGATCTGCGGCGACGGTCTGGACAACGACTGCTCGACCTTCGTGGGCGAGTACAACTGCCTGGCGGACGAGTCCGACGTCGTCATCACCGGTCACAACACCTACAACCGGCTGGGCCTCGCGCTCGACGCGAGCCAGGACCTCAACGGTGACGGTGTCGACGACCTCACGGTCGCTGAGCAGTACGGCGACATCGGCCGCAGCTCGGGCGGCAACGTCACCATCTACTTCGGCCCCTTCGAGTCGGGGGAATCATTCGATTCCCAGGATGACAACGACGCCTACGTCTTCAGCTCATCGTTCAGCAGCCAGATGAACTTTGCACAGGTTCGCGGCGGCGACATGGACGGCGACGGTCAGGACGACCTCGTGGTCACCAGCTACACCTACAACAGCTACCGCGGCGGCGCCTTCGTCTTCTACGGTCCGATCTCCAGCGGCGATGCGCTGAACCTGAGCAACGCCGATGTCATCTTCCGCAGCGACGGCTCCTCCGACTACGGCGGCTACCGCCCGAGCACGATCGTCACGGACATGGACGGTGACGGCGACGGTGAGCTGATCTTCGGCGCGTTCTACGATGACAACAACAGCTGGTCCTCCGGCGTCATCGGCATCCTCGACGACCCGACCGGCGGCGAATACACCATCGACAACCACGCGATGGCCACCTTTGAAGGGGAAAGCTACGCCTACGTCGGCGCATCTGCGGGTGTTGGCGACTACAACGCGGACGGCGTCCAGGACTTCCTCTACGGCGGCCCCGGCTTCCGCACCTATGAAGCGTACCTGGAGTTCGGCCCCATCTCTGGCGATTACCAGAGCACCAGCGCCGACGTCCTGTTCACCGGCCCCTCCAGCTCTTCGAACGTTGGCTCCTGGGCCCACAGCGGTGACTTCAACAACGACGGCTACGACGATGTCCTTCTGGGCGTGGACGGCGACCCGACGTCGTACCGCGGCTCGCTGAACATCTTCTACGGCCCCCTCTCGGCCGGCGACACCTTCGACGGCACCGGCGACTGGGACAGCCGCTTCATCGGGGTGAACAACTCCGACTATGTCGGCTCTGAAGAGAACTCGGTCATGGTCGCCGACTTTGACAACGACGACAACGACGACATCTTCTTCGGCGTCCGCTACGCCGACGACTTCTCGGTGGGCTTGAGCAGCAACGGCGGCGCCTTCGCCTTCGTCGGCCCCTTCGACGGGGAGTACGACACCTCTGAAGCGGACCTCATCATCCGCGGCAGCGGCGCCTCTCACTTCCTCGGCCGCGGCGTCGGCCTCGGCGACCTCAACGACGACGGCAAGCTGGACTTCGTCGCCGGCGCAGAAGGCGCGAGCACCTACCGCGGCCAGACCTACATCCTGTTCAACAACGCGTTCTGATCCACGCCGCCCGAACACCAACGCCCCCGCATTCGCGGGGGCGTTTTTTTCGACCCCTCACCCCACGGCGAGTCCGCCCATCAACGTATCGATAAGCTTCGGGAGCGACTCCCGACCGCGTGCGGGTGGAAGACTCACCGCCACCGCGACGATCCCAACGAACGCCTGAGCAGCCGACACGCTGTCCAGGTTCGCGCGAACCATGCGGCGGAGCTGACCGATCTCAAACACCCGCGCCACGTCTTCAATCACCGTCGCCTTCGGCAGCGCCAGCGCGGGCCGCGCGATCGCCGCCGCCAACAACAACGGCGCCAGCTTCGGCCGCTGCATCCCCCAATCCAATGCAGCGCCCCCCAGATGGAGCAGCTGGGCCCGCAGATCACTGCCCGGAAGCGACGCCCAGGCATCCGCCATCCCCACCATCAGTTCGTCCTCAAACGCCGCCAACATCAACGCCGTCCGATCCGGGAAGTGAACATAGATGGTGCCCGGTGAGACGCCCGCCGCGGATGCGATCGCTTTGATGGACGCATCCTGGGGATCCCCGGTGGTGAACACCGTATGCGCCGCGACACAGATCCGTGCCCGGGTCTCTGCCTTCTGTTGGATACGACGCCCCATCTCCACCTCTGTGTTTGACGATGAATTAATTCAGTGAATTAATTCATCACTAGATATTTTCACTGAATTAATTCATTGAAATGCATATATGTCGTGCTGTTGGGGATTGAGATAAGGATGTTGCCCATGGCACGTGGCAGCTACCAGGTTCCCAGCGGTGGTTGGGTGCGGACTCCAGATCGCCCTGTGGGGTGGGTCGCGCCTGGCCCCGCGCCGACTCCAGAGCGCCAATGGGCGCCCCACCTCTTGCCACGTGAGAACGAAGACCTCTGCTTCCTCACCGGCGACTGGCGGATCCTTCAGCGGCTGGATGGGCACCGATACTCGCTCGATGACCTCGTCACGGCATGGTTCGCGGCACGGCTCGTCGTGGACCGCCCGGTCCGCCGAACGCTGGACCTGGGGTGCGGCATCGGCTCGGTGCTGATGATGACCGCGTGGCGGTTCTCCGATGCCCGGTGCGTCGGCGTGGAGCGGCAGGCCGTCAGCGTCGACCTCGCGCGGCGCTCCCTCCAGATCAACGGCGCCACCCCCCGCTGCGCCGTTGTCCACCAGGATCTGCGGGATACAAACGTCCAAGCGCACGGCCCCTTCGACCTCATCACCGGGACGCCGCCCTACATCCTGCCCGGCGACGGCGTGATCTCTGCACAGATCCAACGCGGCCCATGCAGGCATACCCTGTTCGGTGGAGTCGAAGACTACTGCGCCACCGCGGCGCGGCACCTCCCGATTGGGGGACGGTTCGCGGTCTGTCAGGCCGCCTCTGACCTGGACCGGGTGCGCAATGGCGCAGACGCTGCCGGACTGACCATCTTCCGGCAGCTCGATGTGATCCCGCGGGCGGGGCGGGCGGCGTTGTTCTCGGTGTTTGCCATGGCGCGCGCCGATGACTGCGGCCGACCGGCCTTTCAGGCGGTCGAGCGGCTCACGGTGCGCGACCGCCAGGGCCGCCGGACCGACGCCTGCCTGGCGATGCGCGCCGAAATGGGCTTCCCCCCATCTGCTTGAAGATCGCCACCCGGTGCGGGGATCGATCGGATATTGGCCCGATCTCCGCTACAGTCGTTGGCAGGAGGTCCGAATGGACGCAGCCACCCATCATCCCCACCAAACCGATCTCACCCCAATCAACCACCCCGATGCGGTCTGTCTCACGGCGATCCGGCAGACCTCGTGGGGCAAGGGGCTCGATGAGCCGCTGCTGCAGTTGATGGTCGACTACGTCCAGCCGTTCCGGGCACCGGCGAACACCACCCTGTGCGTCGAAGGCGAACGGGGGGACTTCATGGCCTTCGTCATCTCCGGCCGGCTGCGGGTTGACAAGCGGGACTACTTCCAGGAATCCCAGATGCTCGCCCAGCTCGGGCCGGGGAGCAGCTTCGGTGAGATGGCCCTGGTCGATGCAGAGCCCCGCTCCGCATCCATCCAGACCGTCGAGGAGACCGAGCTGTTGATGCTCACCCACGCCGCGTTCCAGCGTCTGCTCACCGACCACCCCGACGCGGCCGTCCAGATCCTGGTCCAGGTCAGCCGGGTGCTCTCCCAGCGGATCCGCTACCTCAACCGCCGCGTTCTCGAACACCTCGCCTGACCCGCACACACACCCGCTCAAACGCCCGCCGCTCTTCCTCCAGCGTCGATGGGCCGTGTACCGCCGCCGCCCCCAACGCTGCCGCCACCGCCTTCGACGAAACGTCCAACAACGCCGCCCGCCACTCTGCGTCTGTGACACACAGCCGCCCCGTCTGGCCGTCCACGATCGCGTCTCGCATCCCACCGACCGCCGATCCGACGACCGCGCGGCCGCACGCCATCGCCTCCAGCACGACGTTGGGCATGCCGTCATGCACAGACGGCTGAATCACCACGTCACAGGCGTTATACGCCCCTCGGAGCACATCATCATCGGTGATCGTGGGCACGACGCACGCATCCGACGGGACCGAACGCGCCACCGACGGCCGCACATGCCCCACCAACAGGATCTGCCAGCCCATCCCCCCCCAACGCCGGAGCCGATCCAGGCCACGCTTGGGCTTAAACTCCCCAAACATCCCCAAGACGGGCGCATCCGATGACAGCCCCTGCGCGCGGTGAAACACCGCCCCAGCCGCCGGATCGGGGAAGAAGACGGTGCGGTCGACGCCGTTGGCGATGAACACCGGCCGGCGGCCCACCCACGCCGCGACCTTGTCGGCCATCTCTGTCGAAACCGCCGTCAGCGCGTCCGCTTGCGCCATCGTATAGCGAACGATGGCGTGGCGATCGGGGGTCAGAAAATCGCGATCGACGTCGTTGCCGCGCAGGCACACCACCACCGGCAGGCCCAGCAGCTTCGCCGCGGTCACCGCACAGAACCCGCCAGCGCTCGCATACCAGCCGACCACCAGATCCGGCGACGTGTGCGCCGCCGCGGCGAGGACCTCATCGACCCACCGCGGCAGCGACCGGTCTCCGCCGAACCGGCGGCGGCGTCCGTCCTGGATCACCTCGTCGGGAAACAACGTCTCATCGGGGTGACAGATGCAGACCCGGTGCCCGACCGATTGCAGGCTGCGCGTCAGCCGACGCAGCGATCGGGCAGCGCCACCGCGCCCCGACGGATCGGGGCCCACAAACAGGATCGTCATCATCCACCTCAGGATACCCGATGCCTTCTGGATCGATGATCGGTGACATGAATCTATGATTTACAGATCATTGCACACGATGAAGCGATGGGTTGGAGGCTGATCCTGGAACAGGGATTGCAAACCCGATGGGCATGACGCGGAGGTTGCAGATGCGTTTTCCATGGCTTCAGGTCGCGGTCCAGCTTCATCAGCTCGACGTGCCGGTTCGGGTCCGCAGCCCGGGACCGCTCCGGGCGCTCAGCGCCGGTCAGCTGTTCGGGTTGAGCCTGCTGTGCCTGGTGATGTGGGGATCGTTGGCGCTCGGGTAGGGTTGGCGTTGGGGGCGAGAGGCGGCAGTATTGGTCAACGCTCGTCGAAACCCCAGAGATGAGAAATCCTGAGGGGGTCTGCCCCTGGTGCGCCCCCAGGTGTCTCACTTCATGAACGCGGTCCCGCTGCGATGCCGCTGACACAAACCACACTCTGGGGTGCTCGTGTCCTCCAGGGCGTCACGCAGCGGGAGCCGCGCCCTCCCCCAGCACGATCCGGACCCGCTCCAGCAGCCGCCGCTGCTGCGCATCGGCCATCTCACGGCACGCCGCCGAGCCGGCGGTGAGATGGTCTTCGATGCCCTGAATGGTGCGGCGAGACGCGCGGCTCGCGCTGCGGTCGGCCAGCCAGCGGGTCACGGCTGCCGGCGCCGCCGGCAGGTGGGCGCGCTGGCCCGGGACTTCGCTG
>JBCBLB010000230.1:0-12826 GCA_038520555.1 Myxococcota bacterium | reverse complement strand
CCGGGCGCGGTCGATCGGCTGCGTGGGTGTCGAGACGAGGATCCCGAAGTGATCCGGATCGCCGCCGTCGATCCGGCGAACCCCTATGGGGCGTTGTTGGACTGGCCGGGCTTGCGCGTTGAGGGCACGATTCGCAGAGTCGCGGGGGCGACGGTCATCCTGGTGGGGGGAGTGCCAGCGCTGTACGTCGACAAGGGGGGGCGAACGGTGCGTTGCTTCGCGGTGGATGATGAGATCCTGCTTCGCGGTGTCGATGGGTTGAAACCGGAGAAGGGGGATCGCAAAGCGATCCTCATCCAGAAAATCGACGGGGAAGAAGCCCGATACGCCGATGTGGCCGATGTGTTTCGTCAGGCGGGGTTTGTTGATGTCTATCAGGGGCTCGAATTTGAGCAGCTGTGATATCCTCAGCGGGTGTCCTCGAAATTGGCGACACGATGAAGTTCTGGTGAGCGCGCGGGGACGAAACCGAAATAAAATGTCACCTGTGTTAACAGCACTCAAAACGCCCACACTTGAGTGGGCGAGGCTCAACGAGGACGCCAATGGATTACGAGCAGCTGTTCGAACGAATCTTGCGGAGAGTCGACGACGACGCCTATCTGGCGACGATTTCTCCGATGTCGCCGGCCCAGCGGGTCGCCTTGCAGGAGATCGAGCAGCTTCGAAAGAATCCGAGCGTCTCTGCAGAGCGGGTGCGGGCCAAGATCGACGCGTTGTATGCGGAAGGCAGCCTGTCTCGGCCGACGTATTTTTCGGCGCTGCATGTCCTGGCCGCCAGCCCGAAGGTCAAGGATTATGCGGAGGCGGCGCGGCATGCGGCGTCTCAGGAGATGGCGGCCCTGGAAGAGGGCGGGCCCCGTCTTCCGGCGAACCTCGCCTCGGTGGACCGGCACCGCGGGGTGCTGGCGTTCCTCAACGGCCACTTCGACGTCGCCCTCGACTATTTCTCGCGCGCGTTTGAGCGCGAACACAACGCCATGAACCTCGCCAACGTCCTCGCCACCCTGCTCCGGCTGGGCGACGAAGCCGAAGCCCGCGACCTGCTGCGTCAGGTGCGGTCGTCGTTGGCGCCGGGACTGGTCAATGAACTCAACGCACGGATCGCGCGCGATCCGGACCTTCAGCTGCTTCAGGGAGATGACCTGCCATGACTTGGATCGCGGTGTTTTACCTGTGGTTGTCCAACGTGTTCGGGGGCCCCGCGGGCCCGCCGCCGCCAGATGCCGGGCAGTCCCAGACGCCTGCCACGGTGTCGTTCAGCCGGGCACCCCTTGACATCGACAATGGGTACTGAAGATGGCGGTTGACGAAAACGGCATCCTCGCTCCCCTTCGGCAGCTGCTGGCCAACCGGCGCTCCCCCGAAGCCCGGGCGTTGTATCTGCAGCTCGCCGAGTACACCAACAGCCGCGTGTCTCGACTGACCCGCAGCCGCTACGCGGATCTGCTCAGCCAGGCTGAGCAGGAAGAGATCGTCGGCGAAGTGCTGTATCAGCTGATGAGCGGCACCCTCGCCCAGTTCCGCGGCCAGACCCTCGGCGAGCTGCTCGCCTTCGTGCGCACGATCACCGACCGGTGCCTGTGGCGAACCGCCAAGCGTCGCATCCGCGAGCGGGATGCGTTGGCGGGCGAAGCGGGCGAGCACGTCCGCGACTGGAACAGCGTCTCGGCGCGCCCCGATCAGGTCCTCGTGGCCATCCCCCAGACGCCGCTGGCGCAGTCCGACGCCGACTATCTGATCGGGCTGTTCCAGTCGGGCAGCCAGGCCAACTACGCCCGCGCGTGCGGGGTCAGCCGGGCGGCGGTCACCCAGCGCGTCCAGCGGATCCGCAAGCGGATCGCCTCGATGAGCGAGGCTGAGCAAGCCACCACCGAAGCGTGGCTGCGCAACACGGTGGCGATGCTGGCGGTCGAGTAGACCCACAGAGTAGACGATGGTGGGCCGCTCGGATACCTCCTGCTGAAATCGCAGGAGAGGACTCATGGGCGGATTGCTGTTGCTCGAAGACGGTCGGGTGTTTCACGGAGAAGCGTTCGGCGCGCGCGGCGTGCGCGTCGGCGAGGTCGTGTTCAACACCGCGATGACCGGCTACCAGGAGGTGCTGACGGATCCCTCCTACTGCGAACAGATCGTGGTGATGACCTACCCGCACATCGGGAACACGGGCGTCAACGAAGACGATCCGGAGAGCCGTCGGGTGTGGGTCAGCGGGTTCATCGCCCGGGAGTTCGCGCGCCGCTACTCCAACCATCGGGCGACCGGTGGCCTGGATCGCTACCTGCGCAACGCAGAGGTGCCCGGCCTGCAGGGCATCGACACCCGGGCGTTGGTCCGCCACATCCGTGAGGCGGGCGCGATGAAGGGCGTCATCTGCACCGACGGCACCGCGATCGAGGACCTCAAACAGACCCTGGACGCCTGGCCGGGGATGGTCGGGCGCGCTCTGGCGACCGAGGTGACCATCGACGCGCCGAAGGTCATCTTCGAGCCGGCGTCTCCCCGGGCGAAGGTCACCGTGGTCGACGGCGGCGCCAAGGAGAACATCGTCCGGCTGCTGAAGCAGGCCAACTGCCGGGTCCGGCTGGTGCCGATCAGCGCGTCGGCCGATGTCTGGCTGAACGATGACAGCGATCTGATCCTGTTCAGCAATGGCCCGGGCGATCCGGCGGCGCTCGATGGCGTGATCGAGCAGATCCGCGCGGCGGTGGGCAAGAAGCCGATGGCGGGCATCTGCCTGGGGCACCAGCTGCTCGCCCTGGGGATCGGCGGTGAGACCTATAAGCTTCGGTTCGGCCACCGCGGCGCCAATCACCCGGTTCGGGATATGGACACCGGCCGCGTCGAGATCACGAGCCAGAACCACGGCTTCTGCGTCGCGCCAGAGGGGCTGAAGGAGAGCGGGGCCGAGATCACCCACATCAACCTCAACGATGAGACGGTCGCCGGGTTCCGCCACGTCGGCAAGAAGGTCATCGGTGTCCAGTTCCACCCCGAAGCGTCGCCGGGTCCGCACGACTCCGGCCATCTGATCGTCGAGCGGTTCCTTACGTTCGCCGAGCAGAACCGCTAAAGAAGTCGTTGATGTCGGCCCAGCACTGCCGGGCCGCGCGCCGCCAGATGTAGAGCATGAACCCATGGGGCTCGCCGGGGTATTCGGTGAGCGTCACAGGCACACCGCGGCGTGTCAGCGCGCGGGCCATTCGTCGGGAGTCCTCGAGCAGGACATCCCGATCACCGACCGGGATGAAGAACGGCGGCAGCGGCCTCGCCGGGGCGTCCGTCCCTTCGAGCACCAACAGCGGATCGGCGAGCAGCGGCGGGGTCGTTCGCTTGTCTCCCAGATACATGATCGGCAACGTCTTCAGGCGGCTCCGGACGAACCCCCTCGGCCCGCCGGGGATCCGCCACATGCGCGCGGTGTCGGAGACCTGAAGGATCCCGCAGGCGGCCATCACCCGGTCAGGGACGCGCAGGCCATGGGGCCAGTCCCCGAACGCGCCGTCCGGCCAGCAGGCGATGAGGGCGAGCGCCGTCGACAGGTTCGCGCCCGCAGACTCGCCGCCCACGAAGATGCTGTCGGGAGCAATACCGTACTCATCGGGGGTGTCGGTGAGCTGCTGCCAGGCCAGACAGACGTCGTGGAGCCCCGCCGGGAAGGGATGCGCTGGGGCGAGCCGGTAGTCGGGGACGGCACACTGGAAGCCCAGACGGGCGAACTGCAGCCCCATGATCCAGTGGGTGTCTTTGGAGTAGACCCGAAAGCCCCCACCGTGGATGTAGAGGACCGTGGGGTGAGGGCCGGGGCCGGGGGGAGTGTATAGATCGAAGCGGTGGGCAGGCAGCGGCCCATAGGAAATGTCACGTCGAACGGTGATGTTGAAGCGGTCGGGGGAGAGCATCGGGAGGGCGGCGCCGAGCCGGGAGAGGGCGACGCCGCTGCCGACGATGAGGGCCGTCTCCAGGCGAACCTGCAGCGGTGAGGGCAGCCCGCCGGCCATCGCTCAGGCCTTGAGGACGCGGACCTTCTTGACCGCGCGGGGGGTGGCTTCGTCGATGGTCAGGGTGAGCTCATCGAACTGGATGACTTCACCGACCGAGGGGATGTGCCCGAGGTGGGAGATGATGTTCTCACCGATGCGTCCTTCTGAGAAGGTCTGCACCTTGAGCGCGCGGTTGATCCGCTTCACGTCGGTGGCGGCGTCGACGATGATCTCGGTCTTGCTGAGCCGTTTGATGGGTTCGGTTTCGATATCGGTCTCATCGTGGATCTCGCCGACCAGCTCTTCAAGGACGTCTTCGAGGGTGAGGATCCCCAGGACGGTCCCGAAGGCGTCGACGACGATGGCGAGGTGCTGCTTGGTCCGCTGGAAGTGGCGGAGCAGGTCATCGCCGGCCGCGGTCTCGGGGATGAACGTGGCGTCCTTGGCCAGGGCGCGGACGGTCATCTGTTCATGATCGTTGGAGAGCGCCTGGAGCATGTCCCGAAGGTGCACCACGCCCACCACCTTGTCCAGGCTTCCAGAGTGCACGGGCAGGCGGGTGTGGGTCAGGGTCATCAGCTCCGTGCGGACTTCGCCCAGGGTGCGCCGGGCGTCGAGGGCGTCGACCTGGGACAGCGGCGTCATGATGTCCCAGGCGGTGACGTCGTTGAGGCGAAAGACCCGCTGGATAAGCTCGCTTTCGTCAGCTTCGATCGCGCCGGTGGCCTGGCCCAGGCGGGTGAGGGCGGTGATCTCTTCTTCTGAGGTCACCACTCCGATCGAGTTGGCCGAGAAGGGCCGGGTGATCAGCTCAATGATCCAGATCAGCGGAAACATCAGCCGCGTCATAAACGTGACCGGAAGCGCCATCGTCAGCGCGATGGTCGTGGAGAACCGCTCGCCGATGGTCTTGGGGATGATCTCTGCAAATACAATGACGAGGAAGGTCAGCCCCGCGGAGAACGCCCCCATCCACGTCGAGTCCAAAAGCCGGGCGGCGAGGGCGCCGACGACGATGGAGCCGATGATGTTCGAGATGTTGTTGACAATGACGATGGCCATGATCGGTCGCGCCATGTCGTCTTTGATCCGCTTGAGCGCGGCGGCGCCCCGAACGTTTTGAGAGACCGACGAGAGGACCTGTCCGTAAGGGACGCTGAACAGCGCCACTTCCGTCCCCGAGGCGAGCGCGGAAGCAATCAACAACAACAGGATCGATATCGCAAGCTCGATCATGGGTTTCGAGGATGCACCTGTTGATGGGGACAGAACATGGGATCCACGGGGGCGTGACGGTGTAGATAGAAGGGACCGCGGCCTGCCGGTGGTCTGTGCGGCTCAGGGGGTGGTTCTGAGTGCTCCATCGTCCTGTTGGCTGGTTGTTTTGAGTCCTATGAGTATCACATTCTGTTCTGTCGGCTCATTCTTTCCATCCCCCAAGGCTGCCCCTGGGTCAATCGGACAGTTTATGACCGGCTAACCAGGGTGAAGTCGGCTAGAAGAGACCCATCAAGCCGAGAGGTGTGTGATGGTCATTCCCTACCAGCAGCTCGACTCAGAGACGCTCCGCAACATAATCGAAGCCTTTGTCCTTCGTGAGGGCACCGACTACGGTCATCGCGACTACACCATCGATGAGAAGGTCGACGTGGTCCTGCGCCAGTTGAAGCGGGGCGACGTGGTGTTGACCTGGGACGCCGAATTGGAGACGTGTAACCTCGTCTCTCGCCGGGATCTTCGCCGCCAGCCTGAGCATCCCTGATGCCGAAGGCGAAGAAGCAGAAGATCACCTATGTCTGCAATGAATGCAGCTACTCGTCGCCCAAGTGGATGGGGCGGTGTCCGGAGTGCGGCTCGTGGAACAGCTTCGAAGAGTCTGGGCCACCCGCTCAGGGGCGGCGTGCAGCGGACAAGAACGTTCGCCGGGTTGAACCGCGGCTTCTCAATCAGGTTGATCTGACCGATGGCGAAGTCCGCCTGTCGACCAGCATTCGTGAGTTGGATCGGGTGTTGGGTGGTGGGCTGGTGACCGGGGCCCTGGTCCTCATCGGCGGCGATCCGGGTGTGGGCAAGTCGACGTTGTTGTTGACTGTGTTGGCCCAGTTTGCACGTCGCGGATTGAAGACGTTGTATGTCTCTGGTGAGGAATCTGCGCGACAGATCCGGCTCCGGGCGGAACGTCTGGAGCTTCCGACGGAGGGGCTGCACCTGTTGGCGGACACCGATCTGGACGCAGCGCTCGCGGCGGCAGAGCGGTTGAAGCCCCGGGTGTTGGTGTTGGACTCGGTGCAGACGCTGTATACGCCTGAGCTTACGGGTGTCCCTGGCGCCGTTTCACAGGTGCGTGAGGTGGCCGCGCGGGCGATGTCGTTGTCGAAGGGCCAGGACATTCCGACGTTTCTGGTCGGTCACGTCACCAAGCAGGGCGGTCTGGCCGGACCGAAAGTGCTCGAACACCTGGTCGATACGGTGATTTATTTTGAGGGTGATGGGCGAACGCAGCTCCGGGTGCTTCGGGCAGTGAAGAACCGTTTTGGTTCCACGGGGGAGATCGGCTTCTTTGAGATGACCGGTCAGGGCCTCGTGGAAGTCCCCGACGCTTCGGCCCGTTTGTTGGAAGAGCGGGTGGCTTCGGCGTCTGGGACCAGCGTGATCGCGGCGATGGAAGGCAGCCGGCCGATCCTGGCTGAGGTGCAGGCCCTCATCGGCCAGCCGACGCCAGCGACGCCGGGACGCACCACCCTGGGCGTTGATCGGGGCCGTCTCCAGATGCTGCTCGCGGTCCTGGGCAAGTTGGGGTTCCACCTTCATGACCGCGATGTGTTCGTGTCTGCAGCGGGCGGGCTGAAGATCCTTGAGCCGGCGGCCGACCTGGGCATCATGGCCAGCGTGGTCAGTTCACTGCGGGACCGGGCCCTCGATCCCCACACGATGGTCTTTGGTGAGGTCGGTCTGGTGGGTGAAATCCGTGCAGTCGCCCAGCCCGCCGCCCGCCTCAATGAGGCGGCGCGGCACGGCTTCCAGCGGGTCATCGCACCGGTCGCGGCGGCCGAGTATGCACCAGAGGGGCTGGACGTCGTTGGCGTTCGCACCGTCCATCACGCCCTCGCTGAGCTGTTCGGGAACCGCTGACCGAATCCCGGGCTGACTCAGTACAGCGATGCCCGTCGGTCACGGACGGGGCGATCGCCGTTTCGGATCCGGACGACGGTGCCGACGTCGTCGGGGGTCTCAAACACCGAGTGCCAACCCGCTTCCATCGTCGGCCCGACCCGATCGAAGACATAGCGGGCGTCTCGGGGAGAGAGGTTGACGCAGCCATGGCTGGCCCGGTGCCCGAAGCCCCAGTGCCAGAAGGTTCCGTGTAGCGCATACCGCGGCTTGAAGTGCATCGTCCAGGGGACGCCCTCGACGTAGTAGACGTCCTCCTCTTCGACGCCAGCGCGGCTGGCCATCGTCGTCTCGATCATCTTGTCGTAGATCCGGAAGATGCCCTGGGGCGTCGCCCACCCGACGTCCCCGGTGGAGACCATGGTGACGAACAGAACATCGTCACCCTCGCGAAGGGCGAGGACCTGCTGCCCCAGATCGACGTCGACCCACACCTCTCCGGGGGTGACCTCATCGGGGGGTGTGCGCGGCACCCAATGGCGGATGTCCCGCTGATCGTTGACATAGCCGGACACGCCCGGCCCCAACGCGTCAGGGATCTCCCACCAATGGCCGGCTTCATCGACGGGCGCGTCCCGCACCATCAGCTCCGTGTGGTACGGCAGGACTTCGGCAACTTCGGCGTTGAGGTCCGGCGACGGGCGAACGTTCCCGCCGTCATAGCCGAACACCCACGCAACCTGCATGCCCTCAGGGATCGGCTCCCGATCGACCTCGCGGCCATGGAAGTCGGTGAGCGGGTACAAGAAGATCTCGTCGACTGGGATCACGGTCCCGTTCGGACGCTCCAAGACCGTGCCAGCGTCCGTCTCGATCACCTCCGTGAAGCGAAACTTCATCCCATACGCCATCCGTGAGATGGGAGAATCCCCCGCGGCGAACGATTCGGCGCTCTTGTAGACCGGCCCCTTCCACTTCCGCCACACCTTGGCATAGACGTAGGGGACCAGTCCCGGCACCTCCGTCTTGTCGGGATCCTTGTTGTAGACGCCCTCGGTGCTGTAGGACTCCCAGTCATCCGGCCCCGGATGCACGAACGCCACCAACGGTGGCGAGACCCGCAGGGGCTCGGTCGTCGTCTCGGTGTGGTTGAGACAGACGAAGCCACCGCCCGGCAACGCGGCCCATCCTTCGGAGCAGCCCGGACCGTCTACCCGCCGCTCGATGGCGAAGGGGTAGTGCTTTTCAATCACTGCTCGCCGTCGGCCGCTGGCCTTCGCCGCCCGGTAGACGTTCAGCCGCCGATTGGCGACGCGGACCTCGCGCCCCTCTGGATCGACCTCGAAGAACAGCGGCTCACGATCAGGTTCAGGTTCAGGCTCTGGCGCCGCGATCGGCTCAGGCTCAGGAAGCGGCACCACCGCCTCAGGTGGCGGCGCGATCGGCTCAGGGGAAGGCTCTGTGGACTCTTTCGGGCCACAGGCCGACAGCATGAGGAGGACCAGCAAACGGTGCATGGCGCGCTCTCGGATTCGGGTCAGCGTCGAGGGGAAGCTCAGGATCCGATCTTAACCTTTACGGGTCAATACCTCTCCCGATTTCCGCTATTGAACCGATAATCCTCTCGTGGCCATCCCGCCCGTCTGAGAGCCCTCATCGCCCACGCGCCGCTGGTGTGTTGGCCCGGATCCCCAGCGCTGCCAACCGCGCCGTCTCCGCGATCCGTTTCGCGCGCGTCGCCGGACGCTTCGCGCTCTTCAGCCACCACAATATCCCCTTCTTCGAGGAGTCCGAGAACGCCTCAAATTGGTCCGCCGCTCCGGAGTGCTCCGCCAGCGCTGCCTGAAGATCTGGTGGGATGACGAGCGCCTCGACCTCGTCATAGAGCGTCCACGAACCATCCGCCTTCGCGGCGTCGATCTTCGCCTGCCCCGCAGGCGTCATCCGGCCCAACGCCAGCAGCGCTTCGATGTGACGCTTATTGACCGCCGACCAGGGGCTCTTTGGGCGCCGCGGCGACAACAACAGCAGAGAATGGTCCGCGTCCAGCGTTCGCACGTGACTGTCGATCCATCCGAAGCACAACACCTCTTGGACGATCTCTTCGTACGGGACGTACTGATCGGTGAGGTGCTTCTTGGCGCGAACCATCCAGATCGACTCTTGTTGCGTATGATGTTCTTGCAGCCACGCCCGCAAGGCCGCTCGGCTCTTGAGTGGGACGTGCGCGAACCGATCTCTCATCATCCCCTCCTCAATCGACGCGTGCTCGGGCCCATGAACCAGTCCTCGATCTCTGCTCCGCCACACCTGGATCCTCCCGCTCGGATCGACTGGCTGTTCGATCAGGCCTCTCATTATGCCGTCACCCCCGCTGAGTTGCATCGGTGGCGTCGATCGCTGGCGCCCGGTGAGCTGCTGGCGCGCGCCGATCAGCAGATGAAGCGATCCACGCGGCTGTTTGACGCCGCCCTCGGCCAGCTGCGCGCGCTGCCTGTCGACCAGCCCCTCGCGTGGCTGTCGACCCGGCTGCTCGCTCACGACGTGTTTGGCCGTGAACGGACCCGCCGGCTGCTCCTCTCCCTGCTGGAGCAGTGGCGCGCACGGTATCCCCATCGGCGCGACACCCCCGAGCCGATGTTCCTTGTCTTCGCCCGCTGCGCTCGGCTCTTCACTGGCCGGCGGGCCCTGCCGATCCTCGAAGAAGCCGTTGAACGCCGGCGATATAGCCCCGCCTCCTGGACGCTGCAAGACGGGCTGTTGTGGCTCGGTGAGCTGCACTTCGCCCTCAAGCACACCGAACGCGCAGCCGCGATCCTTGCCAACGCCGCACGGCTGGGACCCTCCGATCCGGTGCTGTTTCGGCTCGCCCGGGTCCGGCGCGCCCTCGGGGACCATGATGGGGCCATCGACGCCCTCACCGCGCTGCGGGATGTGCGGCGCGCCGCGGTCGCAGAACATCATGCCGACGATGGCGCAGCCTGTCGGGCGCTGCTGATGGTGCTCGACGAGCTGCGCCAGTCCGGACGCCCAGAACTGACCGATGACGATGAGATTGCGCGACTGCAGCAGCGGACCGCCAAAGAGCGCCGATCCGGAATCCTTCCGTTCCTCATCACGATCCGGCGGCGCGTCGCCCGCTCATTCGACGACCGGTGACGTGACGACCGGTGACATGGAGCCGATCTCGATCCGATCGGGATGGCATGGCTCAGCCGCCCTGGAGGATCGACTCCAGACACGCCACCCCGACCAGCTCTCGCGTTCCATCCGCGCAGGTGCGGTACCGATAGATCTGGAGGTGGTGGTTGCCTGAGAACGGTGCGTAGAACTCGGCATAGTAGGGACGGTAGCCGTCCACCACCTCGCCCGCCGGGAGCTTCTCCTGAACAGCGCCGTCCTTGTTCTTGGCCTGGGCGTCATCGAAGAACAGGTCCATATCATAGGTGCAGGCCGTGTCCCCGTCGGCGTCCGCCTTGATCCAGGCGCCCGTCGGGAGCGCCGGATCCAGGGCGATGGCCGGCTCCGGCGCGCCAGATTGCTCCAGCTGCTTGTCCGCGATCGCCCGATCTCGGGCCGCCTCGCCGACGAACAGGTTGTCGGTGCAGGGGCGGAAGGTCAGCATCGGCTGGTTGGAGGGATACTCGACATAGGTGGTGAAGGTGCCCTTCGGACGCTCCATCTCCTTGCCGCCCCTGTTCTCTACCGACATCTCGCTCACCCGGAGGCTGCAGTCCTTCGGACGGGGCTCGACGTACAGGCGGACCTTCGCCAGGCTGCCGCTCTGGAACCGCGATGCCCGATCGCCCTCTAAGACTTCGTCGAACTGGAAGTCGTTCGCGCGCTTCTCGCCCTTCAGCTTGCGCTTGGTGAAGCCGCCGCCGGTGTACCACAGCTCGGTGCCCCCCTCGACGACTTCGAAGCGTTGTTGCTTGACGACGGTGTTGCCGGCGTATTGGATCCACTGGCCGCTGAGGGTGTCCATCGAGACCTTCGGGCACTTGCTCGGGGGCGTCTCTGCGGGCGTCTCCTCAGCACCGCCGCCATCACAGGCGATCAGGGCGCCAGCCAGCCACAACGCATACAGGGTTCGTGTCATCTCTTCGATCCTCCATCCGGCGGGAGGCATAGTATACTCGACCCCGATCTCGACGTAGACAGGAGCAGCGGTGTTGTTGTGGACCTTGTTGGTGGGATGTTGGCCCAACGACGGCGAGCGCGCCTCGCTGGACTTCTCGGCGATCCCCTACGATAACGCCGACGTCGTCGACAGTGGCGCCCTTATCAGCTTCTTCGACGGGGATCGGCTGTGCCCCGACGGCGAGCGGAACCGGACCATCGCCCTGTTCCGGGACGACCTGCCCGACCCCGCGCCGGTCGCGATCATCTATCACGCCGGCGCATTCGATTTTATCTTCGATGAGCTGGGCGATCTCAACGATCCGAGCTTCTACAATCCCGGCCGCCTCAACCGCGGCTGGGCCGTCGGCAAGGCCTGGGAGACCCTGGGCCTCAACCTCAACATTCCCGACGCCGCCGAAGAAAACGAAGGGGCACTGGCTGCCGCGCTGCTCAACGCCGGCGTCGCCCAGATCTATCCGACCAACTGCTGGGGCGACTTCTGGCACAACGACCCCGAGATCCGGCCCAACGACCTCGATGTGGAAGTGTTCGAGCGCAGCGGCTTTACCGTCGCCAATGACGCCCTGCGGCTGGTCACCGACGAAGCCTTTGCCAACGAGCAGGACTTCCAGATCCCCGTTGAGCTCGACCAGAGCCAGATCTACCTGATCGGGCTGGGCTCCGGCAGCCGCGCCGTCACCGAGATTCTCCTCACCACCGCTGCCGCGGACGTCGCGGGGGTTCTCGTCGACAGCCCGCCCGACCTGCTGTCTGCCTACATCGATCCCCTCGACCCCTTCGATGAAGAAGAGGAGGGGCTGAGACGCATTTACGGTGAACTCGCCCTTCCAAGCATCGACGACCAGTCGCTGCAGACGCTGGCGGGGGACGACGCCCTGCCTGCGCGGGTGGGGATGATCTGGTCTGACGCCGATCCGCGGCTCCCCCAAGGCAGCGTCGCCCCCACCGCCGAGACCCTCGCTGGACTGCCCGGTGCCTGGGTCTACAACCAGCGGCGGCCGGTCCACGTCTCTGTCAACGGCGATCTCGAACTGGCCACCGGCGCCGTCGAGTATCTGCTGACAGGAACCATCCCCCAGATCGAAGACGACGCGCGCTAAGGAACCACGGTGCCAGACTTCCGCGACCATTCAAGTGGTCGAAGCCCATCTGTGCGCATGAAAGAACGCGGCGATCCAGATCGCCGAGACGGCCTCGCGAGAGCAGAGCGGACACCGGGTGACGCCCTGCGGAGCCTCACAGGTCGGCGTGAAGGACACGTTCCGATTCGACCAGCCGGCGCAGCAGATCTGCACCGATGACACCTTCCGTGACGCTCTCACACGAACCGGAATCGTTCGGGTTGGTCGACCATGATCGGCGCTGGATGCCGATGGCCAGGAAGGGAAGGCGATCGTTTCAGGGCAGGTGGTCCGCTCAGAAGGGGTGGACGGCGAGAATGTAGACCGTCCTGGATTTGATTCTGTCGCGATATGTTTTGGGAAAATCAACGTCAGCGGGTGATTTTTACTGCTTTGCCTTCCGCATTGCTTCTTCCCACTCAGGATCGCCTGGCTTCACCGCCTCTTTCTTTCCTTCACGGAGCGCAT
>JBCBLB010000125.1:0-16881 GCA_038520555.1 Myxococcota bacterium | reverse complement strand
CCATCTCTGCGACGAACAGCGCAGCGGATCTGGTCCGTCAGCTGCTGCTGGTCGCCCGAAACGAGCCCGAGTCCCGGCAGACGACGGTCGATCTGGCGATGGTGGTTCGGGATGCGGTCAACATTGCCCGGCAGACCTTTGACCGGCGCATCTTCCTGACGCTGCAGACCCCGAACCGGCCCTGCTGGGTGCGGGGCCGGGCGAGCCACCTGCAGCAGGTCCTGCTCAACCTCCTGATCAACGCCCGAGATGCCGTCGCGGATGCGACGAATCCTTCGATCGAGGTCCTCCTGGAGTCGGCCCCATGTGTCGTCGAAGACGCTTCGGTCCCGGGTTGGCGACTGTCGGTCACCGACAACGGCGCTGGCATGGACGCCAACACGTTGGCGCGACTGGGCGAGCCCTTCTTCTCGACCAAGCCACAGGGCCGGGGCACCGGCCTGGGCGTCGCGACCGGGGTGAGCATCGCCCAGGACCACGGCGGCGCGCTGCAGTGGGTCTCAGAATTACAGAAGGGCTCCACCTTCACCCTTTCCCTGCCCCGGGTCAACGCGCTGCGTCCAGCACGTCCTCCGGCGATCCCACAGACCCCGGACCTCCCCAGGCGAAAACGCGTGCTGGTCATCGACGATGAGGTCCTGGTCCGTCGGGTGCTGCGTCGGCTGTTGGAGAAGCGATCCCTCGACGTGACCGAGGCGGCGACGGGCCTGGAAGGGATCGAGCGCTTCGAAGCCGAGCGCGAACACCTCAGCGCGGTGCTGTTGGACCTCTCGATGCCGGAGCTGTCTGGCGCAGAGGTCCTCCCGCGCCTCATCGGCATCGACCCGACGATCCCGATCGTGATCATGTCCGGTCATATCCATCAGCAGCTGGATCTGAGCGCTGCGTTCGCGATCGCTCAGAAACCGATCGCCATGAACGCGCTGTTCGAGTTGCTCAAGCGGGCGTTCGCGGCGCGCACATCGCGCTGATGGGTTGTCAACGGTCTGTTTTTCCTGTCGCCCGCTTCGCGATACGGTTCACAACACCGATACATTCTGTATGCGGAGTGCGTTCAACGGAAGCATCACCCAGGACACAGGACGATGAAGCAGGATGTCGACATCGCGGTCATTGGCGCCGGTTTTGGCGGGCTCGCTGCGGCGCTGACCGCAGCCCGGGCGGGCGCGCGTGTGGCGGTGTTTGAAGCCCTGAAGTACCCCGGCGGCTGCGCGAGCACGTTCACCCGCGGCGGCGTCCAGTACGAAGCGGGCGCGACGTTGTTCTCCGGCCTGGGCGAAGGGCAGCTGTTCGATCGGTGGCGCCGCGCGCTGGACATCGACGTCCGGTTCGACATGCTCGACACCCCGATCGAGTTTCGCACCCCGCACGTGACGCTGCCGGTCTCTTCCTCTCGTGCGGAGACGATCGCTCGGCTGTGCGCCCTCCCCGACGCGCCAGCCGAGCGGCTGCGGGCCTTCTTCGCCGAGCAGCGCCGCGTTGCGGACGCGCTCTGGCCCGTGTTCGAAGATCCAGGACGCCTTCCCCCATTCTCCTGGTCGGCCGTGGGCTGGCACCTCCGCCGGTCGCCGGCCTACCTGCCGCTGTTGCGGGTGGTGGGGCGCCCGCTGGTTCATGCGCTCCGCCGGCACCGGCTGGAAGGATGGGGGCCGTTGGTCAGCTACCTCAACGCCATCTGCCAGATCACCGTCCAGGCTGGTGTTGATGAGGCCGAGGCCCCCTTCGCCATGTCGACGATGGACTACTGCTTCCGGGGCACCGGCCATATCCACGGGGGCATCGGGCAGCTGGCCTGGGGGCTGTGGGACGCGATCGGCCGGCTCGGCGCCGACACCCACCTCTCCAGCCGGGTCCGCGCGATCCGTCGAGACGGTGACTGCTGGCTCATCTCTGCGCGCAAGCAGACCGTGCGCGCCCCGATCGTGATCGCCAACCTGCTGCCCCAGGCGATCGCGCCGATGCTCCACGGCGTCCCCGCCTCGACAAGGCTGAAGGCGCTCTCTGCGCAGGTGGCGAGCGGCTGGGGCGCCGCGATGCTGTACCTGACGCTCCGGCCCCACACGCTCCCCCACGCTGCGCCGCACCACCTGGAGCTGGTCGCCGACCCGATGGCCCCGTTTCTGGAGGGCAACCACATCTTCTGCTCGATCAGCGGGGCGGCAGAGACCGAACGCGCGCCGGACGGCTTGCGCACCGCGACCATCTCTACCCATGTCCCAATGGACACGCTCCGCAGCATGACGGAACCGGAGCAGAAGACCTACATCACGGCGATCCAGCAGCGGATGCGCCAGACGCTCCGCCAGCTCGCGCCCGCGGTCGACGCCAGCGTGGCTCAGGAGATGACCGCCAGCCCGCGCACGTTCGAACGCTTCACCCGACGTCCACAAGGTCTGGTGGGGGGGATCCCGCGGCGCGCAGGCTGGCGCAACTATCAGGGGCTCGTGCCTCGCCCGGTGCACCCGGGGTTGTTTCTGGTCGGGGACTCGGTCTTCCCCGGCCAGAGCACGCTGGCGACGGCCCTGGGTGGGATCCGAACGGTCCGCGCCGCGCTCTCTGGTCAGCGGCTCCTCACAGACTGGCGGGCAGACCAGGCTCCGTTACGCCTCATGCAGTCAACGGCGCAAGCCTCCAAGTGAGCCCTCCCCAAAAGGATCGACCATGACCACGCTGGGACAGGCACAGGTTCGTGATGTACAGGATCGCCCCGTATTGTTGGAGACGCTGTGGGCCGAGCAGCCGGCCGCGCTGATCTTCTTGCGCCACTATGGTTGACTGTTCTGTCGCGAGCAGGCTGCTCGCTTCGATCTCGTCCGAGATGACTTCATCGCACAGGGGGTCCGCCTCGTGGCCATCGGGAACGGCACACCGGCGATGGCGAAGGACTTCGTCGAGAAATTCTCGATTCGGACGCCGGTGTACACCGACCCGGAGCGAAACAGCTACGCGTTGGCCGGGCTGAAGCGGAACTTCGGCCTCGGGCTGCGTTCACTGAAGGCCGGCACCCGCGCCATGTCGAAGGGCTTCATCCAGGGCCGCACCCGCGGTGACCCGTGGCAACAAGGCGGCGCCCTGCTGGTCGACACTGCCGGACAGGTCCGCTGGCGACACGTCGACCAGGGCGCCGGCGACCACACCGACCCCCAGACGATGCTGGCCGCCGTTCGGACGCTGATGTCTGCAAAATAACCGGGGCTCAGTTCGGGGGGAAGTCCGTCCAGCCCTCATACCAGGGGGTGGTCGCCCCAGGTTCGACCGCGCCCAGGTAGGGGACGCCGCTCCAGAATCCGTTGGTGTTCGATGACGGGATGGCGGCCGCGCCAGTGGCGGCCGGCGACGCGAGGGCGGGCACGAAGTCCGGCGCCTCCAGTTCATAGACACCCGCGGTGAACAGCGGATCTTCGATGGTGATGTTCAGATCGGGGTTCGAGAACCATGCAGCCTCATCGAAGCCGCCGTCGTCGTCCGATTCCGCATCTTCCACGACCGTCAACTGCGTATCGAAGAAGATCATGTTCTCCAGCGACAGGTCGCCTTCGGTGAGTCGGGTGGCGCTTTCCACGCTGTCGATGTCAATCCCGAATCGAGGGAAGCCGGTGACGACGAAGTTGCGCAGCAGGCCGCCAGTGCCCGCGCGGAAGCCCATCGCCGTCTCACCAGAACCGTCGACATTCGAGCCGATCAAGGTGGCGTTATAGATGGTGGGGTTGGAGAACGGCTCGTTGTCATATGGCTGCTCGTTGTCCCCGTCTTCTCCATTGGATTCGAACGCTTTGTCGGCGAACTCTTCGGTGTTCTCCTGCTCGAGCTGGATGATGAGGAACTGGATCTGTCCCCGCCAGCCCAAATCCCAGTCCAGAGAGTCATCCCCAGAGCGCGAGATCACGATGTTTCGCATCGACGCCGTACCGCCGAACAGCTCGATGCCATCATCCTTTCCATAGTGGACCTGGACATAGCGGATGTTCGTGCCGCTTCCACAACCCGCCAGGGTCAACCCATTCAGCTCCTTGTCCAGCTCCAGGTCCTGCCCAGCGAACTCGATGCGAACATAGTTGAGCTTGCCGCAGCTATACGTGTCATCACTGCCACCATACTGGGCGTCCGCAGCGGCCGAGTCGGGTAGACCTTCCAGTGTGCCGATTCCACCGTCATTGTTGATGACGGCGTTGCCCAAAAGCGCCACCCCACCCCAATCGCCGCGCTCCCGTGAGCCCGGCTCTGCGGCGCTGGTGAACACCACCGGCGCGTCCGCCTCACCCTCTGCGAACAGTTTCGAGCCCTGTGTCACGATGAGCGCCGAATTGTCCCCGCCCAGGACGGTGGTCCCCGCGTCGATGGTCAATGTCGAGTTGCCCTTGACGAAAATGACCGTGTTGTCCGCCAGAAGGTACGTGTTTTCCGCCGTCCACAGCGTGTTCGACGTGATGTCTTCATTGATCAGGATCGTCTGGCCGGTTGAGCCGGAATCCCCAGCGGTGTCGGCCAACCAGTCCGGATCCCATTCAGGGATACACCCAAGCCCCATCCAGAACAAGAGCATCAGAATCTCCAGCGAAGGGTGACGTGACCCCCACCCCGAGTCGGTGAGACGGTCAGGAAGTCGGCAGCGATGCCGACGCCGCCAAGAACGGCGACCCCTGCACCAACACCCGCAGCAGCGATCGCTGCGCCGTTAATCGGGCGCAGTTGTTCGTAGTCATCCCGAGCCTCAACGGTCCCTTCGTCCCGAAGCGAGAGGCTCTGATTGTAGGTGATCGCCGCGACCGCCCCGCCTGCGATCGCCAGACCACCGCCAACCCCCACCATCGTCCAGCCCGCCACATGGCGCCGGCCGCCCGGGGTGGGCGTCGGGGTGGGCGTCGGGGTGGGCGTGGGCCCCACCGCGGTGTTGGCCAGCTCGTCGCGACGATTCTCAAGCGCCTTGATCCGGCGCTCCAGACTGTCCCGTTCTTCCGCGCTGGCGAACGCCCGATACTGGTTGAGGTAGCTGATGGCCTTGTCCAAATCCCCCAGGCGCTCATACGCGTTGGCGATGTTGAACAGGAAGGCCGGCAGCTGGCTGATCTGATAGCCACGCTCGAAGGCCATAATCGCAGCTTCGTACTGGCCCTCCTCATACAACTCACGGCCGTTGGTGTACAGCTCGCGAGCGCGGGCTTCTTCGCTCTCATCCGCTGCAGAGGCAGGGGAACCAAAGAGGAGCACCAGCGTCAGCAGGTACAGCATTCATGCGCTCCTAAAGATTATTGAAACGGATCCTTCAAGTCCGAGTCGGAATTGATCGGCGCAATCACCGGCTCGTCGACGACAGGCTCAGGGTCGGGTGACGTCGCAGGATCCGGCGTCTCAACCGTCGGCTCAGGTGACACCACAGGTTCTGGATCCGGTTCCGGCGTGGGTTCCGGCGCAGGACGCACCACTGGTCGTGGGCGCGGACGTGGGCGCGGACGTGGCGCAACAACCGGCGCAGGTGTCGCTTCCTCTGTCGCAGCACCATCCTCTTCTTCTACCGCACCGTCTTCTACCGCACCGTCTTCTACCGCGCCGTCTTCTACCGTACCGTCTTCAGCTGAACCGTCTTCAGCTGAACCGTCTTCCGGGGGGAGGGCCGGTTCAGCGTCTGGCACGAGCGGTTCGGGTTCCGGGGTGGGTGTTGGTGTTGTGAGCGGTGTTTGTGTAGCGGACGCTTGAACATCGGGCTGCTCCGAGAACAGCCCGGCCAGGTTTGCTGTATAGCCACCGAAGACAATCAACATCAAGACTGCGGCCACGAGCAGGAACATCCACAGCCCGCCGGTTCGCTTCTTCTGTTGTTCCTTCGTCTGAACATTCGCCACCGCGGCACCCGGCGGGCGTCGCGGTGTCAACACGATCGAATCTGCGCTGATGTCGCTGAGTTCTGGCGGAAGGATCGTCATCCCTTCGCTGATGTCCAGCGTCATGTTGCGATACGAGCTCTCTTCCAATGCGATCCAGCAGGCCTTCAACGCACGCTGAAGCTCACCGGCGTCCCAGAACCGGTTGCTCGGATCCTTCTCCAGGCAGCACATCACCGTCCACTCGACGCATGGTGGCAGATCCAACTCGGGGTTCGACTCTGAAAACGGACGCGGCTGTTCGTTGAGATGGGCGTACATCAGCGCAGGCGTCCCACGCTGCGGGTATGGGCGCGCACCGGTCAGCATCCGGTACAACACCACCCCGAGCGCGTAGATGTCCGCCCGCTGGTCGACTTCCTCCGAGCGAACCTGCTCCGGCGCCATGTACATCGGCGAGCCCAGCACCTGGCCGGCGACCGTCAACTCTGCGTGCTCTTCTTCGATCTCTTTCCCGAGACCGAAGTCGATCACCTTGACGAAGTGCTCCGCGTCCCCCTGGCGGGTAATCAGCACATTGGAAGGCTTGAGATCGCGATGAACGATCCCCTGCTGGTGGGCCTCACGAAGCGAAGCCGAGATCTGGGCGCCGATAGAGAGCGCCCGCCCGGGCGGAAGCGCGCCATTGTTCAGGAAATTGCTGAGGGGGTTGCCCTCAATGTATTCCATGACCAGAAACGACCGGCCTTCCCAGATCCCATAGTCAAAAATACGGACCGTGTTCGCGTGACTCAGCCGCGCCAGCACCGACGCTTCCCGAAGAAAGCGCTGCCCAAACCCCTCACCAGATACCTTGTCATCGCGAATATCCAGGATCTTCACCGCAACCGCGCGATCGAGCGGCATCTGACGGGCCTGATACACCTTGCCCATCGACCCCCGCGCGATGATCCCGACGATACGGAAACGATCAGCGACCATCCGCCCGATCAGCGGATCTGCTGGTCGGGTCGATCCGGAAAGACTTGTTTCAGTGTGCTCATCAGCCATCAGAGCTTATTCTACGGTTTGGCGTGAAAGAATGTGCGGCTATCACTGCGGATTCGCAGAAACGCCCCGACGATGACACAATCAGGGGACGAAATCGAGTGGCTCCAGGACCCCTTCGACACATGTTTGCCACGGACTGGTTGTTGCCGCAACTCACTGCTCCCCCGCTGGCATTCTACCGCATTTCAAACAATTACCCCTCTCTCTTTCGTGGTGGATTCAGCGGCTTCAAGCATCGCGTCCCCCCCCGTTGGATCACAGCAAAGAAACAACAAGCCCATAAACGCCCTCTGTCGGATGATATGTGGATGTTATGCCGAACTTAAACCAACCGCGACATGTCCGTGACGCTATCGTGACAGCGTTCTTTAGATCGACCTTCTCCCCAAATTCAATGCTCATCACAGCCACACTTGCCTTCTCATGGGGATGCAATCGCACGCCCCCTCCTCCCCCCACCGCCATTGAGGTCGTCCCCAAGCGCCTCCTCCTGGACGGCCCTGCAGCAAATAAAGACCAGCAATTCTCTGCAATGGCGTGGTGTGGTGAACAGCTCGTCCTTGTCCCTCAGTACGCAACTGAAATATATACTCTTTCACGCACACAGATAGACAACGCCATTGAACGAAATACCCGTCTACGCCCCGCTACTCTTCCAATTTCCCCTTCAGACCCATCGACCACCATCCCCGGCTATGAAGGCTTTGAAGGGATTACTTGCGGTGATGATGGCAGGGCATGGCTCACCATCGAGGCCAGCCCCCCAGAAGGGATGGTTGGTTGGCTGGTTCCCGCCCGTCTCATCGAAAACCCATCCGCTGTCCTGGAATTGCAACTCAGCCAGAAACTTTCAATTCCCTCTCAAAGCGGCATCGGCAACAAGTCCGACGAAGCGATCTGGCTCTTCGATGGGCGGCCACACACCCTGCACGAGGTCAACGATCCTCGCTACGTCGACACACCACGCGCACACGTCCTCAACACCGACGGTGTCCTGGAGACCATCCCATCGCTTCACCTTCAGTATCGAATCACCGACGTCACCGCCCCCGACGAAGACGGCCTGATGTGGGCCATCAATTATCAGTGGTCGGGCGATCGGAGGCTGCGCGCCAGACGCGATGAGATTCAGGAGCGGTGGGGCTTTGGACGCACACATGCCCAACAGGTCGGCCGCCGCGTCGAGCGCCTGGTCGCGCTTCGACAGACCGCGCACGGAATCGTCGCCGATGAGCGCGCCCCGATCTTGCTGCGGCTGGACGGACCGGATCGAAATTGGGAGGGGATCGCGCGCCATCGGGATGGGTTTTTGCTCATCACCGATACATACCCAGAGACCATCTTCGCTTATGTGCCCGCCCCGGACACCCACAGGGACAATTAAAATCGCCGAGCATCAAGCTCGGCAATTGTAAGGAGGACCCGGCCACGCCTGTTCTCAGACATTAGGGGGCCGGGCCCTACACGGCGAAATTTCAGGTGAGCAATCGCTTGCTCACGTTCTCTAAGAGCAAGAGCTGTTCCACTGGAAAATCCAGGTTGTCTCACTCCGTCAATTTCCACCCGGAAACAATTCCACCCAACTTTATGGAAATTGGAAATTTCCATGGAAATTAAATTCAACATAGCCTCACCTCAGGAAATCGTGATCGAAAGAGATTCCTCTCCCAGATTGTCGGTCTCCTCGTTGAAGACTGTGATAGGTAGCTGATCCATTCCCCATCTGATGGAGGATATTGTCTATGAACCGGCGTTCGATGCTGAAAAAACTCCTGGCCTTCTCAGCCGTTGGTCTCGTCGCCTGTCGCCGACGGGGGGCGACCCCGGATCCCAACGAGCCGTCTCGCACCGAGAACCCGCCGCCGCCACCGGGCCCCGGACAGCCGCGCGCAGCCGCGGTGTCCCAGCCGGTGTCATCCCAGAAACGCGACCCACAGCCCGACGGGCGCTGATCAGCGGCTCGCCCGCCAGCGCAGTCCGCTCACCAGCCGCAGGTCTGCGGGGCAGCCGGACCAGGCGTCGAACTGCCCCTCCAGGTCCTCCAGCGCTTCCTGGATGCGGCGTCGATCATCTCCTTGTGGGGGCGTCGGCAGGCCAATGGTCAACCGCTGGAGTCCTCTCCCCACGGGCCGAAACCGGGCATAGGGACGCAGCGGCAACCCGATCCGCCGCTCCAGGGTGATCAACAGCCCGAGCAGCCGGCCGGACAGCCACCCCTGCCCTTCGGCCATCGATACCGGATTCTGGGTGTGTAGCGAGAGATCCAGCCGCGCCGGATCGGACTCGGGATCTGCAGGGGTGAACAGATCTGACCATCGGGCCGTCCCCTCACGAATCTTCCAGATCTGCTCCAGGGCGCGCTCCATCTCTCGTTTCAAGGTCGCCCGGGTCGACGCGGTGACGTTCCGTGCGCTGTTGATTCGCGGTCGCACCGAGGTCATGATCTGCATCGGATCGTCGCTGTGTGGGATGACGCCGGTCCCCAGGGCGATGGGCTCTGACCAGTCCCACTCCACCAGCATTTCGAAGATCCGCTCCAGCCTGTGCTCGGGGGTGTTCGCGTCCGGCGCGACCGCCGCGATGATCGCCCAGGCCACGCCGCTCGGGTAGCCAGCGGCGTGGGCGTCAAGCTGCCGCGCCGCCGCCCAGGACCGCAGCCCCCGCAGCGCAGTTCGCCACCGCTCGGGCGCGTTGTGGACATGGTTGAGCAGAGACTGCGCCTCCAGGCTGCCGTTTATCGCTTGTCGTGAGCGCGGGTCGAGGGCATCGAGCGCCGCGAGCGGGACCCGCTCTGGCGACCGCAGCGGCTGATCTGCCGGATACCGCGCATAGAGCAGATCGATGTCCGTACCCCGCAGCCGCAGCTTGAGGACCGGCGCCCGCGCGTCCTCGACCATCCGAGCCATCTCGACGTCGTCAAGGGCCGCGAGCAGCGCAGCGAGGGCCGTCCGCCGCGGAGAGTGCCCGACCATCAGGATGTCCAGATCGCTGTCTGGCCCATCGACGCCGAGTCGGGTGGACCCGATGGGGTAAATGCCGACGTTGGTGAGCAGCTCTGCAGCCTCTTGTACGGCGCGCATCGCCGCCTGTCGGTGGGGCGCCCGGATCGCCGAGATCCCCTGCTCAGCGAGCGCGCCCGCCAGGTCGGCCGCTGGCGATCGGGGATTGACCTCGATCAACCCGCCGTCGAACGGAACGGCATAGCGCACCTCGAACGGGCCGGTGGCTTCTCGGGCCATCAGGGCGACCTCCTCCACAGGGAATGCGATCGGCGCGACGGCGTCCATCCCCAGGGGCTCCTCGATGTCACCCGGGATCCGGGCGAGGGTCAGATGTGGGGTGAACCGCTCGCCCCGGTCCTGCTCTGTGCACTGAGGAAAGAGCTGCTTCATCGACTGTTGTAAGGCGACCAGCTTTCGTTGTCCCGCCCGATCTGGCGCAAGGTAGAGCACGCGCTCGTCCGGCAGAGAGAACTCGTCCACGTGCGACAGCGTCAAGGTGAACCCCTTCATCCGAGCCAGCATCTCGCTGATGACATCGGCGGCCTCAGACAGCATGGCCGGCGGGATGAACCCATAGAGCAGCGTAATATGAGGCATCCATCGATAGAACCGTGGATCGTGCGCCCGACGAAGGGCCTGGATGGTTGGCCAGGCCCCCAGCGGCGGCACAATGGCCAGGGCGGTCCGATGCGTCGTCGGTGCCAGCGCGAGCGCCTGCCGCGCGGCGTTCAGCTTCAGCTGCGCCACGACGCCGAAGTGGTCAGAGGGAAACAGGCCCCCCCCCGTCCCCGCGATCGGGGTGTCCGCGAACCGTTCGATCGATTCTGCGAGCAGCCGCTCCAGCGGTGCCCGAAGCAGCAGCCGATCCAGGCGGCGCGGGATCTGCTGCTGGGACATCAACGCCGCCAGCGGGTTGCGGCTGGGATCAAAGGTGGCGCCCGGATCGTCGGGCCGGAGCGATGGCCAGAGATCAACGAAGTCGTCGAGCAGCGGCTCATGATGTCGATCGTCGAAGTTGAAGTCTCCGACGACGAGGTGATCCGCCTCTGGGGCCAGGGCGGCGAGGAGCTGCCGAAGCTGCGTGGCTCGGATGGCGGGCGCGTCCGGCTTCCGATCCGAGGTCAGATGGATCGCGGCCACCTCCAGCGGCCGATCGCGGCTGTCGAACAGGGCGAAGATGATCCGCTTCCGCGGAGACAGCCGCAGGTGCAGCAGGCGCAGCGGCGCTTGCCTGGAGAGGATCACCTGCCCATAGGGATGAACGGTCTTCGCGTCTGGTCCGTCGCTGACAAAATAACGGGCTTGAACCCAGGACGTGTCCAGGAGCGCCTTGAGGACAGGGGGCTGCACCTCTTGCAGGACGATGAGATCCAGATCAGCCCGCCGGAGGTGCTCAAGGATGGCCCGGACGCGCTGTGGGGTCTTAATCTGCGCAGTGAGGTGATCATCGATGAGGACGTTGAGCGTGCCGACGCGCAGGGTCTCGGGCAGGCGCTCGCCGACCGAGGCGGCCGGGTGAACCTTCCAGGACGTGCCGCTGTATCGGTAGATGGGGATCGACGACAGCCCCTCGATCGTTCGGCGGGGTGCGACGGCGGTGGTGGTGAGCAGCTGATCGGGCGCGGTCTCCCCGGATCCGAACAGGCGATCGATGCGGGTCTTGCGGTCCCACAACCGGATGCCGTCCAGGCGGAAGTACCACACCCGGCTCCAGGGGATGCGTCCGCCGGGGGTAAACTCCATCAGCGGCACCTCTCGCATGCCGATCTGGTGGTCTTCGTAGCCGATCACCACGCGCTCAGCGGGGATCGCGGGATCCCACCGCATGCGGTTGTAGAGCTCAACGCTGGTCTTCAACGGGCGCTTGGTGGCCATGGGGGGATGCCCTCTCCATACGTGAAGATGAATTACGATGCTGAAGGAGGAGAGGCGAATGACCAGACGGATTCTCTGTGCGGGGATCGCGCTGTGGGGCCTGACGGGTTGTCCAAACCCTGATCCGGATCCCCCGGTTGAGGTCGACGATCTGGACGGAATCGTGACCCAGCGGACCACAGCATCCGCCAACGACCGGGGCCGATTGTATGTGAAAGTCGACGTCGGCGCTGACGACCAGGCCATGATGGTCTATGTCTCGGGCGACGATCTGGTCTCGGTCGAGGGCGTTTACGATCCGAGCGGGGAGCAGCTGCTGGACTGGCGCGACTGGGTCGATGAGTTCAGCCTGACCAGCGCAGTCTTCGTCGAGGGGAGCGCTTCAGCGATCAACTGGCCGATCCGCAGTGAGGAGGGATCGCTCACCCCGGGCACCTGGCAGATCGCGTTTGGAGTGATCGACGATGAAGGCTTCTACATCCCAAACGCGGATCTGGACGTGGTCATCCAGACCCGCGGCGACCCGGTGCCTGGCGAAGCGCGCGTCTCTGTCGAGCTCGTCTACACCGAAGGCGTGGGCAACGACGAGGCGGTGGTCTCGGCGACGGAGGCGGCGGTCGCCCGGTGGTCGGAGATCTGGGCAGGCTATGGGCTGAGCCTGGACGTCACCTACCGCACCGGACAGGGCCTCAGCGACCAGCTCACCGACCTCAGTGAGACGGGCAGCGACGCGATCCTCAATCAGAGCACACAGAGCACCGACAACGACATCACCGTCCTCATCGGGGAGACCATCGGAAACCTGGACGACGTCTACGGGATCGCCGGGGGCATCCCCTGGACACCGACCGAGACCGACCGCTCCGCGGTGGTCATCTCATGGCTGGCCAACGCCGGGGGCGATGGTAACTTTGATGAGGAAGATATCCGCTTATACGGCGAGACCCTCGCCCATGAGGTCGGCCACTACATGGGGCTGTTTCACCCCGTCGAGGACGGCTGGACGTTCTACGATGCCCTCAGCGACACGGCCGATTGCAGCAATGTGCGGCAGTGTGAGGGCCAGCTGGGCGACAACCTGATGTTTCCGTATACGGTCTGCGACTTCAACACCTGCATCCCCCAGGATCAGCTCTCGGACAATCAGCAGGTCACCCTCCGCAACTACATCGGCGCACGCTAACCTGTGGATATGTGAGCCTGTGGATATGTGAGCCTGTGGATATGTGAGCCTGTGGATATGTGATCGCCATTTTTCTGACATCGGGTTCCGGGTTGGGGGGAGAGAACATTACAGTCCCTGTGTCCTCTCCATCATCGTGCAATCGGGCCATTGCACGGGGCGCCAGATGCCCCTATGATCCTACCTCCCCAGGAGGCCCCCCCATGATCAGTCCTCCGAAGTTCCATCGTCAGTGGACGACCGGCGCCCGCCTGTCGCTGCTGCTGACGTCGTATCGGGGCCTCGACGGCGTCATGATCATCGGCACCCCGGGCGGCACGATGGTCATCGCCGCAGCCATCGCGGAGACGCTGGACATCCCCCTCGACATGGTGCAGCCAGCGCTGCTGGAGAAGCACCCGTCGCTGGCGCTTCCGGAGCTGTACGATCGCATTGTCCTGTTGACGGTCAGCGCGCATCCGGACCCGTTGAAGACCCTGACGCTGCTGGAGCTGGTGCGAAGTCAGGGGCCGCGCGGGGTGATTTTGGTCTCACCGCGCTTGTCTGAAGAGGACGCGTCCGCCTATCGGGGCCTGACCGATGACATCGTCACGCTCATCGATGAGGCCGAGCAGATGGCGCTCCGGGTGATGCGCGACCAGTTGTATATCCACTGACCGTCCGGTTTCGGCGCCCTTCTCAGAAGAGAATTGGCGCATACATTGCGATATAGCTGAACATCAGCAGGGCGGTCTGGAAGACGACGCCCAGCGTGAAGGCGCCGCGGCCGGTCCGGGTGAGGCTGGCGAGCATCACCCCGAACAGGCCAGCCTCGATGACGTTCGAGGCGAGGAAGGTCCCCAGCTCGACGCCGCCCATGGCGCCGAAGGGGATGAGTCCTGGGAGGATGTTGTGGAGCAGTCCCCAGGTGAGCAGCCCCCCGCTGGTCGCGGCGAGGACCCGATCGGGGTCGACGTTGAGGCGTGCGGCGGGTCGGGTCACCCCGAGCCCGAACAGGGTGAGCGCCAGGACCCCGAGCAGGCCGATGAAGCTGGCCTGCGCGTTGTAGGTGAGCGACGCGACAGACGCCGAGCTGGCGCCGGCGGCGATGCGCACGAGCGGCAGGGCGATGTAGGAGACCAGAAACGTCAGCCCCACCCATGCGGTGACGGCGCTGGCGAGCTGGCCGGAGTGTCGGAGGGCGGGCTCGCGGATCGGCGCGGTCGTTTCGACCAGCGGCGCATCGGTCTGTGCGAGCGGCGCGTCGGTTTGTTGGAGACGCTCTTCTTTTCGGTGTCGGTGTTCACGGAGGATCTGTACGGCGCGGCGCTGATCGTTCATGGGCGGCATCCCTGTCGGCTTACAAAAAACTCCCAAGGGGATCGTTAGCTTCCTCTCCGAAAGAAGCGAACGATTCTGGGAGCGGATAGAGAGCAGGTTCTTTGGAGGAAGAATTATGGCGGAAGAGAAAGACGCGGCTGCGGCTGGGAATTTTGTCCGGGACATCATCACAGGGCACCTCGATGAGGCGCGATATTCGCAGGTGGTCACCCGTTTCCCCCCGGAGCCGAACGGCTACCTTCACATCGGTCATGCGAAGGCGATCTGTTTGGACTTCGGGATGGCAAAAGAGTTCGGCGGACGTTGCCATCTTCGGATGGATGACACCAACCCGCTGACCGAAGAGACCGAGTACGTCGAAGCGATCAAGCGAGACATTCGCTGGCTGGGCTTCGACTGGGGCGACCACTTCTACTTCGCCAGCGACCGGTTCGATCAGTTCTACGACTTCGCCGTTCAGCTGATCAACGACGGCAAGGCGTACGTCGACTCTCAGACCATCGATGAGATCCGGGAAAACCGGGGGACGGTCACGCAGCCTGGGACCCCGTCGCCCTTCCGCGACCGCAGCGCGGACGAGAACCTTGCGCTGCTGAAGCGGATGCGTGCGGGGGACTTCCCCGACGGTGCCCACGTGGTCCGGGCGAAGATCGACATGTCGCACCCCAACATGCAGATGCGAGATCCCCTGCTGTACCGGATCCGACACGCCACCCACCACCGCACAGGCGACGACTGGTGCATTTATCCGATGTACGACTTCGCTCATTGTTTGACCGACGCCATGGAAGGGGTCACCCATTCTCTGTGCACGCTTGAGTTTGAGAACAACCGGGACATTTATGACTGGGTCCTGGAAGCGACCGGCCACACAGAGCCCCGGACGCATCAGTATGAGTTCGCTCGCTTGGAATTTACCTATACGATTACGTCAAAGCGAAGGTTACTTCGGCTTGTCAAAGAAGGTCACGTCTCGGACTGGGATGACCCGCGGATGCCCACCCTCGCTGGCGTCCGTCGCCGGGGCATCCCCGCAGAAGCGATCGTCGACTTCTGTGCGCGCCTGGGGGTCTCCAAGGCCAACAGCGTCGTCGACATCGCCCAGTTCGAGCACGTCGTCCGCGAGCACCTCAACCGCAGCACCCCGCGGGTCATGGCCGTCCTCGACCCGCTCAAGATCATCATCGACAACTACCCGACCGGGCAGACCGAGCTGATCAAGGCGCCCTTCTTCCCTGAGGGCGACGATCCGGACGCAGCCCGGCTGCTGCCCTTCAGCCGGGAGCTGTACATCGAGCGTGAAGACTTCATGGAAGATCCACCCAAGAAGTTTTACCGCCTCGCGCCGGGGCGCGAGGTGCGTCTGCGGTGGGCCTACTTCATCACCTGTGTCTCGGTGGACAAGGACGCAGACGGCAACATCGTCGCCCTGCACTGCACCTACGATCCCGATACGTCGGGCGGCAACGCCCCGGACGGCCGCAAGGTGAAGGCCACCCTGCACTGGGTCTCGGCAGAGCGCGGCGCCGCGGCCCCTGTCCGCCTCTATGAGAGGCTCTTCAACGTTGAGCAGCCCCTCGCCGGTGATGGGGATTTCATCGCAGCCCTCAACCCGAATTCGCTGAAGACCGTCGACGCCATCGTCGAGCCGTTTCTACTCCAGGCCACGCCCGGGACCCGCTTCCAGTTCGAGCGCAAGGGCTACTTCATCTCAGATACCGAAGACAGCGCCGAGGGGGCGCCGGTCTTCAACCGCATCGTCACCCTCAAGGACGCCTGGAAACGCATCCAGAAGCGAGACGACGGAGCGGCGAAGCCCAAGCAACCCAAGAAACCCAAAAACAAGCCGTCGAAGCAGAAGAAAGCGCCTCTGAACGTCGACGCCGCCCGGGCCGAAAAGTCGCCTGAGCTGGCAGCGCGGTTCGACCGATTCCGCACCGCGCTCAAGCTCTCGGATGAGGACGCGCACATGCTCACCGACAACGACGCCCGCGCAGCCTTCTTCGAAGCCGCCATCGCTGCCCACAGCAACCCGCAGGGCGTCGCCAACTGGATCAACAACGAGTTGATGGCCACCCTGAAGGATCAGCCGATCGACAGCCTGCCCTTCAACGGGACCGCGCTCGGTGCGCTGGTCCGCTTGATCGATGAAGGGGTCATCTCGACCCGGATCGCCAAGACCGTCCTGGAGAAAATGCTCAAGGGGCAGGGCGCGCCAGCGGCCATCGTTGAAAAAGAGGGACTGAAGCAGCTGTCCTCTCCAGAGGCGCTCCACCCGATCCTCGATCAAGTCTTCGCGGCCAACGAAGCGGTGGTGGCTCAGATCCGCGGCGGGGACGCCCGCCGCCGCGGCTTCTTGATGGGCCAGATCATGAAAGCGTCTCAGGGACGGGCCAACCCGCAGCTGGTCAACCAGCTGCTCGACGCCCGCCTGATCGAAGCCCCGACCGACGAGGGCTGAGCTACTCGGCTTCGTCGGTCTTGAAGCCAATGCTCGCGTGGCTTCCGTCACAGAAGGGCTTGTTGTTCGACGCACCGCAACGACACAGCGCAGCCTTTGTGGTTCGGCGCACGGTCTTGCCGGTCCCGCCGCGCACGATCTCGATCGGACCATTGATGACCAGCGGTCCGT
>JBCBLB010000088.1:0-19714 GCA_038520555.1 Myxococcota bacterium | reverse complement strand
TTCCCGAACCCGCTGCGCCGCTGCGCCCCAAACCCATCCTCGTCGAGCCCGATCCCACCTTTCAGATCGTCGATCTGCCCACGGAACCGCCAGCCGCCCCCGCCAACATCTCGGCGCCGACCATCGCACCGCCGCCGCTCCACACCCAGACCACGCTTCCTCCTGCGGTGACTCCGGCGCCTGCCTCTCGGACGCCCCTCATCATCATCGCCACGGCCTCGACCACAACGCTCCTCGGCCTCGTCGCCTACCTCGCCTACCTCGCCTTCTTCGATGCCCCCACGCCCACCCCGACGACGATAATCGCTGTCGAAAGCATAAAACCAGAGCCGGTGGTGGTGACCGCTGTAGAACCTGCCCCAAAACCAGAGCCTGTATCGTTCCCCGAACCCGAACCCGAAACGGTCCCGGAACCGGTCGCAGCCCCCACACCGAAGCCGGAACCCCGCCCCACACCGGAACCCGAAGTGAAACCTGTGCCAGCGGTGAAGCCGGCGCCCGCGCCTGAACCGGAGCCAGAGACAAAGCCTGCGCCGAGCAGCGCCGGGACGAGCGCGGTCGCAGGGCGGTGGAGCGGCTCGCTGGGTGGGCGGCTGTTTTCCCTGTCCGTGTCCGGCTCTGACGATGCCCTCCGCGGATCGATCGCGGTCAGCCTGGGCAGTCGAGAGGCGAAGACCGCTGTTCGGGGGGGCTATGATGCCTCCACGCGAACCCTGCGGCTGCGCAATGAGAGTGAGGACTATACCTTGACGGCGACGATGGACCCCAGCGGACGACGGCTCCAGGGGCGCGCGAAGCGCGGCCCGCAAACCATGCCGCTGACCATGACGCGAGAGTGAGGAGATGGTGCTCTGGTGGACGTCTCTGGCCCTTGCTGCGCCGCCGCTGTCGCTTTCGGCGTCCGTGCAGGCCACCGCTGAGGTCGAAGACAGCGGGATCGGACATGATGTCCGGCTGGGCCTGCCCTTCCGAACCGGCTCCCGATGGCTGGCGGAAGTCACCTCGGCGTCGACCAACGGCGCCCGGTTCGAGCTGCGCGGCGGCGTTCGGTGGTTCCTTGATGAGCCCTGGACCCACCGCGGCGCCCTCTCCCTGACCGGCTCCTTCGGCGCCGCCGCCCTCCCCTCCACCAGCATCGTCACCCTCGGCGTCGCATATGATTCTCCGATCCGGGAACGCCTGGTCGGACGGTTCGGCCTCGAAGCCGTCGGCGGCAACGACATCTCCGGTCTCCGCGCCAGCGTCGGCCTCGTCCTCCCCGCCAGGCGCCCCGAGCCCGTCGTCCAGATCGTCTACATCGATCGCCCCGTGGAGCCCGAAGAACCAGACGTCGACGTCACGGTCACCGAGATGATCTGGGTCCCCGCGCCGGTCTGTGACTGGCTCCCCGCCGATGAAGCCCAATCCCTCCTCGCCGAAACCCAGTTAGAACCCCAACCAGAACCCCAATCAGAACCCCAGCCAGAACCCCAGCCAGAACCTCAGTTAGAACCTCAGCTTCCTGAACCTGTTGTGACGGTCGAGCCCGTGCCCGCGGTGCAACCAGAGCCCGAGGCGTTGGCACCGATGGGAGATGCACTTGCGGCGATGGCGACATCGTCGGAGGGGTTGCCGTTCTGGTCGCCTGAGGTGGTGCAGGGTGTGCTCATCGTGCTGGCCCATCCCGGCGACACGGTGCGGCTGGATGGCGCCGCGGTGCCGGTGGATGAGCGGGGCATCGCCATGATGCGACGAGATGAAGGGGCGGTGAGCATCGAGGTGTCTTCGGGCGGGCAGCTGCAGACGTTGAAGGCTGCGCTGGTTCAGGGGCATGCGGTCTGGGTGCGGGCGCAAGATCCCTCGCCGAGTGAGGTGTATTTTGCCTACGACGTCTCCGAGCTGGACGCCGCAGCCCTCTCTCAGATCTCCGCGGTGGCGAACAACGCGGCGGACTGGTCGTTCGTCCTCCAGGGGGGGTACTCGCCTGAGGGGACGCTGGACTACAACCGCGACCTCGCCATCGAGCGGGCGCGGAACGTCAGCCGTGCGCTGCAAGATGCTGGCATCCCCGCCGATCGCATCGTCTTTTTGGATCCGCCGCCGCCGGACCCCAACCGGCGGGCAGAGCAGCAGCGGAATTGCCGCATCATCCCCATCGCTCCCGAAGCGGAGGGCAGCGGATGATCGCGTTGTTGATGTGGATGTGGGTGCCGTTCGCCGATGCGGCTGGACACCGGGTCTTGCGCTCTGGAGAGAGCATCGAGTCTGTGGCTGCAGAGGAGGGGGTCGATCCGGTCTCGATCCGGTCGATCAATGGACTGGCGGCGGACCAGACGCCGCCGGTGGGCACCATCCTGATGTTGCCTGAGACGGGGACGATCGAGGCGCAGCAGGCGCAGGTGTTGACCGTGACGGGCGGTGGGCGGATCACGCTGCCTGAAGGCGAGGTCGTCGCGCTCCGTTGTGGTGTGCGAATGGAGCCGGGCACGGTCATCTGCACCGACGTCGAGAGCTTTGCCACGATCCGGCTGGCTTCGGCGCGATCGGGGGCGGTGTTCGATGACATTCGGATGTCTGGGAGCACCTGCCTGACCCTGATCTCGACGGCGGCGGGGGACGCGGCCGGCCGTCAGTCGCTGGTCAACCTGTCGGAAGGCAGCGTCCAGGTTGATCGGGCGGCGGATGACGCGGGCACCATCACCGTCCAGACGCCGATGAGCCTGACCACCGCGCGCAGCGGGAGCTTTCGGGTCACGATGGAAGAAGAGGCCGTCCGCACCGAAGCCCTGACTGACAACGTGGTGGTGATGGCCGAGGGTGAGGAGGTGTCTCTGGATGCCGGCGAGGGCAGCCGGGTGCGCTCCGGCGACGAGCCCACCGCGCCGGTCCCGCTGCTGGACACCGGGTTTTTGCTCAAGCCGGACAACGATACGCCGCTGCTGCGGCCGGACTTCGCCTGGACGCCGGTCGAGCAGGCCCTCGGCTACCGCATCCAGATCGCGACCGGGCCGGACTTCAGCCGGATCCTCTACCAGGAAGACCTGCCATACCCGGAGTGGCGGCCGGACTTTCTGCTGCTGCCCTTCGACGTGCCGGCGTTGTGGTGGCGGGTGTCTTCCTTCGATCGGTTCGGCTTCGAGAGCCCCCCTTCTGCGCCTCGCCGGCTCAAGGTACCCACGGGGGTGCGCCCATGACGGTCGTGCTGTGGATGAGCCTGGCCGCCTATGGTCAGACCTCGCCGACCGATGAGGACTACATCTTCGACGATCTCAACGTGGAGACCTTCCGGCCGGCGCTCGACCCGGGCGCGATGGCGGCGACCGAGTCATTGCAGGTTCCCACGGGGTTCATCGTCCGGGCCGACCTGTGGACCAGCCACAACCTGCTGCTGTGGCAGAGCGACGATCCCAGCGACGGGCGGGTCGATGTGATCGGAGACGTGCTGACGCTGCATCTGGCTGCGGCGAAGGGCATCAGCGAGAAGCTTCGGTTGGGGGCGTCCGCGCCGCTGCATGTGCTCGCCCGCAGCGACGTGTTCTCGGTCCCTGCGCCGGCACCCGGAGACCTGACGTTCTCCGCCAAGTACCAGCTTCAGCGCCGGTTTGGGTTCCTGGGGAGCCTGTCGGCGCCGCTCGGCGGCGGGGCGCTGCAGCTCGGTTCGCCGTCGCCGGTCCTGGATCTGGGCGTCGTGACCGGTTTTATGGGAGAGCGCCTTCGTGCGCTGGCCAACGGCGGCGTCCGCGTTCAGGAAGCGATCACCCTGGACAACGTCGACGCATCCATCTCGATCGGGCCGGGGATATGGTTCCGTGGCGGCCTGGGGACGGCGGTGCGCAGGGACATCTGGCTGTCCGCAGAGGTTCATGGCACGATCTATGGCCCGTCCGTGTTCGAGCAGCCGCTGGAGGGAATGCTGAGCATGCAGCGCACACCATCGGGGCGCGGCCGGTTCTGGAGAGTTGGCCTGGGGGTTGGGTTGCAGGGCGGCGTCGGTGCCCCGACATGGCGGCTGATGATCGGCGGCGGACGCCAGGCGGATTAAGTCAGATCGTCTTGGGCTCTTCGTCGTCTTCGGGTCCGAAGGTCCGGTTTCGTCCGGCGTTCTTCGCCGCGTACAGGCGCTCGTCGGCCCGCTGAAACAGGGCGTCGACCGAGGAGATCCCGTCTTCAGAGGAAGAGGAGACGCCTGCGGAGCAGGTGATCCAGACGACTCCGTCATCATAGGCGATGGGCTCACGGGCGATGGACTCACGGATGCGCTCCGCGGCCATCATCGCCCAGTGGGTCGGGGTGTCTCGCATGAGGATGACGAACTCTTCGCCGCCGAACCGGCCGAGGACGTCTTCACGGCGCATCTTGTCGCGCATCGACGCCGCCGCGGCCTTGAGGACGATGTCCCCGACCGCATGGCCATAGGTGTCGTTGATCGACTTGAAGTGGTCGAGGTCGACGATGACCATCGACAAGGGCTGGCGGCGGCGGCGGGCCCAGGCGAACTCTTCATCCATCCGGGTCAGCAGGTGGCGCTTGTTGAAGGTTCCGGTCAGCGCGTCATACTGCGCAGATCGGTACAGGTCCTGCTGCAGCTCGCTCTCCAGCGGCAGCTGGAAGCCGAACTTCAGGAGCACCGATCCGACGCGGAGCTGATCGCCGTCACGGAGCAGGATGGCTTTGTTGGTGAGGTTCCGGTCGTTGAGCAGGGTGCCGTTGGTGCTCTTGAGGTCACGGACCTGGGGGTTGCCCTGGTCGGGGACGATGATCTCGCAGTGGCGCCGAGAGATGCGCGAGCTGTCGAGGATGATCGCAGCGCGTGGGTCCCGGCCGATGAGGTTGACGCCGGGCTGGAGGATGAAGATCTGTCCCGCGCAGGTTCCACAGAGCGCCATCAACGTCGGCTGTGGCCGCCCGACCGGGCTGCGGGAGCGAGCCACAGACTCCGTCAGGCGCTCTGCGATGGTCTGCTCGCCAGTCTGATCCTCAGAGAACGACATGTTGTAGGCGCTGTTTGACATTGGTTCGGCAAACCCAGCAGTGTTCGCGATGCGTAGATGAAACGCAGCACAGGCCCTTTCAGGATCGGAAGAACACACTCAGAACTTGAGCGGCTTCTTCCATAGATGGATGGCGTCCGTTACTCCTGTCGGCAAGATGACCTCAGATCTGAATGGGTTTCTTCGTCAACTCCGGGACAGCGATTTGGGCTGGCGGAAGCAGGTCTATGCTGTTGTGGACCGCATCCCGGCCGGCCATGTACTCGGCTACAAGGACGTCGCGGCCCTGTTGGGCCGGCCACGCAACGCCCGCCAGGTGGGCTTCGCCCTGGCCGCCCTGGTGCCTGGCCACCAGACCCCCTGGTGGCGGGTCATCCGCTCGGATGGGACCATCGCCATGCAAGGCGATCCCTACCGCGGCTCCGAACAGATCGCCCTGCTCACTGCAGAAGGGGTGACCATCTCAGACAGCGGCCGAATCAACATGAAATCGTTCCGCTGGGATCCGTGGCGGTAGATCTGCGCCCCGGTGACGCCGTCATGGGGTCGTCCTTCTTTTTGCTCTGGCGGCTGCTGGGGCTGTTCCTGCTGCCTGTGCTGCTGCTCGATTCCAGAAGCCGCCGGCACATCCTCCGCCTGCCCGCGCCTGAGCCGGGGTGGACCTGGCTGCATGGCGCGAGCGCCGGGGAACATCGCGCCGCGAAGGGCCTCCAGACCGCGCTCCCGCCCACCGTCTGGCGCACCCGCTCGTCGATGCGGACCCCCATCACCGGAACGTTCCCCGCCCCCCTCGACCTGCCCTTCGTCGTCTCTCGCTGGTTGGACCGGGCCCGGCCTGGCCGTCTGATCCTCGTCGAAGGCGAGCTGTGGCCTGGTTGGCTCGTCGCCTGTCGCCACCGCGGCATCCCGGTCACCGTCGTCAATGCCCGTCCCAGCGAAGGCGCGCGCCGATGGCAGCGGCTGGGGCCCGTCTGGCGATGGATGGTCGCCGACGTCACCTTCATCCCCCAGGCAGAGACCGGCGATCTGAAGCAGGCCGCTCCGAAACCCCGACCCGCGCTCTCCCTGCCCCGCTCCGCCATCGTCGGGGCCAGCACCCGCCCCGGCGATGAGGCCCGGCTGCTCAACGCATGGCAGTCGCTGTCTTCCCCTCGACCGCAGCTGATCCTCGCCCCCAGGCACCTGCATCGGGTCTCAGAGATCGGCGCCCTGCTCGACCAGGCCATGGTGCGATGGTGTAAACGCTCCGATGGCATCGATGCCACTGCAGAGGTGGTGGTCCTGGATACGATGGGAGAGCTGGCCGGGCTGCTCCACGATCCACATATTCGGGTCGCGTTCATCGGCGGCACGTTCTCAGAAAACATCGGCGGCCACTCCCCCGCAGAGGCCCTATCGGCGGGCCTTCCGGTGGTCCGTGGCCCCCACGCCGCATCCAATCCGATCGCCTGGGCCCGCTCCCCCGATCGGATCTTTGTCGCCCAGGATACCCTGCTGGACGCTTTGATCGTGGCGATGGGCTGCCCCCGTCAACCCCAACCGAACAGCGACGCGGCCCAACGCGTCGTGGAGCGGCTGCCGGCGACGATGATGCCAGCGGGGCGAACCGCCCGACCGCTGCTCCTGCCGCTTACAGGCCTATGGCAGCGGGGCGCATCGCGGCTGCCTTCCTATGCTGCCCGCCCCCAGAAGGTCGATGTGCCGGTCATCTCGGTCGGCGCGCTGGTCGCAGGTGGGGCCGGGAAGACGCCAGCGGTCGGCTGGCTGGCGCAGCGGCTGGCGGGCGCCTGGGTGGTGGCGCGTGGGTACCGACGCCCCAAAGCCGGGCCGCCCGTCCGCATCCAAGAGGGCCTCGGCGACGAGCTGGAGATGCTTCGACGCCGAGGGATCCCGGTGGTTTCGGCGCCAGACCGGGTCGCGGGAGCGCGGGCCGCCGTCGCCCGTGGGGCGCGGCTGATCCTGCTCGACGACGGGTTTCAACACCGACGACTGGCACGAGATCTGGACATCGTCTGTATCGACGGGCGGTGGCCGGGCGGACGGGGCATGATCCCAGCCGGTTCACGGAGAGAGCCCTGGTCCGCCCTCCACCGGGCACACTGGATCTGGCACAGCCACGCCGACTACGACCTGCCGTCGGGGTTGCCCCTGCCGCTCGTGCGCGCCCGGCTGCAGCCTGCGGGGTGGATCCGGCGCGGAGCGCGGTTGCCGCTGGAGGCCCTGCCGCCGGGGCCGCGGCCGGCGATGACCGGCATCGCCCGCCCCGAAGGCTTCGCCTGTATGCTTCTGAAGATGGGAATCGAAATCAGTCACTGGCGAACCGTTGGCGACCATCAGCCGCTCTTTGGGCTGCCGGCGGGGTGCATCGTGACCGAAAAGGACGCCGCGCGACTGCCGGTCGACGCCGACGTCTGGGCGCTGGCCGTCTCGCTGGAGGTCACCGGCGGAGCGCCTCTGCTCGACGCCATCGAGGCGCTCCGATGATCGCGGCCCTGCTGGGCGTGATCTGGTGGTGGCTGATCCCCATCCGGCGAGACAAAGCCATCGAGAACTTCAAGCGCTGCTTTCCCAGCCTGCCCGTCGGGCCCAACCTGCGGCGAAGCGTCGGCGAGATGGCCCTCCAGTTCCCGGAGCTGGCCCTGGGCGCCCGCTGCACCATCGACGGCATCGACGCTGTTCGCGGTGGAGGGCTGATCCTGGGGGGCCACTTCGGGGCCTGGGAGATCCTGCTGGTCTCCCTCGCCGATGCGGTCCCGGTCACCATCTTCATCCGAGAGCCCTCCTCGCCGCTGGCCGCCCGGCTGATCCGGCGGCTCCGAAGCCAGGCCCGGGATCTGGAGCTGCTCACCCCGAGCGACAGCCCGCGGCGCGCGTATCGGGCTCTGGAGGCGGGGCGGGTGGTGATGCTCGTCCAGGACCAGCGATACAACAGGGGGATCTCAACGACGTTCTTCGGCCGCCCCTGTAAGACCGCCATCAGCTTCGCCGCCCTCGCCCACTTCAGCGGTGCTCCGTTGTTTGGGGTCTCTCAGTGGAGAGACGGACGCCAACACAAGGCCCGGATCGAACCCCTGGACTGGGACGTCCCGGACGACCGACGCGACGCGATTCGGGTGCTGACCGAGAAGAGTCAGACCTTTTATGAGGCGAAGATTCGGGTGCGTCCCCACAGTTGGCTCTGGCTACACGACCGTTGGCGCGATGGCGAAGAAAGCGACCCGAAAAGGCCACGATAAAACCCACCACTGCAAGATGGTCGTGCTCTCGGCTGTGATCGCGTTGTGTATGGGATGTTGGCGAGCAGAAGATTTCAGGTGGCGCTTTTGGAAGGATACGGTGTCATAAACGATGAGCGAACCGATTGGGGTTGTTCACAGCATGATATCTGCGGGCTCCTCCGTAGGATGTGATGAATGAAACCCGCCCCCCGCTCGTCAGACGATCCACAATCCTGGAGGTGTGATGATCTGGCTTTTCCTGTCCATGTCTGCGAGGGCAGACACCTTCACCCTCGATAACGGCGCAACGATTGAGGGTGTGCTTGCCGAGTACAACATGAGCGGGAGCTGCCAGATCTCGGTTGACGAAGGCGATCTTGCTGGCGCGATCCTGGTCATCCCCTGCGAGCGGATCTCCCGCTTTGAGCGGACCAGCGCCTCGCCAGGCCCGGCGCCGGCGTTGACCAGTGTGGCCCCGGCCGCACCGATGATTCCGACGGCGCCGACCGTTTCACCCGAGCCTGCGCCCGCGCCGATCGCGGAGCCACCGGTGGAAGAGGCGGTGGTCGACGCCCCGCTCGCCCTGCCGCCGGCAGCGGTGCCGCCGGCTGTGGCACCGTTCGCCGCGCAGCCCCCTGACGCGCCTGCCGCCTCGCCGGCGCTTCCAGAGATGAGCATCACCCCCGCCGCACCGGAAGCAGACGTCGTGGCCGCACCTGCGGCCACCCCAGAGGCGCCCGCCGCTGCGTCGCCGCAGGAGCCGCTGTGGGCGGATGAGAACGGCGCACCCATCGAAGAGGGGACGGTGATTCCGTCTCCGAGCGTCGATCGCAACACGCTGCCGACGCTGCCGAACCTGCGGATGTTGCGTCGCCCGGACGCTGACCCTGAGGTCGAGGTTGCCCCGGAGACCGACAACCAGCTGTGACCCGATGGCGCAGGATCTGCGCCTGATGGACAGATTGTCAAACCGCGGCCCACACCAGCCATCGTGGGCCGCGGATTTTCGTGGGAACACCCCTTGCATTCCTGGTTACGAGACCTGAACGGAGGGGGATGAGGTTGACGAGAAGACGGACCCTGTGGATTGGCGGTGTGCTGCTGCTGACCGTGTTGGGCACAGCCAACGCCCTCCCGTCGTCGCCGCCCCCGGCGCCGCCCGCCGCCCCAACGCCCGCCGAGTGGGAGACGCTCCGCCAGCTCGCGGAAGAGAGCCGACAGCGTGGACAACCTGACGCTGCGATCGCCTGGCTGGAGGCCTGGGGGGTTCGTGAGGCGCCCCTCCCCGAGGGTGCTCCTGTCGACGCCTTGTTGTCGATCGGCCGCGACTGGGCGGCCCGTGGGATCCGGCGCATCCAGGACGGCGATCTGGAAGGAGGCGTGGCGGACCTCGCCGCGGTGCTCCGTCACGGCGCCGCGATCGAGCGGCACAGCCCGGACTTCTCGACCCGGGCGGCGGGGGCTGCGCTCCAGGACGAGGCCCTGACCGCACTGGAGAACCTCAACCTCAGCGGGATGATGAGCGCCGAGCAGGCCACACTGCTGATGGCCCTTGGTGAGGGGGACGTGGTGCCAGCGGTCGTCGAGACCCTCCAGCGAGAGTGCGACGGCATCCGCCGTCGATTGAACGCCGTAGACGCCCAGCTCCGTGGCATCTCAGGCTGGCGCTACGATCATGAGGCGAGCCTGAAGTGGATCGATGACGCCTGCGCGGCGGCGGCTCAGGATGCGTCGGGGCCGCGATGGGTCGCAGACCGTGTCGAGGGTGGCTGGCGCAACCCGATCGGGGCAGCGGTGATTGAAGAGATGACCCGACCCCTGCCCGTTCAATTGGAGCGGCGGTGGGTTGGCGCCGCAGGACAGCGCGCGCGGCGCGCCCGTTTGCAGGAGATGGTGCGGGGCCTGTAGTCTCTCGTTATTTCCAGGAGAGACGAAATGACTCCGTTCCTCGGCGAGCTTATTGGCACCGCTCTGCTGTTGTTCATCGGCAACGGCGTCGTCGCCAACGTCGTCCTCTCAGAGACCAAGGGCCACGACGCCGGCTGGATCGTGATCACCGTCGGCTGGGGGCTTGCGGTGTTCGTGGCGGTCTTCACGACGGCGAGCGCCAGCGGCGCGCACCTGAACCCGGCGGTCACCCTGGGCCTGGCGGTCGCCGGGAAATTCGGTTGGGCGAAGGTGGGCTCCTATCTGCTCGCCCAGTTTATCGGGGCCGCGCTCGGGTCGACGCTGAGCTGGGCGCAGTACCGCCAGCACTACGATCTGACCCAGGACGCCGCGACGAAGCGGGCCACCTTCTGCACCGCGCCGGCCATCTACAGCGTCCCCGACAACCTGTTCAGCGAAGCGATCGGGACGTTTGTCCTGGTCTTCTGTGTCCTGTTCATCAGCAGCGCCGAGATCGGCCTGGGCGCCCTCGACGCCTTGCCGGTGGGCTTTCTGGTCCTGGTCATCGGCCTGGGGCTCGGCGGGACGACCGGCTACGCCATCAACCCGGCGCGAGACCTCAGCCCTCGGCTGATGCATGCGATCCTGCCCATCCCCAACAAAGGGCACAACGACTGGAGTTACGCCTGGATCCCTGTCATCGGGCCGTTTCTGGGTGGCGCTCTCGCAGGACTCGCTTACCTGGCCCTCAACGGAGGATAGACGATCCTCTCAGGAGGTCATTGTATGGGTCTGTTCGACTGGGTCCAGAAGCTGTTCAAGTCTCAACCCGCTGACAAAAATACCGCTGACAAAAATACCGCCGACGAAAATACTGACGTCGACGATAACGCCGTTGAGCCTACCCCCGCTGACGCGAAGACTGACGCGCCCCCCTCGCCAGCGCCGACCTCACGTCGGGAGAAACGAAAGAAGAAGCGCGCCCAGAAAGCCTCCGCGCCCTCCCCGAAGCCCAAAGCCGCGCTGAAGAAAAAGAAGAAGAAGAACGCTGGCAGCGGCAAGAAGAAGCGCAAGCATCTCAACCGCGACACCCGCTTCGAGAAGAAGGCGCCAGCCCCTGCGCCCCCTCCCAGGAAGACGAAAAAGAAGCGTGCCGAGCCACAGCCACAGCCACAGCCACAGCCACAGCCACAGCCTGCCGCAGCGCCCATGTTCAAAGCGGAGCCTGAGCCGGCACCGACGCCCGCCCCCGCCGCAGCGGCTCCCGAGCCGATCGTCGAGGCATCGGAGAAGAAGCCGCGTCGGCCCCGGGGACAGGACACCCTGTCCTGGATCGTGGTGCCCAAGTTCGAGGCGTTGCTGGCGACGGCAGATGAAGCTCTTGCGGTCGAGGATGCCACACGCGAGGCGCTGAGCGGCGCGCGCAATCGGTTGCGACGGGAGTGGCGGGCGCTGCTTCCGATCCCTGCCGAGCACACCACGGCGTTGGATGCGGAGTATGGACAGCGTCTGGCCACCTTCAACGCGCGCATCTCTGCGATCCCGGATCCGCGGGCGGAAGAAGAGGAGCGCAACCTCGCTGCTCGTGAAGCGCTGGTCGTCGCCGCAGAGCAGCTGGCGGACGCGCCGGACGTGCGTGCCGCAGTCAATGAGGCCCGTGCGCTCCAGGATCGGTGGAAGGCGGCCGGTCGGGTGCCCCGGCAGGCGCTCGACGACTTGAACTCGCGTTGGAAGTCTTCGATGGACGCGATCTATGCACGTCGGGACGCGGAGCGACAGGAGCGGGCGCAGCGCCTGGAGTCGCTGGTCGACCAGGCCGAGCTGTTGGCAAAGAACACCGACGCCGTGCGCTCGGCCGAGGTGATGAAGCAGCTCCAGGTGCGGTGGAAGGCGATCGGTGGCGTCGGCGGTCCGGAAGGGGACGCGCTGTGGGCGCGGTTCCGTGGCGCCGCCGACGCGATCTTTGCGAAGCGACGGAGCGACATCGAGCAGCGTGAGCAGGGCAACCTGGAGGCGAAGCAGGCGCTCATCGCACACACGGAAGAGCTGGCGGCGAAGGGCGTCGACGATCCGGAGGAGGTCGAGCGCGACCTTCACCGCCGCTGGAAGCGGATCGGCCATGTCCCTCGGGAGCAGTCGGATGCGCTCTGGTCATCGTTCAAGGCGGCATGTCAGAAGCTGCATACCGCTCCGGAGATCGATCCGAGCTTGTTGGGGGATGGTGAGGACGCGCTGCGGTACTCGCCCTTCGCGGGGCTGGCGGGCAAGACGGACGCGTCGTGAGCTTCCACCCGATCGTGCTCCTCCCAGAGGACTACGTGGTCCTCGACTTCACCGGGGCGGGCTCCGCGCCGGAGCGGCCTCCGCTGTGGTCGGTGGGTCGCTATGATGAGGTGCGGCCTTCGCTGTATACGGACGCGCTGTTCTCCGACGGGCGGAGCGTCCATATGGGCCTGGACATCGGCGGCCCGGTGGGCGTCGCGGTGCATGCGTTCGCCGACGGCGTCATCGAGCATGCCGGCTACAACCCAGCGCCTGGGGATTATGGGCATGTTTTGGTGACCCGCCATCACCTGGCCGGGGGTCCGCTGTATGTGCTGCTCGGCCACCTGTCAGCGGCGTCGACGGCGCAGTGGTCGCCGGGTGCTGCCTTTCCGATGGGCGCGGTGCTGGGCTGGCTGGGCGCCCCTTCCGAAAACGGAGGCTGGCCGCCCCATGTCCATGTCCAACTGAGCCTTGCCCGCCCGGAAACCCACGACCTGCCCGGCGTCGTTCATCTGGAAGAGCGGGCCGCGGCGCGGGCGCGGTACCCTGATCCGCGACGCATCGCCGGAGCGCTGTACTGAATGTGGCTGATGATGATGTTGGGCGGAGCGCTGGCCGGTGAGCTGGATGGGGAGCGGCTGACCTGGTCGCTGTCCTTCGCCGGGATCACCGCTGGAGAGGCGTGGGCGACGGTGAAGCCGGGCCCAACGTCGGATCAGCAGATCATCGAGGCGGGCGCCCGGAACGCGGACTGGTACGGGGCGATCTATTCGATCGATGACTTCATCCGGAGCACGGGATCCCTGACGTCCGGGTCGGTGCGGTACGAGACCCGGTTCCGCGAGGGTGGGTTCCAGCAGGACCAGGACATGACGCTGTCGCCGGAGGGCATCACGGTCTGGCGCAACCAGAAGTTCAAGGAGGGGTGGCGGGAGTGGACGAAGACCTATCCGGCAGCGCCCGGGGCAGCGGATCCGCTGTCCGCGCTGTATATGCTGCGCCGGCTGGAGGGGGAGGGCCCATGGGTGCTGCCCGTGTTCTCGGGGGAGGAGACCTGGCCGTTGGAGGTGGAGCTGCTCGGCCGGGAGGTCTGGTCGAAGGGCGTGATGGGTCCGGTGACGGTGCGGGTGTTGTCGCTCCGCACGCTTCACGAGGGCGACTGGGAGCAGCGTGGAAAGTTCCTGGTGTATGTGACGGAGGACGCCCACCGGGTGCCGGCGCGGGTGGTCATCAAGCTCAACGTCGGCGCGATCCGGGCGGAGCTGATCGCGCACACGCCGCCCTTTAAAGAGTAGACTCCGACAGACCCATCCCCCGTTGCCGTGAGAATTGCTCGCATCAACGGTCGGGGCCCAATACCTTCACCGACCCAACCGTAATCCTGGACAGGAGCATCCCATGGCTTTGATCGTCACCAACGTCAGCTTGATCCGAAAGACCGACATCCCCGAAGACGACGCGGTCGCTTTCCTTCGGAAGGCCCTCGAGCAGCTCAGCGGGAGCGATCCGGGTGAGGTGGAGTGGCAGCACGTCAACCGGATGGAGCGGGGCCGACCGGCGGCGATGGAATACACCACCACCGAGTCCTGGCAGCCCGGCCCGATGGTCGACGTCCGGCGGGTCCGGGTAGAGAGCTTCGGACGCAACGAAGAAGACGACGAGCTGGAGCTTCGGGGCAGCCGCATCTCCTACGCGGTCCGTTGCCTCCCCGATGATGGCAGCATGGAGTACCGTGTCGACAACACCCGACTGAAGGGCGCCAGCCTGGAGGTCTACGCCCCGAAAGAGACCGCGGACCAGGTGGCCGCGACGTTCCGCGAGATGTTCACAGAGGCTTGAGTCCCGACGATGTACATGCTGACGGTCGCGCTGCTGTGGGGTTCGATCGGTTGGAGCCGGGATCAGACCTACTGCGTCGGTGGCTTCAACGGAAAGCCGCCGAAGTTGACGTCGACGGCGTGTAACACCCCTGCGGTCCGGCAGCTGCACAGCGCCTGGCACCATCACACCTACCTGTTCAAGGACGGTGTCTGCTACGACTGCTGGGATGAGGTCGACAACAGCTGCATCACGGATTTTCTCAGGAATCATCCGGACTTTTCTGAGATCCGTGGCCGCAGGTGTGAGGCCCAGCACAACGCCCACGAGATCATCGATCACCGCATCCAGGGCCAACCCATCCAAGAGCTGCAGCCCCGGATCGATCCGCCGCCGCCGGGTCCGCAGGAAGCCGGCGAGGCGCTCACCCTGACGGGCCGGGTCACCAACCGCGACGGTGATCCCTTCCCGGTCGACGGGGGACGGTTCATCGTCGAGACGCCGGACGGGGCCATCGAGGAAGTGGTCGGGACGCCCCAACCGGACGGTTCGGTGGTCGGCACGATCATCGTCCCGGACGCGGACGATGTCCAGGTGACGTTCATCCCGAACGGCTTCCCGGGCCCCCAGGACGCCGGTGGCAGGTTGCCGCTGGATGTCCGTCGCAAGCCGGGCTTCTCGCTTCCGGAGACGTTGGACTTCGGCACGATCGCGGCCGGCGCCCTCCTCTCAGAGACCTGCGTCGCGCTCGACTTGAGCGAGAGCATCGGTCTGGAAGAGCGCGCATTCCAGGTCTCCGTGGCTGGGCTGGGCGGTTGTTTGTCCGCGCCGCATCTCGCTCCGAGTCGCTCGCTGAAAACCCCGATCATCGTCGAATCTCCCGGGGATTCGATGATGGTGTGCCTCGCGGTCCCCTACTGTGCCGGGGAGACCGCGCCTGCGGACGCCTCCCTGGTGATCACCCCGACAGATCCCCGGTTTTTGGATCGGGCTGCTCGGGTTCCGATGCGGTGGACCGTGACGAACCGCAGCTGGCTGGCCTGCCATGGGATCTGGCTGTTCCCGCTGCTGGCGCTGGTGGGGGTGGGGGGGGTGATCGTGGGCATCGTCCGCCCGAAGCGGTTCCCACCCGAGGCGACCATCACGATCGCGTCGGATCCGAAGGGGTTGAAGCGATCGGCGCCGACGCGGCTGCGCGAGTGCCGTGGCGCGCGCCCGGGGTTCTATCGAGACGCGCAGTTGGGGATCCACTTCGACGGCAGCGTGAACGGCCGGCTTCGAGGGGCCGCCGCCCGGCTGCTGGCGGTGGACAACGGCGTCGCGCTGATCGCGCAGGGCGCGCTGGAGGTCTATGACCGGCGCAAGCGGGCCTGGAAGACGCCGGAGATGGAAGACGGCCCGCTGATGCCGTCCCCCCGAGAGGTCTACCGTTGCGGAGACGTCTGCTTCCAGATCGACCCGGGCTGAGCGGTCAGGTCGGCGATTTGGACATCTCGCGCTGGGCGTTGATCGGCATGTTCAGCGCTTCATAGAGGTCGATGAGGGCGCGGCGGATGCGGGGATCCTGGGGCTGCATCTGGGCGGCGCGGCGGGTGTACTTGAGCGCGGCCCGGCCGTCCTTCTGGAGCTTCCAGAACAGCTCGCCCATGCGGGCATAGACCGTCGCTTCGGAGACGCCGTATTGGACAGCCTTCTGGTAGCACCGCAGGGCGTCGCCGCGGTTGCGGCGCTTTTCTGCGTTGCGGGCCTGCGCCAGCCACTGCACCGACAGGGTCCGGCGAGCGTGTTGCCGCGCGTCGAGGAAGGCTTGACGATACGCTGGGTTCATCGGGTCGAGCTGAGCGGCGAGGTTGAAGGCGTTGGCTGCGGCCACCGGATCCTTTCGGGCCATGGCGCGGCAGCCGGCCTGGTAGTGATGCTCGGCGCTTTCCCCATTTCCCCCGGGCTTCTCCAGCCGCTGTGTGACCGTCGCGGCGAAGTTGACATAGGTGGGATTGTTGGGTTCGACGGTGAGCGCCCGTTCCAACCACTGGCGGGCCTGCGCGAGCTGTCCACATCGGAACGCCCGCAGCCCCTCCAAAAACAGCTCGTTGCCAGAGCGGTGTTCAATGGCGTCGCCGACTGCGGCCTGTGGCGGGATCGTGTCCAGATCGGGCGAGTCTTCCCCCCGGTTCTCTGCACGAAGGGCCCGGTAGGCGTGCACGATGGCCGTGAAGATGGCCCCGATCCGCTCACGCAGGGAAGGATCGAGGTCGCGGTGAGTGAACTGGTCGGGGTGCCATTGGCGGCACATCTCGTAGTATGCCGACCGGATCGTGTCAAAGTCCGCCTCTGCGTCTACGCCAAGCAGCGCGCGGTGATCGCCTTGAGAGATGCGCGCATAGAACTTCAGGATCTGTCGCCTGTCCATGGCGGGAGACCTTTCGAGAGGAGGTGGCGTCGATCCACACAAGGGCGCGGACGAGTTTGCCGACAGGGTACAACCCGTCCCCACCGGAGGCCAGCACAACCGTACCCCACATCCGATCGACCCGGTGTGATCGGCCGCCATCAACCCCGCAGTTGTTCGAGCCCCCGTTGCGCCCGGCTGCGCGTTCGAGCGTCCTGCGCCAGCCCCAACGCAGCGCAGAATTCTCGAAGCGCCCGCCGATCTTCCCGCTGCTCAGCGTACAACTCACCGAGTGAAACCCGATACTCGGCATTGTCCGGTTCCAACAGGATCGCTTGCTGAAGGCATCGGCTGGCTTCAGACAACTCCCCATCAAACCACCGGAGCAGATGCCCCAGACGCGCAAACAGCCGCCCATCCTGCGAACCCGCTTCGATCCGCTGGCGGTAGTGGCGGATGGCGTCCCGGATCTTCTCTTGATCTTCCCGGGGAGCAGCCCGTGGCCGCGGCGCCGGTGACGGCTGCCGTTCCGGCATGCTGCGGCGTTGCTGAAGCGCCAACTGGTAGTACTCGCGGTACATCCCGTTGTAGGGCACCAGATGCAGCGCAGACTCAAACGCTGACACCGCGCGATGGAAGTCATACTCCACCATCGCGCGCTGCCCCTGCTCAAAATACCCATGCGCCCGCTGTTGGTTGGCTTGCGCTTCCGCGCGAGCGCGCATCATCAGCTCTTGAAGACGGGCCCGAAGGGCTTCTTCGGCGTCCCGGAGCGTGTCTTCGCTCAGTTCAAGCGACCCCGGCACAACCGACGCACGCACAACACCATCGTCCCCAAACCCCACATTCGCAGTCCGGAGCGAACGGTACGCCCGCGCGATCGCACTGAAGATCGTCTCGATCTTCTCCAACAGCGCGGCATCGAAGTTCTGATGGATGAATTGATCCGGATGCCACAGCCGACACTGTTGGTAATACGCCTGCCGCAGCTGCTGAACATCTGCCTTCGGCTTCACCTGCAACAATGCATGCGCGTCGAAGGAATCCAAATTCCGAAAGATGTCCTCGATGCGGTGACGGTTCACGATAGCGCTCACAACCGGTGCGATTTCTTACTTCTCTCAGGGCCGTTGTTTCATTTCTACCAGAAATTTACATCCAGTCAAAGTGTCGGAAGAATTTATACTCACAAAAATTCATCAACCCAAAAACAGCACACAGCCGCGCTGAAAGATGTGAAAGCTCATGAAATCATTGGATGCATCGGCGTAGGGCACCTCAACCTGTTCGGGGCAAACCTTTCTTTCTTTAAGAAAGAAAAATATTTCCTTCCCAAAATAAGAAAAACCTCCCTTCAATATGAATTAAAGGGAGATCAGCTCTTGAAAGAGGCCGACAGGCGTTACCAACCGCCGCCGAACAGGATGTAGGTCTCGCCGCTGCCCAGGATCGGGGCGCTGATGATGACGTCATCCACGCCATCCCCGTTCAGCTCTACATCACCGAGCAAGGTGCTGCCCATCGCCATCCCGGTGTCATCTCCGATCAGCACGCCGTCTGCGACCTTGAGGGTCAACGATCCCGAGACCGGTCCATGAATCAGATAGGCCGCGCCTGCGCCGCTGTCTTCGGCGTCGAAGCCGGGTGCTCCGACCAGCAGGTCGATTTCTCCGTCGTTGTTGATGTCTCCGGCGCGCTCGACCGCGCTTCCTGCCCGAGAGTCCTCCCCGATGCCATCCAGCCGGGCGTGCGCGTCTGCCAGCTCCGCGCTTCCGCTGACAGGGCCCAGGAGCACATAGGCGGCGCCGGTCTCACTGGCGTCCCCGTCATACCCGGGCGCGCCGATGAAGACGTCGAGCTTGCCGTCCCCATCTACGTCGCCGACCGCAGCCACGCTGGTGCCGGCCTCATCACCGCCGTCCTCACCGATGCGAATGCCGTCTGCGTCGGCGAGCGAGATGTCTCTCGACAAGGTGTCGCTTCCATAGATGACGTAGACGGCCCCTTCGAAGTCGCCCTCGCTGTGGTTGGGCGCGCCGATGGCCATGTCATCGACGCCATCGCCGTCGATGTCGCCGACAAAGCTCATGTCCAGGCCGGCTTCATCGTTGGCGTCTTCTCCGGTGATCTTGACATCGTGTTTGAACAGCCGCCCGCCCACCGAGCTCGGCCCAAACAGGGCATAGACCACGCCAGCCCCGGAGCTCCCGTCGATCGCAGAGATCAGCAGATCCGAATCGCCGTCGCCGTTGAGGTCCCCTTGCCCATCGAGCTGCCAGCCAGCAGCATCTCCCGCTTCTTCTCCCAAGAAGCTCAGCTCAGCGTCCTCCAGATCGCCACCGGTCGTGATGGGCCCGGAGAGCAGGTACACTTTCCCGAGTTCACTGACCTCACTCCCATCGACGCGATAGGCGCCCACCAACAGGTCGAGGTTTCCATCCCCATCGAAGTCCGGGCTGGTTGTCAGAGACCAGCCCGCGGCTCCCCCGATCTCATCGCCGTCCCATCGTCCGGTCTCACTGAGCGTCACGTCAGCGGTGATCGGTCCGTTGACGAGATAGACGCCGCCGGCCCCGATCTCGTTGGTGTCGGCGTAGGGTGCGCCGAGCACCAGATCGACCTCACCGTCACCGTTGATGTCATCTACCACGACCGCGTAGCCGGCCTCTTCGCCGTCGTTCTCCCCAGAGATGGTCCGGTTGATCTCACAGGGATCGATGAGCTCATCGCAGTTGTTGTCCAACGCGTCCCCACAGACTTCGATGATCCCGGGGTTGATCCCGGGGTCTTCGTCCTCGCAGTCATCACCGGAGTGGTCTGCAGCATCAAAGCCATCCGCGTCCGCGTCGAAGTCGTTGTCGTTGGCGCAGTCCTGGTCGATGCCATCGTACCAGTTCTCGGTCGCCTCGGGGTTGATGGAGCCGTCTGTGTCATCGCAGTCATCGGGGTTGGGCGCATAGTCTTCGGGCCCCTCGCAGAGAGGCCCGATCCGGTTGGTCCGATCGCCGAAGCCGTCGTCGTCGTTGTCGATGTACCAGTCGACCGGAATGGAGTCGTCGTCGGCGGCGTCGATGTTGCCGTCGCAGTCGTTGTCGATGCCATCGCCGCAGAACTCGGCGCCCTCGGGGTTGATGGTCAGTTCATCATCATCGCAGTCATCTGCGTTG
>JBCBLB010000414.1:0-8959 GCA_038520555.1 Myxococcota bacterium | reverse complement strand
GCTTCGATCGAGGCTGGTGCCGATGAACTGGAGGCCGCGCTGGGCAGCGTTCGAGACCTGGTCAAGCGTCTGTTGCGCCTGCTCCCGGCGCTCACGTTCCCGGGCCATGGCGCGCTCGTGGGCCTCGCGTTCGGCCTGCTCGCGCTCCTGGCGTTGGCGCTCCTGCAGCTCCGTCAGCTCGTGCTCCAGGGCCGCGATCTCTGCGGCCTCAGCCCGGGAACGTGAGCGCCGGGAGCAGGCGCAACAGACGCTTGACCAGGTCTCGAACGCTGCCCAGCGCGGCCTCCAGTTCATCGGCACCAGCCTCGATCGAAGCGCCCAAGCGTCTCAGGAGATGGTCACCCAGCTCACCCAGCAGCTCGCTGCGGGCGAGGATGTCTACACCGAAGCGCAAAAGAAGGCGCTGCGAGAGCGGATCGAGGCCCAGAAAAACGCCGCCCGCGAGCAGTTCGAGGCCGCGCAGAAAGCGAAAGTGGCTGAAGCTTTGGCCAGCACGGCTCTCGCCAGCATCAACGCCATCGCCCAGAGCCCGCCCCCGAGCCCCCTCGGCCTCATCGGCGCCGGCATCGCCACCGCGGCGGGGTTGACCGCTGCCCAGCAGATCGCGTCGCAGAACGTCACCTTCCACCGCGGCGGCTTGGGCGACGAGATCCCGGCGACGCTCACCCGACGCGAAGCGGTACTCTCCCCGCTCGGGCGGCAGACCGCCGGCGATGACAACATCCGCCGGATGAACAGCGGGCGCAGGACCGGCGAGGATCGGATTCTCGTCGTGGATCGCTACCGTCATCAGACGTTCAACCGCTTCATCAAGGACGGGCTGCGAATGGGCAACCCGATCAGCGATGCCATTGGCCGAGATGACGCCGTCGGCCACAACCGGGAACGAAAGGGGATCTGACGATGGGCGCAGACATCACCAACAGCGTGCTGCAAGGGCTGGTCGTCGCCGATCCCCGCTTCGGGGCCGCGACCATCAGCGCGGATTCCACCGCCCAGCAAGCTGGACCCATCCCCGGCGATCCGGTCGCCCAGCGAGACACCGACACCGTCCTGTATGCAGTCGGTGAGATGGCGGCAGACACGAACCTGCGCCTCCAGGTCGTTCGGAGTGGACACCCACGGCCCGGCGGCGGCGCCCTGGTCTGGCGGAACGAAGGTGACACCCTGTGGCACGGCTGGGATCCGCCGTATGTGCTGACCGGCTTCGAGTGGATCGACCGAAGCACCATCGCGAACAAATACCAGACCCCGCACGGCTTGGCCCTCCCAAACGGCAACCTTGTGATCGTCAGCCAAGACGGCGACCAGCGCGTGACCTGTTGGATCCGCGATGCCTCGACGGGCGCCTGGTCGTCGTCGCTGGTCTTCCTTCAGGACACCGCCTATGTGAACGTCCAACCCAATCCCTGTCTGGTTCGCCTGCCTTCTGGTCGGCTGCTTTGCTATTTCTGGATCGAGATCGCCCAGACCTCAGCGATCTTGCAGATGCGCTACTCCGACGACGGTGGCGTGAACTGGTCGCTTGGCCAGGAGCGATGCACGACCGCGGGCTGGCCGTTGGGCGCCACCGTGCCCAGCCGACTCAGGGGGGCGTACTTAAACGGCGACGTCGTGCTGTTCTTCACCTTGACCCGCAACAGCGTTGGACAGGATCTCTTCCAGTACGCCAGCGAAGATCTGGGCGCCAACTTCGTCATCGTCGACGCACTCAACGATGATAACCCACGCGTAGCGCATGATGTCGCCGTCATCGACGGCCAGATCGTGCTCGCTTACGTCGGGCACCGCAGCGGTTCCCCAGCAGACGTCCCCTACGCACGCATCCTCGGCAGCGCCTTCGAGCAGGTTTCTACCATCGATCCTGCGATTGCCGCCAATCCTGGCACCATGCTCTGGGGGGAGTACAACAACGCCAGCAGCCGGTTCGATGAAGCCGACCTCGCCATCTGGGCTGATGAGGACGACAACCTCTACATCGTGGGCACCAACTGGAACACCACCGATGGAGATTACGAACTCCACCTGATTCGAAGCGACAACAGCGGTCAAACCTGGTCGACGGTGGGCCAGAGCAGCAAGGGTACCGAGGGTGCCGCAGTTTGGTACGGCCGCGACAATGACGGAATCTGCCCGCGGAACTACTGCGCCATCCCATGGCGTGGGCGCGTCGCCCTGATCGCCAACCACTTCCAGCATCAGGCGGGCGGATTGGCAGACGACAGCCTGCACCTGCTCTGGCTAGGGGGCTGGACCACGGTGTGCACCCCGGCCTACACCAGCACGACCGAAGACCTCTCAAACCGGGTGAGCTGGGAGCACACCTGGGTTCCCTATGATCTGCCTCACAACGTCGGGCCTACCTGGACGCTGTTCAACTCCGGCGCAACCCTGCTCACCAGCAGCAGCGGTGCCCAGATCCAGCACACCACCGCCAGCCAATCCGCCCTCTGGAGCACGACCATCGGCACCGGCCTCAGCACCGGCGCCATCGATCTGACTGAGGTGCGCGTCAGCGGCGGCCTGACGGCCTTCATTCGGATCCGCATCTCCAGTGGATCGGTCGACTACGACGCGGAGGTGCGCGTCACCGGCACCAGCCTGAGCGTCATCGACAACAATAGCGGCGCCCTGATCAGCTCAACGCCGACGACGGCTGCAACGACGGGGGTTCAGATCCTGGCGAGCTGTGACGGCGACACCCTCACCGGCCGCCTTCAAATCTGGTGGCGGCCCACCAGCGTCAAGAACAGCAACCGGCCCTTCACCCAGCTCGCCCTCAGCGCAGGCCTCGTCAGCGGAGGGGTGACCAGCGCGGTGGTCCAGTTCGGCACCATCGCCGGCGCCACCGGCTCGGCCTTCTGGATGCTTCAGTGTCTCACCAAGGGTGTCTACACCGGCCGCCAGCTCACCGTCTTCGCCAACCCTGACGACCTGCTCGGCCGCACTCTGTCAGTGACCCCGTTCTATACCCATGCAGGACTCAGTGTCTTCGCCGCGGACGGGCCCGCAGTCCGTGGAGATGGATGGAGCATCGACACCGACTACACCTACAGCCTGGCGCACATCGATCCCCTACGGCACCGCAGCCCAGCGCGCGTCTGGCGCAGCCTCGACGACGACACCGAGCAAGAGATCATCTTCGAGCCCGGCGATCTCCTGGATATCCACGGCCTGGAGAGCGCGGTGCAGGGGCTGTACCTGGGCCGCATCAACTTCCGCACCGCGAGCTTTTGGGGGGAGACCTCCAGCGGGGTGTGGGAGAAGATCGCCGACCTGGACAGCGCGAGCGGGGCCAGCGCCCTGGGCTTCACCCGCAGCGGCGCGGTCATCGTGCCCCGCACCAACGCGGGCACCTCGGCTGATCGATGGTTCACCGAGCAGACCTTGACCGGCAGCTACTGGCAAGCCAGTGCCGGCGCGACGCCCCGCAAGATCCGGAGCAACCGCGGCGGGGCCTGGATCCGGAGCACCGTCGGCACCAGCCTGCTCACCCGCCTGGTCCTGGAGGGCGCAGAGCCCACAGACACCAGCCTGGGCAGCGTCGGCGCCATCCTGCACCGCGAGCTGCTCGCCCTGGTGAGTGTCGGCGATTCGATGGCCTACCGGCGCTACAAACTCGTCATCCCCGCCCAGCCTACCGCAGAGGGCTTCTTCGAGATGGGGGTGCTGATGGTGGGCCCCTTCATCAGCTTCGGCCATCCCTACGCCATCGGTCGCGCGTTCGGGGACGACTTTCAGTACGAGCTGACCGAGGGGCGGAACGGGAATCGGGTGGTCCGCGAGACCGCTGCGCCCCGGGGGTTCGTGGAGTTCGATTGGACCGACGGTGTCTACACCGGCCCCATCGCCGTGACAAACCCACACCCCGACTATCGACGGGACTACACTGGGGGTTCCATCATCGCGGCGCCGGCGGCGACACCCTTCACCGCGCGGGGTGTGCTTCGGCGCCTGGGCGGCATGGTCGAGCCCTGCGTCTATGTGGCGCAGTTCAAGATTGGAGAGGCGGCTGGGACGCAGCTCATCAACAACCCCGACCTCTTCTTGTATGGCGCGGTGGTCGGCGAGAGCAGCCGGCTCGATGTGGCAGAGGGCAACGAGTGGGACCCGAAGCGCGGCGAGATGATCCGGGTCAACACGGTGCGGGTTGAGGGTGAGTTGTAGGAAACCGTCAAGCTATTTGGGTTTTGATCACATTATCAAAATAGTCCAAATATCAATTGCTTGACAACACCCCTCAAACCTCGGCTCTTTGACAATAAGAGCTGGTATGCTAAATGACATGCCCAGATGGTCGAGATCGTCACATATGGCATGCCAGCGGTGCAGGAGACGGCAAATGGCCGATGAAAAATATAGCCTCATAGCTTTGTTATTTGCTGACAGAGCAACGAGAGCAGAGGGCGGAAAGGCTAATCTGCACGGTGTTTTCCAAGCCCTCATTTCTGAGGAGTACCCCGCTCAACACGAGAACATGGCCGTGTTTTTCAAATTCACGGTTCCAAGAGGTACCTCTTCTGTCCCGGTCAGGTTGAAGATCACGCGCCCGAACGGAGCCAAGGAGTGGATTCCGCAGTTGAATATCCCGGTCGCTGATCGGTTCGCGGAAGGCATTTTGAACATTCAAGGGTTCCTCTTCTACGAGAAAGGAGACCACGTCTTCAGCCTCTACGTCGAAGACAACTGCATCGCGAAGTACATCATAGAAGCCAACATTGGTACCCCAATCAGGAGCCCCGAAGATGACTACATCCACTGACAGCCAGCGAGTCAAGCAGGGCGAGATTCACCTCCTCGGCCAAAGGCACATAAACATTGTCGGCCCTTCCAAGACGAACGATCCGACGCCAGTGCAGGCCTGGCTCGTCGAGGGTGGGGGTGTTGTCACCTTTGAACTTCCAGAAGAAGAGCCCATCAAGATCAAGGCTGAGACCGCTTCGCCTTCTTTCCACGCCTTTCTTCAGGCGGTCACCCCGATCGAGGAGGTGATCTGTGTTGTTTTGGACGCTGGCGAGCACAACACGTCTCACGTGACCACGTTTGCGGAGAACATCACCGATGAGGTCCGAGATCGTGTCTACGACGCCGAAGCGGACGCTCACAGCAAGCAGGATACAACCTATGACTTCCATCTCCGTGAAGCCAGTGACCTCAAGGGCGCCCCTCTTGAGCCACCTGAGAATGGAGCCCTCTTTGTTACGTGGGGTTCACTAAATGGCGGGCCCAGATAAAGAGCGTCGACTCCAGATCGCCAGACAAGATGAAGAATTTGCCAGGGAGATCCTAAATAGCGGCGATAAAAGCCGCTATAGGTGGGCAATAACCACAGCCTTTTACAGTGCCATTCAGATCGGGCGTGCGCTCGCCAGCCTATACGGCGTCACTGTTCGGCAGCATGGGCACTTTGAGGGGTGGTTTCTATCAGCCACAGGTCGCACAGATCTCTACAAGCACTATCGGCACATGAAAGACGCCTCAGAGGCAGCGCGGTATGACTGCGGTGTGTACGAGCACGGCGACGTCGCCCGTTTAATACAGCATCGGCTGGTGCCATGGAGAGATGAAGTCATGAAGTTGATCGAAGAAAGAGAGGCAGAGCTTCAAGAACGGCCCATCCCTTGACCCTCGCCCCTCCCGTGCAAGATCACTGACCGTCGTCACGTAGTCGTCATAGGAGGTCGATATGCGCCATCTCTGGGCGTTGGGGTTGATGTGGATGGTGGGGTGTGCGGACACGTCGGAGCGCGAGATCTGCGAACAGGAGCACCTGGCCGGCTGTGACTGTGGCGATGAGCTGGAAGAGGACTGCGCTGAAGACGGCCAAGAGGCGTTCTTAGACCGTGAATGCAACGACTTCTCGACAGAATCAGCGAGCTACGCCGATGAAGCCGAATGTTGGCTTGAGATTGTCAGAGACTCTTGCGACTACGAGCGCGCCACTGAAGAGTGCGACTACCCTGGCTGAACGCTCCGTAGGCCGTCCCGCGGTGGGTCCTCGATGCGCAGCAACCTGAGCCCGACGGTGCCGCTGTCGTCGCTCTGCATGTCCACCACGATGCAGATCCACTCTTCGATGAACAGCTCGTCATCGGTGAGTAAGACGACGGATCCGCGCTCCAGGTTGCCGAAGTCGCTCTCCAGGACGACGTAGTCGACGTAGCGGTGCGCCAGGGCGTATGCGCGCGCCCGCCATTGGAGCGTCGCCAGCGCCGTCGCCCGGTCGTAGATGACGATGCTCTCCAGCTTCTCTTCGACGATCTTGGGCTTGCCGTTCGGATACCGATACCGCTGCTGTGAGAGCCGGCAGTAGAGGCTGGGCAGGGTGTCGGGATCGCTGTCGTCGTAGGGACCCGGTCCCAGACGCAGGGCGCTGAAGTAGGCGCCCGTCCGAATAGAGATCGCATAGTCCAGCTCGAACTGGTTCCGAATCTTTGAGCTGTCGATGACGACGCTGCTTGCCCGCTGGACGGTCGGGTTGGCGCTGGCGTTGATGTGGGCGACGGCATCCTCTCGGGTCGCATCGAAGCGCCACAAGACCGGATACAGGCCCTTCGGTCCAGACAGAATCCCGATGGGCGCGATGGGCAGCAGGTTTGACCGGATCCAGCTCCAGGGCCGCACTTGCGCATCAATCACACAGTCGATCTTGTATCTGGACAGCAGGGGTGCGATGGCCCTGAACCGCTCCCGGTCGATCGGCTTGTTGGTGTAGCCCAGCATCACTTCCAGCACCTCGCCCAGCTCGCGGACGGTGCCCCCATCGCGTGCCTTCATTCCCCCGCCGCCTGCGATGTCGTCAAGCCATCCGACGAAGATGGGCGCCACGGCAGGGTCAATGCTGGAAGGTTGAGGTTGGAAGCTAGGGTCAATGCTGGCCGCGCCAAGACCCACTGTAGTGATGCCATCCGATTCAGTGTTCGTCGAGAGAGGCACAGGCAGCGTGTCGGGATCGTAGAACTCATCGATGTACGCCACGGTTTGTCCCCGTCCATCCTTCTTGTGAAAGACCCTGAACCGTTCACCGGCGACGTTCGCGTCCGTGTTCATGTAGACGCGCTCGGCTGTCACCTCATGCCCAGCGATCACCAGCTCCAGATCGGTCTCGGTTCCTCCAGGGCCAGTGTTCGAGCGCCGGTCGATCCACCGCCCCTGACTCCCGGTGATCCACCCCCGATCCACCGCGGACGTCCGACCCGGGAACCCGAAGATGATCGGGTAGTACAGCCCCCGCTCCTCGACGGCGATCGACGCGATCCCGTCCGGCCAGGTCGCTCCATCCACCCTCTGGCGGCTGGTCGGGACGATGACGTCTTCCTTCCACACCACCTGCTCAATGGAGAAGGACACCGGCTCCGCATCAGCAGCATATTCCGGGTCGGTCACCTCGCCGATGAGCACCACCCTTCGGTCTTCAAACCGTGTGCCTTCGACCCATCGGGCCAGCTCAGCCCGTGAACCCTCGAAGCGCTTCCCCTGCGCCTCCATCTCCGCGATGGAGTAGGGCACGATCGTCTGGATGGCGACGCTCGCCCCTTCGTTGACGTCCTCAAGGACGTCGATGCGCTCACCATACTGAAGATCTTGCAGCAGCCCCCAGTAGCGGTGGATCACATCTCCACCAGGGACGTTGAGATCAGCAGTGGATAGGCGGATGATGGCCCCGCCGAACTCGATGGTAACGAGCCAATAAACCCGTTTCCCTTGCAGGAGGCCACGGGCGAAGCGGTCAGGAAGGATGACTGTCGACATGTTGTCTCCGGCGGCATTGGACTATTTGGATTATTATCCAGATACCAACCTGGAGCGCACCATATGGCCATCGACTTGACGCAGCCCGGACCGCGGCCCGCCTTCGGTGGTGACACCGCTGTGGGCACCACCTGCACCCAGATCCGCGTGCCGGCGTGGTCTCGGGTGACGCTTTTCGCCGATGGGGCCGTCTACGTGTTCAACGGCGTCGATGACGGGGCCGCTGTGCCGGGGCCGACGGCGCGCAAGGCGCTCAGCGCTGACCAGGCCGCCCAGGGCTACCCGCTGCAGGTCGGCGGCCGTGTGGCTGGCGCGACCTACGCCACGCTGTGCGTCGCTGCCCAGGCGGACACGGTGGCGGTCGAGGTCGTGGTTGAGCACAGCGACGTGCGCTCATGAGCGCGTTGCTGTTCCCGCCCTCTGGGGGTGGCTCGGGTGGGGGATCGGCCTCATCTCAATGGGAAACGCTGTGGGAATACGACCCCCGCGGCGGATCGAGCGTATGGGTGACGGGCGGCAGTATCGTCAATGCGAGCAGATCGATAGGCACTCCCGCGACCCTCTTCGGGCAGTTCTCCACGGCGGGCGGATCCCCTGCTGAGATCAGAGAAACCTCCGCCGGACTGCAAATACGTCTGGGCGGTGGCAGCGGCGGCTTGGCGGCTGTGGGGATTGGGTGTGATCTTGCGGCCTTGACGCCATCGATCGAGCAGAGACGCGTCGCAAATATCGTAGAGGTGGTGAGTGACAACAAAGGCCGCAGATCAGGATATGGCGGCCTGATGGTGACAGACACCAACTTTTTCCGGTGGTCATTTAGTTACGTGCTTTCGCTGGGTGGCGACGCGATGCCTGCGGCGCAATGGCGCAATGGCGGTACGTTTCAGTCATTCAACAACAGCGGAGTGTCCGACATTGTGACAGTCCTGGGGTTGCGTCTTGACCATACGATGCTCGCCCAGAGCCTGTATTCGGTTGACGCAATCACCGCCCTCCCATTGCCATCAGAGATGCTGCCAAACGCACCCTCTACCGGTCCCCAGAGCTGGCACCACCCAGTAGCCCTTCAATCCGCACCACAGCGAACAACTCCACCCAGCGATGTTGACACAGGGGTGGGGGGCGATCAGTTCCGGCTCTATGTCGGCGATCGTGCAGGTAGAGAAGTAGTCTTTGGCCGAATGATTGTCCTTGCCGAACGGCAGGC
>JBCBLB010000470.1:0-7843 GCA_038520555.1 Myxococcota bacterium | reverse complement strand
GTGTCGGTGTCGGTGTCGGTGTCGGTGTCGGTGTCGGCTTCGTCCGTGCTATCGCCGGTGTCTTTGTCATCGTCGCATGAAACGATGGTGAGACCGAGCGACAACAAAAACAGGGTGTGAAGTTTCATGCTCTCCTCCAGAGAACTCAGATGTTCTGATGATAATGATTCTCATTTTCAGGTACTTCACCACCTGAAAGATGTCAACCATCCTCATCGGAGTTTCTGGTCGGGCCGTTCTGTCCCATGGGATGACGCGGCCAGATGTGCTGTTGGTTCGCTGCCCTCGATATTTGCGGCAAAAGGTCGAAATGGCGCGCCGATGGATCTCGTCTCATTGCCATGGTCAAGGAGAGGTGCGGGCTTTTGCGCTGGCATACCATGAAGAATGGATGGTATTCGCCTCAAATCCGTCAAAATCCGTGATCAGCGGTCGGGTGGCTTATGGGAATCTTGCACATTTAAACTAAGCGATCGGGCATTCGCCGATAGGGGGTGTGGGTATGACGTACCTCGATATTCACACCCTCTTTATGGTGATTCCGACCGCAGCATTTTTGCGGTATTGGCGGTTTCAGGAGCCCTCTTTGACGCTGAAGCGGGGCATCGGCTCGATCTTCGCGTTGGCGTTTCTGGCGACGGTGTGGACGATGCCATGGGACAACCTCATGGTGATCCGCGGCGTGTGGACCTATCCTCCGGAAGGGGTGCTGGGGCTGGTCTTCCACATCCCGATCGAAGAACAGATGTTCTTTGTCTTGCAGCCGTTGTTCACAGGCTTATGGATGCTGATGCTCGCCCCGGAGGGGCCACCTCGGGCGCCCCGGCCGCCCTGGCGATGGGCGGTGAACATCATCGGCGCCTTGAGCTGGCTCGTGGTCGGTGGTATCGCAGCCTATGCATCGACCATGGACGCTCAGTGGTACTATGCGGGCACCTTCCTGGCGTGGTTCTCCATCCCCCTGGCCATCCAGTGGGGCTACGGGCTGGATAAGCTGTGGTCATGGCGTAAGTTGTTGTTGGCCGGGATCGGTCCCACCACGATGTACCTCTGTTTGCTCGATGCGATCGCGCTGCGGTACCGGGTGTGGTCGATCTCTGCCGAGCACACCACATCGTGGCACATCGGGCCGCTGCCGATTGAAGAGGCGCTGTTCTTCCTGCTGACCAACGTGCTTGTGGTTCAGGGGCTGACGCTGCTGCTGGACCTGCTTCGACAGTTGGATGGCCGTGCGCGCTGACATGACCCTGATGCTCGGGACGGTGTTGCCGTGGTCGAGCGTCAACGTGGGTCTGCTCCTCGCGGCAGGCGCCGCCGATCAGGTGGCGCCGTGGCATCTGGTGCTTTTCCTGGTGCTGCTCTTGTTTCTGGGCGTCCCCCACGGCGCGGTCGACCATCATGTCCTCGCCCGGCTGACCCACCGCCGTCTGCTGACCCTGGCTGGCGCAGGTCTGATCGGCGCGTATATCCTGATCATGCTCGGTGTCCTGGTGTCCTGGTGGGTGGCGCCGGGGTTGACCTGGGGGGTGTTTTTGCTCGCGACGGTGGCGCACTGGGGAGACGGTGAGCTGTGGTACCTCCGCCAGGGCGGCCTGCCTGCGGGGTGGGGGTGGTCTGCCGCTGCGCTGTTGCTCCGCGGGGGGATCCCATTGCTGGTCCCGCTGCTCGCCTTCCCCGGCGCGTTCGAAGCGGTCAGCGTCGCCGTCGTCGGGTTCTTCGGGGGGGACGCCAGCGCACCGTTCGCAGCGCTCCCGGCCTGGGTGGGGCCGCTGTGGATTGTGTTGGGCGCATCGTTGCTGGCGTATGGGGCGGCGCGGTTTCGGGCTGGCCCATGGTCGGATGCGCTCAAGGACGTGGGCGAGCTGCTCGCGCTGGTGCTCTTCTTTGCGCTGGTGCCGTCGGTGCTCTCGATCGGGTTGTACCTCTGCTTGTGGCACGCGCCGCGGCATGTGCTTCGGCTGTTGGTCTTCGATCATGGGCCCCATCCGGATCTGGGCGCGGTCCGCCGGCTGGCGTGGAACACGGTTCCAATGACCGCGGGCGCAGCGTTGAGCTTCGCGGCCGCGTTGTGGCTGGTCCAAAGCGGCGCCGTCGAGCCGATGACCCTGTTCGCCGGCGCGCTCGCCTGGGTTGCCGCGTTGACCGCACCGCATATGGTGGTGGTGGCCTGGATGGCGGCCCGTGATCGGCGGGCTCCGAACGTGCAGACGGCCTGAAAGCCAGATTCACGGTAAGCCAGATTCACGGTAAGCCAGATTCACGGTCGGTTGCGCCGCATCTCCTGCTGTCGCATCGGCATCGCGTCGATGCGCTGGAAGATGTCTGCGAGGTCAACCGGTGGCGTCGCGCGCACCTTCACCCCGCCGTCTTTGCCCACCAGCAGCAGCGCAGTCTCTCCCACAGCGACGTCGAAGTGGGCTCGTAGCGCGGCGTTCTGGGCCATCGATAGCGGCGTTGAGCCGAACGCACCCTCCTCTGAGGCATAGACCATCGCGAGGATCAGATCCCGCTCCATGATCCCCGCGGCTTCTCGTTGGACATCCACCAAAAACGGGGGCACTCCGTCTGCTGCAGGGCCCTCTGCGAACAACAGGAGCAGGCGATGCTGCCAGCGGTGTGCGCTCAGATCAACGGGAGCGTGCATCGTTTCGCCGCGGCTCGTGTGAGGGATTATGGCGAACAGACCGATGAGCAGTAGCCGAGGTACAGCATAACGGATCATGGACATCGATCTTTCCGACACACCTGTTGAAGGATCTTCTTTGCGGAAAATAGAGCTGAAGTCAGCGATGTCAACTTTGTATATACGTACAATACCGTTATGAGGCTGGGATGGGCAGGGATGAAGCAAGGCAATCCAAAAAGCGCTACCACCACGGCGATCTGAAGGCGTCGCTGATTGTGGCCGCGCTCGCGGGTTTGGATGCGAACGGTGAGGTCCCGACGATGAGGGGGCTGGCGGGGGTGCTGTCGGTCTCTCGCGCCGCGGCCTATCGCCACTTCAGCGATCGGTCTGACCTGATGGCACATGTGACCGCGCGCTGTTTCGATGAGATGATCTGTGAAATCGACGCTGCGGTCGACTTAGACGAGCTGATGATAGAACAGCATCGTCGGGCGTGTGCGGCGTATCTGTCGTATGGTGTCCGCTACGCCAGCCGCTATGACTTGATGTTTGGCCGCGACACGCTCATGCATGAGAACGCAGTGGCGCGACAGGCGCGCGATCAGGCATTCTCAAAACTGATCGCGATGGCCGGTGACACAGGCGCAGATGATCCCGAGCTCCTCGCGTTGACGGTGTGGAGCACCCTTCATGGTGGGGTGGATCTGCTGCGCCGGGCGCATCTGCCGGTCACCAACCAGCCGGAGCCTGCGGCGGTGATTCAGGCGGTCCTCAACGTTGCGGTGCAGACGTTGTGGCCTGAGGGTTAACGCTCATATGAGTATACTGTCCGTCGCGGATGATGGAAGAAGGTGAGGATATGCTGCTCTCGCTGCTCTCGCTGCTCTCGCTCAGCGCGTTCGCTGCAGATCCGCTGTGGCCTGATCTCTCTACGGCGTCACCGATCGGTGGCGGTGAGAAGGATGCTGCGGTGGTCGTCGCGATTGAGGATTATGCGGTCGTCAGCGACATCGCGGGGGCGAAGTCCAACGGCCTGGACTGGTACACCTGGTTGACGGAAGGCCGCGGCGTCCCAGCCAGCCGGGTCACGCTGCTGACGGACAATGAGGGGGTCCGGGAGCGCATCCTGGACGCCACCGAGAAGGCGCGCGCCGGGGTGTTGCCAGGCGGGACGCTGTGGTTTGTCTTCATCGGCCACGGCGCCCCCGGTGAGAACGGTCAGGACGGCGTCCTGATCGGGTGGGACACCCAACAGAACGCGCAGAGCGTCTATGCCCGCGGTGTGCCGCAGTCGATGCTCCGCACGTCGCTTCAGGGCGGGGCGCAGACAGAGACGGTCCTGGTCATCGACGCCTGCTTCTCTGGCCAGGACGCCGGTGGGGCTGCGCTGGTCGCCGGCCTCCAGCCGATGATCCCGACCTATGCGATGAACGCGGGAGGGGCGACCGTCCTCAGCGCGGGCCGAAGCGATGAGTTCGCCGGCCCGCTGCCTGGCGCCGATCGGCCGGCCTTCAGCTACCTGGTCCTGGGTGCGGTCCATGGGTGGGGTGACCAGAACCAGGACGGGCAGGTCTCGGCGCAGGAAGCCGTCGACTATGCGCGCGGCGCCCTCGACGCCTTGCCCACCGGTCGGAACCAGACCCCGCAGCTCACCGCGCGCCGGCCCGAGCTGGCCCTCGGCAGCGGCAGCACAGCGGGACCGAAGCTCACCGACATTCGGAAAGCCCTGGCCGGAAGTAGCGATTCCTCGGATTCATCGGGCGGGCTCTCCGATACCCTCGCAGAGCTTAAGCGTCTCCAGGAAGAAGAGCGCCGCCGAAAAGCGCAGATGGCCCAGTTAGAGGCCCAGGTTCAAGGAGAGATTGAAGACAAGAAGGCGGTGGTGCAGCGGGAAGCGCAGCAGATGTGGGCGCAGGTGATCGAGATCGCCGATGGCGGCGGGGATGCCGGCAAGAAAGCGCTTCAGGCCTTTGTCGACACCTATGCCGATAAGACCGTCACGGTCGGCGGGGAGCAATATCCAGTCGACATCCCTGAGGTCAAGCTGGCGCAGGCGCGCCTCTCCCTGCCGGTGTCGGGTTCGCCGGGGCTCCATACGCTGCACGCGCAGGCGCGGCGCCTCGAAGCGTTGGTTGGCATGAGGGAAAGCGTTCGACCGAACAACCAGATGGAGTTTCAGCGCCTGCTCGGTGAGCGGCAGGATGTCCTCCAGAAGATAGAGCGCGATGGGGACGCTGCGCTGCAAACCGCGGCTCCAGCAGACGCTGTGACGATCCTGCTGCTGATGGCGAAGGCCAATGAAGCCATGGAAGGGTGGTCCCAGCGCCTGGATTATGTGCATATGATGCTCGTCGCGCCCGAATCGGTGCTCCAGATGTCACTGAAGGCGAGCGAATACGCAGGCCGTGCGCGGGTGCATTATCAGAGGCTTCTCGATATCGCGGCTTCAGCCGGGATCGAGAACGACGCCACCGCGCAGGCGCGGCGGTATATCGCGTCGCAGGCATCCAACACGCTGCACACGCCCGCACGCCCGGCTCAGGGGATCGATGAACGAGCGCATGGCGGAGACACGGGCTTTTCGCGCGGTGCGTTCCCCGCGGTGTCCGGGTTTGATGGGGACAACGTCGTCTCTCCGTTTGCACCTGCGATGGGGAGCGAGGGGGCCAGCGAGCTGTTCGCGCACCGCGAACAGCTCCAGGCGCTCCTGACGCAATATCAGGGCTGCGCTGCCGCCCACAGCAGCGGGTACCTCGACCAGGGCGCGCTGGTCCTGGCAGAGGTTGATGGGATCGTGATGATGGGAGACGCAGCCATGATGCGTGAGCTGAACCTCATCTTTGAAGAAGAGCTCAACCGCGCCACACAGCAGCTCCAAGCCATCTGCCCCTGATGATCAAGATGCGCGGAGGAAGTCGACGCCTTCGCGCAGGGTCTGGCCGTTGGGGCGGGTGATCTGGATCCCGGTGAGGCGGACCCGGAAGATGTCCAACGCATGGACCACCTCCAAAAACGGGACACCTTCGGCGACCGCTCGCCAGCGTTGTGGCCGAGAGCGCCCCGCGACCCGGATCTGCCAGGTCTCCTGAAACGGCAGCTTCCGAGAGAGGCGTTGCAGGCTGCTGCGGGACGGCGCGCCGAGCATCTCAGACATCGCGCCGGCGTTGAACAGGCGCATGCCGCGCTCATGCAGCCACGCCCACCATGCTGCCGCCTGGAGGCCGGGTTGTGGGAGGCGTGGATCATAACCAAACGCCCAGGCATCAGCTTTGAGCTGCTTTAATTCGCGTCGCAGCCGCGCGATCTCGTGATCTTTTTGCAGCTCGCGCTCTCGGAGCGCCTGGATCTGGCCCTTCTGCGTGCTGAGCACGGCCTTCAGGGCATGCTCTGAACGCGGTCGGCCCGCGCTGTTCGGCGTTCCCTCCAACACAGACGCGAGCCATCCCGCCATCGCCGGATCGCGGATGCGTTCGAGCAGGCGGGTGCTGGCGGTCCGGGCTTCTCCTGGTGTGCCGGGGCGCTCCAGGATGCGAAGGATGCCGATCAGCTGGCGTTGTTGTCGGGTGAGATGGTTCACCCCTTCTCCTATCCAGACAAGATTGCGGGAGATACTATACCCAGCCAGCGACAATCGCCAACCCGACAGCGTGTTACGCTGAGGTCGATGACCACCTGTGCCCGCTGTGTGCTTCCCATCCTCGCCAGCGAAGACCCACTGCCACTGGAACATCAAGAAGTCTTCGCCCGCGAAGCCCATGAAGGGGCTTCTCGGACACGTTGCCCGGCATGTGGGCAGGACTTTCTGCGGCTGTGGCGAGAGGTCGGGGGCTGGGACATCGAAGACATCTGGGTGTACTGGGTGCCGATCACCACGGCGGAGATAGCGCAGCTCCGCGCAGCCTCCGATCCGCTGAAGCAGGCGTCGACGCTGGTGATGTCACGGACGCGTCTGGTCCGTATGCCGAGCGGAACCCTACATGTCAGCAGTGAATCCCGGGAGATCGGCATCTGGATGCATACATGAGATGCTGATTCGTTGCTTCATTCTAATTTATACGGTTATTGCAACCTTATTGATGATTTGGTTGATTGAACCTAAGATATTGAGTCTAAGATATTGCATCTAAAATGCGGTCCTGGCCGTACGAACACGTCACACCAGGTGGGTCTGGAGCGGACATGAGCCTGGAGCATGTGTCTGATGTGATCTGCTCCGGGGTGCTCCATCGTTGCTCAATGTCTTCGGTCTACGTTGAGCTGGCACCCGTAAAGAGGATCGCTCGATGATCGCTGTCCGTTTCCATTTGTTCGTATCTGCTGCTCTGTTGATGGGGCTATCTGCCTGTGCCAGCGCTGATGTTCAGCGTTGTGTGGATCGGGCACCCGATTTCTCATCGTCCATGGCCCAGGAGACGTCGGAGCGTGCGGGCTACGAGCTCATCAACGTCTCCGGGGGGGGAGTCTGGTTGACCCGGGACTGGAGTCTGGAAGCGTATGCGGATTTTTCCTTGCCGTTCTCCTGGCTCGGCTGGCGCAAGAACGATCCACGGCGAGGGGTCACGGACGGCGGACGTCTCCTGCGGTCCCCGGGCTGTGAGCCCGGCCAGTACAGTTATATGCGTGCCTTCGACCGAGAGTTCGTCCAGGTCGTCCAGCTCCAGCCTCTGAAGCGGCGCGCCGGCCTGGTTCATGAGGTCCAACTGGAGAAGTACCATCAGGTAGAGTATGCCGCGAATCAATCGGTGAAGGTTCTCTCTCGCCCAGATGGAAACCGATACATCCTGGTGGCCGAGACCGTGGAGCGGTCTGGAGAGCCGACGCTTCCGGATGGGTGGACGATCACAGAGCACGTTTTGGATTCGGATCTTCAGGTGGATCTGTTCGGTGAGGTTACTGTGATCCGCCTGGACAACGAGGACTCGTTCCAGGGGCCGCTTCCGGACAGTGTGCGGCCTGGGCCATCGGTTCGTTAAAAACGTCCGGTGAGGAGGACGCCTTGCGTCGTGGGCACGATTCGGACGGCGCCCATCCGGGGATCGGTGCGCATGCGGGCGACGAAGGTGTTCTCGCGCAGCTGGAGCCCGCCGAAGGTCAGCGAGCCTGCGGTGCAGGCGAGGTAGGTGAAGGCGACGGCGTTGTTCTGGTCGATGGCGACGAAGTATGCGCTGGTCAGGGCGGCGCTGATGCCCAAAAACAGGCCGATGGCGCCCTTGCCCG
>JBCBLB010000749.1:0-4511 GCA_038520555.1 Myxococcota bacterium | reverse complement strand
TCGACGACTATGCGCTGCTCATCGCCCGTTGTGGCAAGAAACGCCGCCTGAAATTCTGGCATCGACGTCCAGGGTTCGGGCGGCGGCGCGACGTCCTCCAGGCGGCGGGCGCGGACACACTGTTCGACCATGTCCCGGTAGTCTGCGCGGTGCTCAATCAATGCGGCGAAGCGGCGCGCCAGCCCTGGTGTGTTCTCTGTGACCCCTTGAGACCAGCAGAGCGTCTCGATGGCTTCGGTGACCTCCGTGCCCAGCGCGATCGCGCGCTCCAACGTGGCCAGCATCTGCTCTCGGCGGCCTGCCCTTCGCCAGATGTGGGCGGTCGCGAGAAGATCTGCGGGTGTTGGGGCTTCATGGGCGTTGAGCTGAATGCGCACCCGATCCATGGGATCCGGAAGCGACGCTGCGATCCGCATTCGAAGGGCCGCCTGATCTTCTCGTGTGCTCATCTGTGGGCGTGACAGCGGGCGCCATCCCGTCTCCAGTTGTTCGATCAGGCCCATCTCCTGCAGATCTTCAGCGTACAGCTCGAGCTGCCAGTCCTGAAGGTTCAGCAACGCGCTGAGCTGTTCGGGAGACGCATGCGGCCACGCCAACCACATCACCTCAAGGACATCGTGCAGTGCGCCAGATAGCTCAGATGTAACCGGAAGATTAGGGGGAACGTCTTCTGCCGCGAGGGTCTCCAGGGAGGCCCGGCTGGTGATGTAGCCGGGCCCTTGTGACTGGCAGAGCCCCCGTGACAGCCAGTCCTGCAGGGTTAGACGAACCGCCCCAGGGTATCCGCCGGTGCGACGGTATAATTCAAACGCAGCGTCGCTCTTGAGGTGATGAATGACCTCAGGCCCGCTGAACAGATGTCGCAGGTCATCTTCCGTCATGGTCGGGGGCTGCGGAGCGCCCATCCCCCGTTCGCTGCTGAGCACGCACAGCCCATCCATCTGTTGCAGCAGCCGCTGTGTCCAGCGATCGAGCGCAGGCAGATCATCGGCGATGATCACGCCCCGTTCGATATAGGTCGAGAGCAATTCATAGACCGCCTGCTGGGCGCCCTGCCGATCGGCGAATCGGCCTGGATCAAAGGAGGGGCGAAGGCTGGAAAATGGGGCACGTCCCGGGGATAACCACAGCACCTGCTCCAGCTGCGCGGCGGCGGCCTGGAGGGTGTACGTCTTCCCGCTCCCTGCGGGACCACGAATCGTCATCGAACGTCGATGACGCGCGGCGTCAATCAACTGATCGCGGAGCACCGTCGAGCCGTACCAGGGGGGCCGGATCGGTTCACCGTTCAGGTGATGGAGGACATCCGATGCGCTCTGTGGGCGTCCGCTCGCTTCTCGGCACAGCAGCCGCATGATCGCATCTGCGATATGGTCGGGAAGAGCAGGAACATGCACCTGAATATGAACCGGATCTTCGTTGAGCTTCTGGTGCAGCATCTGATGGAAGCGCGTACTCGCATAGGGAAGGCGCCCGGCGAGCGCCTCGTACAGCATGACGCCGAGCGCATACAGATCTGACGCAGGCGTGGGGGTGTGCCCCCAGACCTGCTCTGGCGGGAGATAGTGCGGCGTCCCCAACAAAGCGCCCGTCTTTGTCACTGTGGTTCCAATCTGTGCCCCGCGCGCCAGCCCAAAGTCCAGGATGATCGGCTGTCCGCTGGCGTCAACCAGCACGTTGTCCGGCTTGATATCGCGGTGGACCAGCCCAGCGTCATGGACGCTGCCCAGGGCATGAAGCAGTCGTCGAGTGGTCTCCGCGAGCATGTCCCATGAGACGGCACCCGGATGACCGGGGAATGGGCTGCCTTCAATTAAGGTCATCGCACAGTAGAACTGACCGTCGTGCTCTCCGTGAGCGATGATGCGCACGATGTTTGGATGGTCGACCAGCTGGAGGGCCCGAAGCTCTCGAATGATCCGCTTGCGACCCTGCGCAGATGTTGGCCGATACAGCTTGACGGCGACATCGACACCATCGAGTTGGTCATGCGCCAGATAGACGTCGCCGCCACCGCCGCGACCCAGCAGCTCTCGGATCTGAAACCGGCCGCCGAGGAGGACACCGGCGCTGGTCGATGTCGTCCCGCTGCCCCCGTCTGGCTGCCCGGAGAAGTCGATGGTGGCTTGGGTGTCAGGCATCTCAGCTCTGCCGTTTTCGGGGGGTGAGAGCCCGGGTTCTATTCTGTCCGTCGCAGGCAGAACCCTGGGCGACAGTCCATTGTACGAATCTACCACCTTCCTTTGGGGACGGAAGCGGCCAACGTCTACCGCTTCACATCCCTCTGGCAGGGGCTCTGCGCGGTTCTCGACCCACCCGTCCTCGGAATCCCCAGACCACACCGCTCAATCCGCCGACACCGCTCAGAATTTCCCGTTGTTGTGGGCCATCGCGGTGTCGGGCGGGATGGCGGCGATGGTGTCCCAGTGCTCGACGATGAGACCATCCTCGAGGCGGAACAGGTCAAAGAACGCCGTCGGCTCGTCCCCCATGGTGCCCTCTGACATCGTGAACACGAAGTTGCCCTCGGCGACGATGGTGTGGACCGTGGTGTAGGAGATCGCCCGGCCGGACTCGGCCAGCGCCGCGAAGCCTGCGCCCAGCCCATCGAGTCCATCGCCGATGTCGGGGTTATGCTGGTGGTAAGCGCCCGGAGCAGGGTTGATGTACTCCGGCAGCCGGTCAAACTGACCGCCGAGGAGCACGGATTCCGTGAACGATGTGACGTGCGCACGGTTCGCCTCTGTGCGGTCGAGGTCGATGACTGCGGTCGGGCCGTCGACCATCGAGCGGCCGGAGACCGTCTGGTCCGGCGGAGCCTGGAGGTTGTCCCAGTGCTCTGCCAGCTTGCCGTCCTCGACCCGGAAGATGTCGAAGCCGATGAGCGTCTCACCGCCGAAGAGGTCGGCGTTGTTGTACGTCGAGTGCAGCACGACCAGATCACCGTCAGCGATGATGCGGTGCGGGGTCGCGGTCAGGCCGCTGTCTTCGAGGGACGGCAAGAACCCGATGACCGCCGCGGCGCCCGTGGGCACGCCGGGGTTGTGCTGGATGTAGTCCTCTGCGAGCAGCGACGCGGCGGCGTCGGTGTCAAAGTCGGCGAACAGCGCGGTGACCGCCTGAACGACCAGCGCCTTCGAGCGCTGGGAGCGCTGGGCGTGGCTCAGCTCGACCGCCTCGACGGGGCTGGCGGCAGGCACACCGGAGCGGCCGGTACAGCCGGCCGACGCAAGAGCCATCGCGAGGAGCGTGTGGGGGATGCGGAAGTCCATGATCATCTCTCCGTGAGGTGGATGCCGCCGGGTCATCCAGCGACACCCTCAATGTGGCAACGGAGGCAGAATTAGGCACGCTCATTGTCTTCAAGATGATTTGAGCTATGCTCACGATGCTGTCGGCGACGGAGGACGGTGTGGCAGATCGGCGAAACAATCTCGCAGGCATCAACCTCAACCTCTTCCCGGTGCTCGACGCCCTCCTGCGACACCGAAGTGTCTCTCGGGCCGCGCAGGAACTGGGGGTGACCCCCTCGGCGGTCAGCCACTCCCTCAAGGAGTTGCGGGGGCTGCTCGACGATCCGCTGTTCGTCCGCTCGGGGACGGGGATGATGCCGACGCGACGCGCCACCGACGTGGACGCCGCGCTCCGCGGGGCGCTGGGCGCGCTCGCAGAGGTCATGCAGCGCCGGCCAGAGTTCGAGCCGGCGGCCTCCAACAGGACGTTCGTGCTCGCGACCTCTGACGAGGTGATGCTGGAGACGCTGCCGCGCGTCTTCGAGCGCCTACAGGTTGAGGCGCCAGCCATGGGCCTGAACATCCGGCCCCGGACGACCCGGTCGATGGAGATGCTGGAGGTCGGCGAGATCGACCTGCTGCTGCGGCTGACCGACACGGTGCCGTCGTGGGCCGCGCGCGCACCGCTCGACATCGGAGACGTCGTCTGCGTGGTCCGCGGCGATCACCCCACGATCGGAGAGACGCTGACCCTGCAGCAGTTCCAGTCGCTGCCGCACGTGCGGATCTCGCCACAGGGCTTCGGGGCCAGCAGCACCGAGAAGCGGCTGCACGCGCTGGGCATCGAGCGGAACATCCTGATCTACTCCTTCTCGTTCGTCACCGCGCCGGCGTTCGTCGCCCGCACGGACGCCATCCTGACGCTGCCCGAGGGCGTCGCACGGGCAGTGGCGCCGCGGCTGGGGTTGCGCATCCTGGCACCGCCGATCGACATCCCTGGCTTCGTGCTCGACATGATCTGGCACCAGAGCCGAGACGATCCGGCCCTGGTCTGGCTGCGCGCGCTGCTCGTAGAGGTCGCCGAAGAGGTCCGTGCCCGCTGACCGATACTGCCGGTCACATATCAGTCCGGAGGGGCTTCAGGTATAGTTCAGGGGTAACCCTTTAGTTCCGTCTCTTCGGTAGCTCAGGCAGGTTGGGGGACCAGCGGCGGAACGATTCCGCGCTTGAGGTCATCGTAGGCCCGCCCCATGAACTCGAAGAGGTTTCCACCGCATC
>JBCBLB010000155.1:0-15764 GCA_038520555.1 Myxococcota bacterium | reverse complement strand
GTGTCGGTGTCGGTGTCGGTGTCGGTGTCGGTGTCGGTGTCGGTGTCGGTGTCGGTGTCGGCCTCATCGTTGTGATCGTCGTTAGGGTCTGCGGTCTCGTCGCATGCGATGAGGCCTGCCAGGCAGAGAAGGAGCAGTCGATTCATGGTTTCGCTCTTGGGTTGGGGTCGGTCAGCCCGACCAGCGGAGGGTAAACAGCCACGTCCGACCGGGCAGCGGAAAGCCGATGAAGTCGGTGAGTGGCTGGAGAATGGGGGTGTCGTCGTCTTCAGAGAGGGGGTTCCGATCCATGACGACGACGGTCTGATCGGTGAGGTTGAGCAGGCTGACCTCAGCGGACAGCCTGCCCGTTCCGACGCGCGCGAAGGCGCCGTGGATGGCGCGCGGCGCGGCGAGGAAGAAATTGGTGGCGTCCCAGTAGTTGTCGGCGACGTAGCTGAAGGTGTGTCCGACGCGAACGAACTCTTCCCAGTGCAGGGAGGTGCCCTGATAGATCTCCCACTCGGGGATCCGGGGCAGCCGGTTGCCGCGGACGTCGTCGCTGTCGGTGCGGTTCTCGGAGCGCATCCAGGTGAGGTTGGACTGGCTGTCGAGCACCCCCCACAGCGACAGCGTCAGCGCGCCCTCGACCCCTGCGGTCCGGGTCTGGCCGAAGTTGACCGGCACACTGGTCCGCTGGCTGTTCTGCACAAAGATGATCTGGTTTTCGGCGCGGCCGTCGAACCACATCACATCCACCGCCCCGGTCACGGCGCGGTTCTCCGGCCACTGGTAGCGCAGCCCGGCGTCGTACTGCCAGCCTTCCTCTGGGACCAGATCAGTGTTGCCGATGATGCCGCCCCGATCGCCGAACAGCTCGGTGAAGTCCGGGGGGCGAAGGTAAGTGCCGATGTTCGCCTTCAGCGCCAACCCCGGCGCCCCGTCTGGGCGGACCAACACCCCACCGCGCGGATTGACCGCCCAGACGATGTCTTCTCCCTCCGGCGCGATCGCGGCATCGCCGAACGGCACGTCGCCCAGCAGGCGGTTGTTCAGCCAGGTCGCCTGCACCACCGGCGAGATCTTGAGCTGCTCTGAGAAGAACCACGTGTCCGCGCTCAGCGCGCCGCTGGCCGCATACCGGGAGCGCGGGTCTTCGGTCTCATCGATCAGCAGGTCGGTGAGCACGACGCGGTCCCGCCGCCCGGTCACGGTCACGGCAGGCACCAGCCAGCTCCGCACCCCCCAGTTCACTGAGGCCAGCAGCCCCGCGGTGGCGTATCGCCCCTCCTGCCACTGGTTTCCTGTGCCGATCTGCCCCAGCCGATCGTCGTAGCGTTCGAACCGAAGCTGATGCCAACCCCGCCCCTGCCAGCGGACGATGCCCCCTGACCCTTCGAGCTGCGCGGTCGCGATGTTCCGCTGCGTACCCAGACGCACGCTGTCCGCGGGTACATTGACGTTGCCCGGCAGCCCTTCTTCGCGCGCGAGGAGCGCGTCCCCGATCGTCAGGCGGAGGCGATCGCTGCCCAGCCGCCACCGACCATAGGCGTTGAGCTGGGACTTGTCATTGTTGCCCCGCTCTGGCCGCGCATCATCGAGGACGTTGTAGACCGTGCCGTTGTCGGTGAAGTACTGAAAGTTCCCCTGCGTAGAGAACAGGTCCGCCAACACCAGGACGTCGCTGTCGACGTCGCCCAGCGTGCCGCGATGATTGGTGCTCGCCGACAGCCGCGCCGTGTCGAATTGACCGTAGCTGACCGATCCGGTCGCCGGCGCCTCTCGTTCACCGGAGACGAGGTTGACGACCCCGCCGATGGGCGCCGCAGCGAACCGGGGCGGCGCGTTGCCGCGATAAATCTCGACCCGAGAAAACGCAGACAGCGGCAACTCCGAGAGGTTGACGGCATCGCTTCCATCAGGGTTGAGGGGGATCCCGTCGAGGTAGACCTGGACCTGACGGAAGCTGGAGCCCCGGATGCTCACCGCCGAGTAATCTCCCAACCCACCCAGCCGCCGCACCACCGTCCCTGAGGCGCTCTCTACGACGCTCCCCACATCTGAGGCCGAAGAGAGCGTCTCATCCACTTCAATCACGGTCACCGCGGAGGAGGTCTCCCCGGGAGAGGCGCCCGTGGTCCGCTCGCCCTCGACGATCATCTCGTCACCAACGTCGTCGTCCTCTGCGTGTACAGGCACGCAGAGGACAACAGACAGCAATGATGACAGGACCGGCAGCAGGACAATCCCCCGCCGGGGACAGTCGAGCGTAGCCCTGACGCGGGCTAAACCCGTTCTTCATCCCCGAAGAACGTGTGGTTGTCTCAACAGGCCGGTCTCCTGACTCTCGGTGTTGACGGTGTGTGTGCGCCTTCCCAGAGCGGTCGCTCCAGTGGCATGTTGCACCACACATTCCCGATTACAGTGGCGGGGGCCGTGCCGGATTTTCACCGGCTTCCCTGTTTCACCCCAGGAAAACTGGGGCACCTGTTGAGATGTTGTGCTGAGAAGGATCGAGTTGAGCACTCAACGCTAAGCGCTCGTCGCGCCGCTGTCAAGCAGAACTCGACGGACACTCCTGGATAAGTGCACGGACCGCTGCCCAGTCCACCCCAGACCACGACGGCACCAGAAGCTCCATTCGGCTGCTGCCCAGATCTCCATGGGCATCTGCCCAATCCAGGACCACGCGATCCCCACGCATATCGGCGTTGACCAGCCGCCGCCCCGCCTCGGTGTCAAAGACGCCCTTACAGCGCAGCCAGCCACGGGGCAAGCGCCCCTGATCGGAGAGCAGGGCGATCAGTCGGGCGCTGAGCTCAGCCTCATTGAAGGTTTGGAAGGGAAAACGGAAGCCCCGCCCCTCAACGGTGGACAGCTCGTGTTGGCCTTCGTCCTGGTGGGTGTTGTGGCCAACGCGAGCGAGCCAGTCCAGATCGATGCGTCCCAGCTCGGTCTCCAGGACTGCGGCGGGTCCCCTCTCTCTGGCGATGGCCCGGAAGCGCTCCAGCTCCTCCGGGCTGGCGAGGTCGCACCGGTTGGCGACGAGCACATCACACGCCTCGATCTGCTCGCGATAGGCAGGGTTGTTGATATAGCGAGGATCATCGAGGCGCCGGGGATCCACCAGACACAGCGTGGCGCCCAGCTCTACCCGTGACCCCAAAGATTGCAGCGACGTTCGCAGGGGCGCGGTGTTTGCCAACCCCGTCGGCTCCAGCAACAGCACGTCCGGGCGCAGGAGGTCCAGCGCCTGGGCGACGCCCTCAACGAAGGGACGGTTGCTCGTGCAGCAGGCGCACCCTCCCGCCAGCTCCCGCACGAACAGATCCGCGTCGTCCCCTTCTGCGGCAGGCAAAGCCGCAGCATCAACCCCCACCTCTCCGAACTCATTGACGTAGACGACCCAGCGCTCGTCCGGGGGCTTCTGAGAGAGCAGATGCAGGATGGCGGTGGTCTTGCCAGAGCCCAGAAAGCCGGTGATCAACGTCGCCGACACCGGACCGGTCATCGCCACGTCCAGGCGCACCGGCGGCGATGCAGGCGCCGCGGCCGGGGCCGCCAGCGAGGCGGGCTCCCAGTCGCCGACCACCTCACCGTGCGCATAGTCTCCTTCGGAGATCACCGCGCCGTCGTAGCCAGAGAAGGTCCACCGACCGTGGCGCTCACCGCGAACATGGCCGCCCTCTTCAAGGATGTGGCCGGTCACTCCCCAGATTTTACAGGGGCCATGCAGGTCTCCATCGGCCCAGTGTTCTTCCTGGATGAGGACCCCTGCCAACCAGATGCGCCGCACGCCGTGGCGCCGCCCGGCGCGGACTTCCTCAGTTGAAAAGACAGCCCCATCGGGCAGATAGACGGTGACGATGCCATCTTCCAGACCCTGATGGGCGGTCCACTCCCGCGCGACCGTCCCACCGGGGTAGAAGCTGCGACACGTCCCCTCAGACAACCCGGCCGTACAGGGGATCTCTACCTGAAGGGCGCCGTCTTCCGCGAAGCGGCGCCAGACCCCCTCCTCTCGATCAGCGACATACTCGCCAGAGACTTCGAGCTGGCCGTTGGGGTGCCAGGAGCGGTACCGGCCCTGGCGCCGACCGTGAACATAATCGGTCAATGCGCGCAGTTGGCCGCTGGTATACCAGCGAACCGCAGAGCCGTGCCGGAGCCCATGGCCGTCCGTGTGCCAGATCTGTCGGCCCTCTGGTGGGGGCATCCCATGCCGTCGCGCTCCGTCTGGGACCTGCAGGGGTGGGGAGGTAACGTCCATCCCATGCACACCGATAGGGCGCGTTCCCTGACTCATGCTCTTCCTGCCAAGTGTCTGTGCCCGGAGAGCATATTGTTTGGTGTGCAGAATGACGATACATCAGACAGATTCCGCTCAATTATCGCGGCATTAACCCACCTGACCGTACCCATCACCCATCCGATGGGTCTTGGAAGGAACCAGGGCAACGGTGAGTTGTAGGACGTTGTATGGAACGTGCGCTCTTCGCTCTCATGCTTGCCATCGCCGCCCTGTTCGTGGGTCCTGGGTTGCTGTGGATGTCAAACGGCTCATCCCGTCTCCGCGCTGCGCTGGACGGCTTGATCCTCGCCCTGGTCTCTGGCCTCTGCCTGTTGTACCTGGGACCCCACGCGCTCGACTCTGGTGGCTTCATCGCCCTACTCGGCATCATCGCCGGGGCCAGCGTGCCGATCCTGCTGCACCGGTTCGACCGCGGCGGATGGTGGGCAAAATCGGCGCTGGCGCTCCTCAGCGCACACGCCGTGGTGGATGGCGCCGCCCTGGGGATCCTCGATGCAAGCCTTGCGGCAGGCGTCGGCACCGCTGTCGTCGCCCATCGCTTGCCTGTCGGGCTCGCCATCTCGCTGCGGGCACAGCGCACCGCCCACGCGACGGCCATTTTGCTCGGGATCGCCCTGTTCACCGTTATCGGCTTCGGGCTCGGCGTGAGCATCGGACATGGGCTCCCCCCAGCAGTGCATGCCCTCCTCGAAGGCATGATCATCGGTGGATTGCTCCACGTGGTCGTGACACACCCGATCCCACCCAACACCGCTCAGGCCGTCCCAAAAGACCCTCCCTCCTCAAAAGAACACCTCCATGGTGAAGCCCACGGTCACACAGACTGCGCACATGACCATGGCCACGCCCACCACACCCATCATCACGAACATCATCATCACGAACATCATCATCACGCTCCGGCTGGAGACGAGGGGGATCGGCGCGCGAGCGCGGGGGGTGCGCTGATGGGCATCATCGGGCTCGCGGTGCTGGCCTGGGTGACTCGGGATACGCCCGCCCTCGCCCATCTTCAAGCAACGGGGCAGGCGTTTGTTTCGTTGTCACTGACCAGCGCTCCGGCGCTCCTGGCGGGTTTCATCCTCGCTGGCCTGCTCTCAGCCCTCATCGACCCCGCCCGCGCGGGTTGGCTGGCGGGCAGCGGTCACAGCGGCCGTCAGGCGCTTCGCGGGGTGGTGTTCGGGCTCCCTCTCCCGGTGTGTTCTTGTGGTGTGGTGCCGATGTATGCGTCGCTCATTCGGCGAGGAGTTCCCGTGACCGCGGGGCTTGCCTTCTTGGTCGCGACGCCAGAGCTCGGCCTTGATGCGGTGCTTCTCTCGGTCCCCTTGTTGGGCATTCCTCTGACCATCGCCCGTGTACTCGCCGCTTTTGCCGTGGCGGTCGCCGTGGCGCTGGCAGTTGGTGGCAAAACGACGCCAGCGCAGCCCACATCACACGTGGCCAAGCCCCACAGGGCGCAGCCCGTCACCGCTCGCCTGCTCGCGGGTCTTCGATACGGACTCGTCGAGCTTGTGGATCATACGTTGCCATGGATCCTGGTGGGGCTGCTCCTGGCAGCGCTCGCCGAGCCGCTGCTGGATCATGCGCTTCTGGCATCTCTGCCCCCCGCGATACAGGTTCCGCTCGCCGCGCTGATCGGGGTTCCGCTCTATGTCTGCGCGTCGGGCGCGACTCCGCTGGCCGCGGTCGCCATGCACAAGGGGCTGTCGGCCGGCGCAGCGTTGACGTTCCTCCTCGCGGGCCCAGCCACCAACGTGACCACCTTCGGTGTGCTCTCCAGCCTGCATGGACGGGGCGTGGCGCTGCGATTTGGGGCTGTGTTGACCATATCGGCTGTTTTTGTGGGATGGGGAATTGATATCGTGGGCATCACGATGCCCGAGATGGTTCACCCTGGCGCGGCCCATGCGCACACCTTCCCCCTGCTCAGCCACCTCAGCGCGCTGGCGTTGTTGGGATTGGCTGGCGCGTCACTGTGGCGGCAGGGCGCGCGCGGCGTCGTCGAGCAGATCTTAAACCCCGTCCATGTGCATTGACCGGATCGGTTTATAGGGCTTCCAGCAAAAGATCCGCGCGAATCATTCCATAACCGACCCCATCATCGTGTGGCTCTGTCTGGTTGGGCCGCGGGTCCGCGCTCTCCGACAGCGCAATCTTGAGGCGTGCAACCGTATCCAACGGATCCCCGCTGATGTTCTCGTGCTGATATTCGGGTTTGGCTTCCAGGACGAGGGCGAGCGCAGCGGCGACAAACGGTGTCGCTTGCGAGGTGCCGTTGAGTGGGCAGTACAAGGTATTGGCGCAGTCGCTGACGTCGACGGTGATGGTCGAGTCCGCCGCGATCGCAGAAGTGATCGTCACCCCCGGCGCGCTCACCTCCGGCTTCTTGTCCGGGTCGGTGCGTGTCTCGACGAGCGGACCTTCGTTCAGGCCGCTCTGGCTGAACGCCGCTTTGGATTGCAGGTCGGCGTTCAAGGCGCCCACAGCGATCACGCTCGGGATCCCCGCTGGCGTCGCCACATCCCGAGAGGCCTCTGTGTTCCCGGCGGCTGCGACGACATAAATGCCCTCACGGATGGCGCGTTCGACCGCATCCTCCGTAGCCGTCGGATCCTCTTGGAGGAGCTCTTCGATCGCAGGGAACGTCAAGCCCCCCAGAGACATCGAGATCACGTCCGCGCCGCCTTCGCGGCACCAGTCGACAGCAGCGCCGATCGTCGCGAAGTCCGCGCCACCGTCAGCGGTAAACACGCGCGCGATGAGCAGATCAACGTTCGGCGCGCCGCCGGTGAGCTCGTCATTCATCGCGATAATGCCCGCCACATGGGTTCCATGACCGTTCGTGTCGATCGGAGTGGGGGAGGCTTCCACGGTGAGGTCAACCCAACTCACCGCGTCTCGCGCAAACGATCTGGTGAACGCCGGGTGATCGGGATCGACCCCGGTGTCCACGACACACACACGAACCCCAGCGCCAGACCACCCGCTGTCGATCAAGGCGGCGATCCCCGTTCCTTCGTAGGCGACCGTGTTGGCACCATACGCCGGAACAATCGGCTCCAGTTCAACATCGGTCTCAGAATCACCGGTCTCAGACACCACATCCTCGCTGCATGCGACGACAGTCCAGGCGATCGAGAGAATGAAAACGGTTCGCACCGACGACATGAAGGACCTCCAATGGCAGCGCGTTTTATTGGGCCACGCTTCTTCGAGGGTCTCTTAGCGCAGTGTTGTTATCCTGAATCTATGTCAACTCCTGTCGTCTACCATGTCACGCCCTCCCATCCGGGGGCCCATCTCTTTACCGTGACCTGCACTGTGGCCGAGCCCGCCCCGGAGCAGGTGTTCACCATGCCCACCTGGATTCCTGGCTCCTATATGATCCGGGAGTTCTCGCAGCATGTCGTACGGGTAGAAGCTGCCGATGCCACCGGCGCAGTGGCTGTACATAAGCGCGATAAGCGGGCATGGGCGGTTCATCATGCACACGGTCCGCTGACCCTGACCTATGAAGTCTATGCCTGGGACCTCTCGGTGCGCAAAGCCCACCTCGATCAGACCCACGGCTTCTTCAACGGCACCTCTCTGTTCCTCTCCCCATCGGGCTTTGAAGACACCCCCCATGCCGTCACCCTGCACGCCCCGAAAGACCCGAAGTGCCGAGACTGGAAGGTGGCCACCACCCTGCCGCGCACCTCAGGCGGCCCGTACGACTTCGGCAGCTTCCTGGCCGCTGACTACGATGAATTGATCGACCACCCCGTCGAGATGGGCACCTTCGATCTGGTCACGTTTGAGGTGGATGGCGTGCCCCATGAGATCGCCGTCACTGGCGTACACCGCGGCGACCTCGACGCCCTGGCTGCGGATAGCCAGCGCATCTGCGCGGTGTTCTCGGAAATGTTCGGCGGACTGCCGATGGATCGCTATCTCTTCCAGCTGACGGTCGAGACCAGCAGCTACGGTGGTCTGGAGCACCGGTCCTCCACCGCGCTCATTCACCCACGCAAGGGGCTTCCCCGCCACGGCCAGGACGAACGCTCCGATGATTATATCGGGCTGCTCGGGCTGATCAGCCATGAGTACTTCCACCTCTGGAACGTCAAGCGCATCAAGCCGGACGCGTTTTTCCCGTACGACCTCTCTCAAGAGGGCTACACCACCCAGCTGTGGGCGTTTGAGGGGTTCACCTCCTACTACGACGATCTCGCGCTGCTGCGGGCCGGGGTGATCGACGTCGAGGGCTGGATGACCCTGTTCGGCAAACAGCAGACCCGGGTGTACTCCGCGGGCGGTCGACACAAGCAGTCGGTCGCCGACTCCAGCTTCGATGCATGGGTCAAGCTGTATCGAAGCGACGAAAACTCGGTCAACGCCATGATCAGCTACTACACCAAGGGCGCGTTGGTGGGGCTGGCGCTGGATCTGACCTTACGGCTGCGTTCCAACGGCCGGGTCAGCCTGGACGATGTGATGCGCACCCTGTGGCAACGCCACGGCCAGCCGGGCCGTGGCGTGCCCGAAGATGGGATCGAAAAGATCGCCGCGGAGCTGCTCGGCGAGGACCTCACCGAGTTCTTCGACCTCGCCGTGCGTGGCACCGCCGATCTGCCGATGGCGGAGCTGCTGGGCGCGTTCGCGGTTGGCTTCCGGCGGCGCCCGGCGGAGTCTGCCAAAGACCGCGGCGGCAGCGCCAGCAAGACATCGATCGATGCGCTGCGCAGCCGCGGAAGCCTGCTCATCAAGGCGAAGTCGGCCGACGGCGGCAGCAAGATCACCCATGTGCTCGACGGCGGCGGCGGACAGGACGCCGGGCTGTCCGCGGGCGACGTGGTCATCGCGCTCGACGGCTTGAAGTGCGGTGGCGGCCTCATCGAGAAGCTCGCCGAGCGCTCGCCGGGGGAGACCGTGACGCTGCACGCCTTCCGGCGCGGTGTGCTGATGACGTTCGAGGCCACCCTGAAGCCCCCGCCCGACACGGTGGTGTACCTGGAGCTGCTGGATGATGCCGACGAGGCCGCGCTCGCGCGACGGAACGCATGGCTGGGCGTCTGACCACGAGGAGGGGGTGATGGACGGTGCGCACTACCGGGTGGTGAAGACCTATCGCAACCTGCCCTGCGCCCACCGGCGCTGGCGCCATGACGGCCACTGCGCGTTCGTCCATGGCTACAGCCGCTCGGTGACGCTCACGTTTGGCTGCCAGGAGCGGGACAAAAACGGCTTCGTCATCGACTTCGGACGCCACCTCCGACCAGTAAAAGAATGGATCAACCTTCAATTCGACCACACCCTGTTGCTGGATGAAGATGACCCGCTGCTGCCGACCTTCCGCGAGCTGGAGCGGCAGGGGGCCTGTCGGCTGACGGTGTTCGCCCAGGTGGGGATGGAAGGGTCCGCAAAGCACGTCTATGACTGGGTCAGCCAGTGGCTGGCCGAGACCTTCGAGGGGCGGGTGTGGCTGATCTCAGTCGAGTGTCGCGAAAACGACAAGAACGCCGCGATCTATGCACCCACGCCGTAGACGGCCTCTCCTCTCTACTGGACCGCGCGTAGGCCTGTAGGCTGATCGGGGGTGACCTGCTGGTGAACCGTCGCAGAGACCGGGGCGAGCACCGGGTCTCTGCCATATGTGAACGACTGCTCGGCGACCAGGGCGCGGTACGCGCGGTTGAGGGCGCGGGCGCGCGCAGGGCTGGGCATGATCATCCACGAGATGTCGGAAGACATCTTCGATGCGTTTTCCGCAGAGAGCGGCAGCTTCGCCATCATCTCAGTGTTGGCGCGCACTTCATCGCCCGCGCCATTGCGCTTCAGGTAGAGCGCCACCTCTGGCCGCCCCCGGGCATCCCGCGGCTCTGGGAAGCCGACCAGACCGCCCCGCTCATGCCAATGCCCCCACCCCGCCGGACCGGGAATCTTCCGAGCGAAGGAGAAGGTCGTGTCCTGGGGCGCGCCCAGATAGCCGCTGTGGCAGCCCATACACAGCGCGCTCTCTGCGCGGCTCTGTGGGCGCAGCCGGCCGGTTTCATCCTCGATGAAGCCCTGGTATACCCAGCCGACGTCATTGTGCCACCCCGCTTCCACCGAGCCCGACAGGGGGCGAAGCCGGTCGGGATGCTCCTCCTTCTCCTTCAGCTCTGAAATCGCCAGCTGCTCCAGGGTCAGGTATCCCCGCCAGCGAATCTTTCGGCTGTACCGCAGCTCCTTCATCCGCGCAGCCATCCTCACCTGACCATCCACGACGTCGAGATAGCGGACGCTGTGCAAGAACTCGGTGCCCTCAGGATACAGCCCGGCGGCGAGATGAACGGCGCCCATGTCTTGAGCGGCACGAGCGGCGCCAACATACGACATGGTGCGCCCCTCAATCGGCGCCCAGTCATAGCGCACGATCCCGGCGTGTCCCAGTTGACCGTCTTTATCGAGGTCCACGCCCAGGGCTGCCTCATCCACGGGCAGCGGCAACGAGACATCCGCGCGGGTGAGCAGCGCTTCGACGATGGCGAGGTTGACGGTGTACACCGTCGGATCCGGCTGGCCACTGTCCGTGGTTCGGAAGGGAACAGGGAGCCGAATCAGCACATCATCGGTCGCGCCGTTGGTGGGCCAGAAGGTGCCTGGAAACGGCGCGTAGACAAACGCCCGCCAGCCCGTCGGCCCGTCAGGACCGATATCAACACCATCCTCAAAAACAAACCCCGCGTCTGGGACCACACCCGCCCAGCTTCCGTCGCCGTCGATGTCCCACAGGCCAGCGCGCAAGTCGTCGGCGAGGGCCGCATAATTGTTGGTGCGAACCCAGGCGTCGATGTCGGCGTCTGTCCAGGTGTTAGCAACTGGATGCTCGATGAACAGGTTTCGCCAGGGGTTCTCCAGGGCAGGCATCGGGAAGGCGTATGCTTCCTGAAGATCGCTGTCATCAATAAAATTGGGAGCCACGCCCTCGCGGTGGCAGACATAGCAGGGGTTGTGGCGATCTTCGGTCCGGGTCCAACACGGTGGCGGGATGTGGGCGGCGGGATGCCCCGGCGACTCCAAATCCATGGATATACCTGTCTTATCGATATAAGACGTGTCTGGCGCGGATGGGGACGGCGCGGATGGGGACGGCGCGGATGGGGACGGCGCGGATGGGGACGGCGCGCAGGCCAACCACAGCAGCAACATGATTCAGTCCAGGGCGGGAAACGGACCGATATACCCCACAATGGAGCGCGTATCATCGGGGCCGGTCGCTTTATCCCGGTCCGACTCACCGTAGGGATGCTGGACAACCGTCATCAGGTACCCATGGCCGTTGATGTTGGGATACCAGAACGGAGAGGTGGTCTCAGAGCCGTATGGTGTCGTGAGGATGCGGGTGAGCACCTTGCTGCCCAGATCATACGCCCAGACGGTGTCGTTGATGTGGCCGTTGGTGTCCTCACCGATGACCAGCACGTCGGTTCCGGGCAGGTAGGTGAGGTTATCCGGCTCAGCGAGCCCATCCACGTCGCACGTGTTGCCCGCATGTTCGCTGCCTTCCGGGTACGTCTTCGGCTGCCCGACCAAAAGGCCGCTCATCGAACCCATCACCCAATCTGAGGCGATGGGCTGGTCGTCGATGTCACGCTTGCCCGGTGCGTGGTCGAGCGCATACACCCCACCGCACGGGTTGAACGGGAGCTGAACATGGTTCGGGCCACCGGCGTCGTATTTCTCGCTGGGTGTCCCCCGCTTCTGGAGGTTCTCCATCCCGTATTCGATCCGACTCATCGCTACATACAGCCGATTTCGATCGGGATCCCAGGTGATGCCTTCTTCCTTACGGAACTCCGTGGTCGCCCCCAGCATCGCTGCGTAACGTCGGGTCTCCAGGCGGCTCGCGACCGTCTCCTGGCCAGGCTTCACGTTCAAACATTCGTGGCCCGCGCTCGTATTCACCGAGGTGAAGCCCTCTGGGCAGCGCTTCGATTCGCTTGGCGGGGCGACCTCAAACAGGTCCGTGAAGGCGGGGCGGGCGTCGATGGCGGCCTTGACTTCGGCGTCTGTGGCATGTCCCAACGAAATCCAGGCCAGATCCGCTGCGCCGCCGTTGTCGGCGCTCTTCTGCTGCCATTGTGCGGCATAGAGCGTCCCCGTGGACAGCGCATCCGGCGCCCCGGCCGCGCAGGGTGCATCGGTCGCGTCGGCGACAAACAGATACAGCCCGGTGTTGGTCCCATCATCCGAGAGGTACACCGTCTTGCAGTCCGGCATGACATACGCCAGCTCGTGGGCGACGCGGCCCATGGCGTAGTGCTTGGTCGAGGCCACGGTGCCGTTTGCATCGGTGATCCACAGCTCTGGGACATAGCCATGGTAGTAGGGGTGCCCCTTCGCGATGGCGCTTCCGGTGGCCGTCTCACCCCAGTAGCGCCCGTTGGCGTCGTAGTACCCATCGACGGAGCCGTCTGGCTTCAGCTTTCGGGCGTCGGGTTCATACTCTTCAGAGGATAGATGGCTGCCCCAGGGCGTGCGCATCCCTGCACAGTGAACGTAGCCGCCGAAGTGTTCGGTGAAATCCACCGAGCGAAGACCGGTAGGCGTCAAGGCGCCGTCGTCGGCTTGTTCGAGATCCGCGACATAGAACCCGCCAACCTGACACTCCATCTGAGAGACCAGGAACAGTGACCCATCTTTTTCGAGGATGGTGCTGTGATCAGGTCCGCTTCCCTTGGAGCTGGTCCCATCGCAGATGAGGCGGCTCCCATCGTCACCCGACAGAGGCTGGTTGAGGTGGTTCTTGAGTTGCCCGAAGACCTCATCACCGAACGCATCGCCGGTGTGAAGGATCGGGTGGTACGCGATGGGATACGGCTTTCCGTTCACCGTCACCGACGCGCTGGCGCGAACCGCACGGCGCTCTGCATCGGTGACTGGAGCAGAGATGCCTGCAAACGAAACGGTGCGTCCCGGATGCGGGACCGCTTCGCTCGGGACCTGTGTAACGGGTGGTGGTTGATTGCCCGATGTACACGCCGATAGCAAATAGAGAACCAATATTGTCATCGTGTTGTTGCTCATCTTGAGGCTTGGCGGGAGCGCTGGAGGCATTCTGGACACGCCCCGCGCAGCTGAACCGCTGCGGTCTGAATCGATGCAGCCCAGGGCCCCTCCATCGACATCGACGCGACCAGAGCTGCCGGCAGACATGAGATTCGACCGCAGTTTTCGCAGACGAAGTGCGGGTGACGATGCCCGTCGTCCTGTGCGCTGGCGAACATATATCGGCTGATCCCCTCTGCACGGCTGACCACGGACGTGATCCCGGCATCCCGGAGCTTGACAAGGTTTCGATAAATCGTCGCGGGGTCCCAATCCGTATCGCCGAGGCGCTCCAGCACCTGAGAGTGTGAGAGGGGCGCCTGGGCGTCTGCGAGCACAAGAAGCACAGCCAACCGTGGGGCGGTAGCACGGAGCGCGCGTTCCCGAAGCAGCTCGCGTGCCTCGTCCTTTGTGATGCCCATGACGACTCTCACGCTGAGGAAGAAGTTGACATCGGGAGTGTAGGAGAAGTGGCTTGCATATGCAAAAGGATTGCATGTAATACTTAGCGCGACTGAATTGCATCTGTATCCTGGTTGCACAATCAACAGGGAGTCTTGCATCATGTTTGCCTTGTCCCATCAAATGCCTGGCGCATCCGAGGTGGTTGTCGGCGTCCTGCACCGTCTGAGGCGGCTGCTCAGGCGCCCCGCGCGGACCTATGAGGTGGTCTCGGTCCAATCGGAGACCACTGACATTCGGATCGAGCACGCATCGGGCGTGGTGGTACAGATCGAACACGACGGCACCGTCATCCTGTCCACCCCGGGCAACATGGCCCTGCACGCCGATGGGGATCTGCGCATCACCTCAGACACGCACATCGGCCTCGCGGCGCCGCGCATCGACCTCAACTGATGGCATGACACAGGATGACGACGATGGATCGAGACGAAGCCGACCACCCGATCTGGCAACACACGCCCATCCACATCATCGTCGATGCAGATGCCTTCCTCTCGGTGCATCCGTTTCTGCCGTTGGATATCACCGTGACGCAGCAGCCCGATGGCGCCTGGGGCATCGTCGGCATGTATGGAATGGACACCTTCCGCGACGACCGGTTCGTGCTGCTCGTCGACGGCCAACAGCGCACCTTCCATCGCTGGGAAGACATCCCTGATCAGATCGACAACGTCATCGCGTTTCTTCCCGACGCGACGCACGATCAGACGTTTCAATACACGTTTGAGAAGGCCGGACAGACTTTTATCCATCGTCACTGGGTTCATCATGACACGACACCGTGGAAGGCGCGGTTGCGTGCGTTGGTGGCCCGAGAAACCAACGGAGGCTGGAGTGCCCGCCATTACCCGCATCGGCGACCCCGACATCCCTCACTGCTCCGGGATGACGCGCGCGGTCGGATCACCAGACACCTTTTGCAATGGAAAACCGATCTCCCGTCAGGGTGACGTCAACACCCCACACCTTCTCCCGGGCAATCCCTGCCCCCCTCACGCGGCGCCCATCTCCAAGGGCAGCGCGACGGTGTTCATCAACGGTATGGGCTGCGGTCGGGTGGGCGATGCCCTGACTGGCTGCACGGCCGTCGCGGCGGGATCGCACAATACCTTCGCCGGGGGCTGACATGCCCCACCTCTCGCTGGAAGCCGCCATCGCCGCTCATCCGCGCTGTCAGCGGGTCGCTGGCGGCTTGTTCTCGCACCTGGAGCATACGCCCTCCGGCGAGCAGATCCGCATCGACTTCCGCTGCTTCAACGTCCCAGGAGCTGCTTTGTTATCGGCGTTCGCGCAGCAAGATCCGACCGCGCTCACGAAGCTGGCTTTGGCGCTGGACGACCACGGCCACCCCGGCATCAGCCTCGTGCGTCTGGAGATCGCCCACACCCCAGGCGGCGCGTTGGTCGGCGCGCAGCCAGTGCTCTACACCGAATATACGCCCACCCCCGCGGCCCCCGCGGTGATTTTGGAGGGCGATGCCGCGGCGGGCCGATGGGCGAAGGCGCTCTTGCATCTCGGACAGACCCACCTCTAAAGAGTCATCCCCCAGGACGCCCCTGACAGGGAGCTGACGAGTCGATGGTCGACGATCGGGAGACCCTCTGCCATCCTGAAGGCATGAGATGGTGGCTGGGTGTACTGTTGACCGGTTGTGCGGACGTATCGTCAGATACCGTGTCTGACGACGTCGTCGAGCGGCCGCTCCAGGTCGAGATGAACTGGATGCGGTACTGGGTGCAGATGACGCTGTTGAACACGTCCCCGGACGAGACATATCGGTTCGGCATGGCAGAGACCGGTGTGAGCTGTGCATCGGATCCGAAGACATGCTGGATGGGAGAGGACTGCCTGACCGGCCCCTACTGCCACCCGATCTCTTACAAAGGGGGGACGCTGCTGTACCACGGCGATCCCGATGACCTCCAGCCGGGCACCG
>JBCBLB010000257.1:0-12189 GCA_038520555.1 Myxococcota bacterium | reverse complement strand
CGATCTCCGCTCGGCGACCTTGTTGTCTTTGTCGACGTCAGGGTTGAGGACCTTCAGGGCGACGGTCCGGGTGAACCCTTCAGGTCCGCGGAGCTCGGCCCGATATACGGTCCCGAACCCGCCGCGGCCGACCACTTCAAGCACTTGGTATTGGCGTCCCTGCGTCATGTCTCCCCATCCCCGGAGAGTGTAGCAAGTCTCAAGTCAACGCCAACTTACCGGCTCACTTCAGCTCAATGGCCATCCCGTCAACGGGGGCGTCCGTGACGGACAGCGGGCCGAAGACCGCGCTGTTCAGGTCCTGCTCGCTGCGGCTCATCGCGTCCCCGTCGGCATCCAATCGCGCGGACAGCCAGACCTGCTCCGGCCACTGCCCGCCCGCCATCGGCAACAGGTTCTGGTCGCTGACAGAGAAGGTGAACGGGAAGGTCGGTTGCGTAATCTTCACCGCGGCGAGCGGCGGCCCGCGGGTCGCATCGGAGCGCTTGGCATAGATGAACAGCACGCCGCCGGCCGGCGGGCGCGCGCCATCGGCGAGGGTAATGGTTCCGCTCATCCGGGGCGCGCTGGAGGCAGAGGGGTTCACCGCGGCACCTGCGCCGGCACCGGCGCCCGGTTGCGCGGGAGGGGCCGCGGCCGGTCCCGCGCGCACTTCGCGCAGCCACCCGCTGGCCAGGATCCGCTCCTCATCCATCTCGACCGAACCGGCGGCCCGGCGAAGATCGGTCTCAGACTCCTGATAGCGGCCCATTCGGCCATAGATGTAGCCCCGCCAGAGCAACAGCTTCGGCGTCTCCGGGCCGCTCTTTTCGGCGCTCTGGATGGCGCTGGCGGCCCGGTCCATCATGGAGACCCGCGAGGACAGGATGGCCAGATGGATCTGAACGTCCTGGTCGACAGGCTCGATCTCCCGCGCCTTCTCGATGTACTGCATCGCCCCGTTGAGGTCGTTGTACAGCAGGGCGTCGTAGGTCAGCGTGTTCAGCGCGCGGAGGTCTTTGGGATCGGCTTCCAGGGCAGACTGCGCTGCACGGACGCGGTCCTGTCGCGCCTTCGAGACCTGCTCAGGGGCTGGCTCACCACCACCACCGATTCCACCGGTGATCGGAGCGTCCCCGGTCCGCTGGGTGGCGTTCTGGCTGATGAGCACCCCGAGCAACACAAAGAAGGCGACGGAGGCAGCGAGCCCAACCCAGGTCTGGGTGTTGGCCGGAGCCGGCGCTGCGCCTTCGGGGAACGCCACCTCCCCAGGCGCCTCCAGATCGCGGAGGGTCTCCGCCGCGGCATCGACCAGCCGCTCCTTCTCCTGCCGATAGTCGGCGGAAGTCATTTTGTCGCGGTCGGCTTCCAGCTCGCGGAGCTGCTCCATGAGGTTGGCGTGCATGGCCTTCAGCTCTTCTTCGCGTGAGGTGGCCGTCCTCGGCGAAGCGGCGCCGCGCGAGCGGAGCGCCACAAACCCGCCGATAATCAGCCCACCGGCCAGGATAATCAGCGGCGGTCCCCAGACATCCCAGTCCACTCAATCCTCCTCAAGCGCGGCCAGGACCTGCTGGCGGTATGCCGCGAGCGCGGCGTCGTTGTCAGCGTTCTCGGGAACCGGCGTCGTATCCGGCTGCGAAGATGCAGGCGTCGTCGGTTCATGCTTCCGTGACTGCATCGTCCATCCGACGACGCCGAGGCCGAACAGCAGCGCCACGATCGGAGAGAACCACACCAACCAGTGCCGCTCGTCGGGGAGCAGGACGATGCCTTCGCCATAGCGCTCGACGAAATAGTCGATGATCTGGTCCTGAGAGTAGCCGGCGGTGACCATCTCGCGGATGCGATCCTTCATGGCCAGCGACAGCCCTTCGCGGGACTCCTCAACGCTGAGGCCCTGACAAACCGGGCATCGAAGCACCGAAGCGACCTGGCTGGTCTTCTCTTCAATCTGTTCGACTTCGGTGAGCGGCGCACCTGCAGGGGGCGCTTCGATCGCCCCGAACACAACGTCTGGATCTTCCGATTGTGCGAACGCCGCCGCCATGGACAGCCACAGCCAGAGCAGCCCGCTCATAGCAGCCCCTCCAAGACCGCTTCGATGTCCCCGGGTCTGACGGGTCCGACGAACTTCTTGACGATGTAGCCGTCCTTATCGATCACGAAGGTCTCCGGCACACCAGAGACGCCATAGTCGATTGAGACCCGATTCCGCGGGTCGAAGACCGAAGGAAACACCTGCCCTTCTCGCTTGAGATACTGCCGAGCGACCAGGGGATCGTCATCGTGGAGGACCCCGAGGAAGGCGACGCCTTTGGGCTGGTACTGCTGGGCGGCGCGGAGCACATGGGGGTGCTCGATCTTGCAGGGCTGACACCACGTCGCCCAGAAATTGAGCACAACAGTCTGCCCTTTTAAGTCGGCCAGCTTGACCTGTTCGCCGGAGTCGATCTTTCGCAGATCGAACGGCGTGGCGACTTCAATCCGGTTCTCAAACATGTCCATCGGATCATTGCCGAAGCCGGATCCCAGGACGGCGACCATCAGACCGGTGACGACGAAGCCGACGATCAGGATGGGCCAGTTGACGCTGGCTTTTCGGGGCGTCGTGCTCATTTGGCCGCCTGCGCGCCGCGCGCGCCCTTCCGTCGGCGGCGCGCGGGCCACGCCGCGATAAGGGTTCCGACCACCATCACACCACCACCAAACCACAGCCAGAAGACCATCGGCTGGGTGATGACCTGGAGATTGGCGCGGTCCCCAGAGGTGTTGATGAGGCTGAGGTACAGGTCCTCGCCGAGGCCGGTGCGGACGGCGGGCGTCCCGATGTTCATGCCGTTGAGGTACATGTTCATCCGCGGCTCCAGGACGCCGACCGAGCGGCCGTTCTTGGAGATGGAGAACGCCGCCACCTCAGAGCGCCGGTGATCCTCCTGTTCCATCCGCGAGCCGAGGAAGGTCAGCTCATAACCGAGCACTTCAGCCGAAGAGTCCGCAGTGACTGTGATCTCACGGGTCTCCTTGAAGCTCCCGCTGGCTGTGACGGCGGCAGCGATGATGATCACTCCGACGTGAACGGTGTATCCGCCGAAGCGCCGGCGAGAGCGGCTGGCCACGTTGCCCAACGCAGAGAGGTACGGCTCATCGAGCTTCCGCGCACGCGCCAGCGCGGGCTCATGAAACTCCCGCAGGGTCGCGACGAGCGCGAAGCCGCAGACGGCGAAGGACAGAAGCGGCAGCCAGTCATAGACCCCCAGGGCCACAGCGATCGCCGTGGCGAGGACGGCGCCAATGGCCGGCGCGCCCATCCGTTTGAGGGCTTCCGCCTGAGAGATCCGTCCCCAGGGCAGCGCCGGTCCGACCCCCATCAGGAAGACGGTGAGCAGCCACAGCGGAATGGACATCTTGTTGAAGTAGGGCACCCCGACGGACAGCTTCTCGTCGGTGAGGGCTTCGTTGATGAGGGGGTAGACCGTGCCGATGAGGACGGTGAAGGTCGAGGCGCTGAACAGCAGGTTGTTCAGCAAAAACGCCGAGTCCCGCGAAACCAGCTCAGTCTCTCGCTGCTCGTTCGGGGCCAGCACGTCCAGACGGAGTGCGAGGAGCACGAAGCTGACCAGGGTACAAAACGCGAGGAAGCCGAGGAAGATCGGACCGATATCGGTCTGGGTGAAGCTGTGCACCGAGTTGAAGATGCCCGAACGGGTCATGAAGGTGCCGAGCAACGTCAGCAGGAAGGTGGCGAGCAGCAGGATAATGGACCACCCTTTGAGCTGCCCCCGACGCTGCGTCATGATGGCGGAGTGGATGAACGCAGTGGCGGTGAGCCAGGGCAGGAAGCTTGCGTTCTCGACGGGGTCCCACGCCCAGTAGCCGCCCCATCCGAGGACCTCGTAGCTCCACCACCCGCCGAGGATGATGCCCGCGGTGAGGAAGCCCCAGGGCACCAGGGTCCACTGCCGGAGGGCCTGACTCCACGACGGACCGATCTTGCCGGCGAGCAGCGCGGCGCAGCCCATCCCGAACGGTACGCTCATCCCCACATAGCCGAGGTATAGCGACGGCGGGTGGATGACCATCAGGATGTGATTCTGCAAGAGCGGGTTGGGGCCAGGCCCTTCGGTCGGCACCGGAAACTCCGGCGAGAAGGGGTTGGCCACTCCCGCCACCAAGAACATAAAGAAGATGCCGACGGCCTGGGAGACCCCAAGCGCCCACGCGGTATGTTCAGGGTAGCGGTCTCTGGTCAGCCAGGCGAAGGCGCCAATGTAGCTGGCCAGAACGAACGCCCAGAGCAGGATCGAGCCCTCCAACGAAGACCAGAGGCTGACGATCGAGACCCACAGCGGGGTCCGGGTGCTGCCGACCTGGGCGACATAGGAGACCGAGAAGTCATGCGTGATCAGCGCATACTCCATCAGCCCGATCGCCGCGAGCATCGCGAAGAACGCAGTGTAGGCCATGATCCGGCTCCACCGCCACGCCTCCGCGCTGTTTCGGGCGCCACCGACGATGCCGGTCACCGCACCCACTGAGCATGCCGCGAGGGCGAGCAGAACCGCGCTGCGTCCAAGGATCGAGATCACAGCTTCTCCACGGTTCGATACAGCTCTTCCGCTGCGACGCCATCTTCGGGCGCCTTATACTCATTGGAGTGTTTGACCATCAGCTTCTCAGAGCGGAACACCCCATCACGGTCCATCGTGCCCTCAACGACGACGCCGATGCCTTCGCGGAACATCTGAGGGGGCGCGCCGATGTTATAGACCTTGACGGTGCTCTCGGGATCGGAGACCTCAAAGGTCAGCTCGCGGCTCTCCTCATTCCATTCCTTCGAGTCCGCGACGACGACCCCGGCCAGCCGGATGTTCGCGCCGATGGCGTCGTCCCCTTTGGCCACAAGTTCGGAGGGTGTCAGATAGTAGACGATGTTCTTGCCCAGACTGCCTGATGCGATCGTGCCGATGGCTCCGACACAGACCATCAGGGCGACCATCATGAAAAATCGCCGTTGATTCTCTTGGTTCATGCTTCTCTCCCCCGAATGTACAGTGAAATCCCATACGCGATCAGACCAACCCAGGTCAGGGCGTAGGCGGCCCAGATGTACTCCCAGCCGCCTTGAATCATGCCTTCCGTCATGAGCGCCCCTCCTCTCCCAGCAACAGCTCTGCCGGCCGCTCCGGCAAGGCATCGGCGATATCTTCATTTTCACGCAGGGCGATCTGTCGGCGGGCGCCGATGAAGCCCAGACTCAAGAACAACATCCCGAAGGCCCCCGTCCGCAGCACCAACACCATCGGCTTGCTGACCGTCTCCGGGCTGGAGTGGTCCTGGTGCAACGAGGCGAACCAATCCGCGGCGTAGTAGACGATCGGCACATCGACGAACGCCAGGATGGTCAGGATGGCGGTGATGGTCAGCCGGCGTTGTGGCTGCTCGATCACGTTGCGCATGACCAGGACCATGGTGAAGGCGATGATCAGAATCGCTGAGGTGGTCAGGCGCGGATCCCAGGTCCACCACACCCCCCATGTCGGTCGGGCCCAGATCGAGCCCTGCATCAACAGCAGCGCGGTGAGCACCACGCCGACCTCAACCGAGGCGACCACCGTGGCGTCCCAGCCCCGACGGCCGGTCCACAGCGATCCGATCGCAGCGATGAAGGCGATGAGGAAACAGACCAACGACAGCCAGGCGGTGGGCACGTGGACATAGAGAATCCGCCCGACGTCGCCCATCATCGCCTCAGGCGGGGCGATGAACAGGCCCATGTAGTGCGCGATGCACAGGAGGATGACGCCGAAGGCGCCGGTGATGTGGTACCACTTCATTGTTCAATGACCCTCTCAAAGAGGACGCCGCATAGACTCCAGTAGATGGCGTCGATGAACAGCAGAATCTGCAACCAGTCTTGCGCATCCCCCATCTGGTTGCCGGTAAATACCCTGGATGTACTCGTAACGGCGGCCAGCAGGGTCGGCACGATGAGCGGAAACAACAGTAAGGGGAGCAGAAGTTGTTGCCCGGGGACCCGGGCCGTCAAGGCGGCATACAGCGTCCCGGGCGCTGCGAGCCCCATCGATCCCAGCACCATGCTGGCCATCAGCATCCACACCGGCTCCCGGAGCATGGGCTGATCTGGAACATCCGACAGGATCAGCATCACCGGCGTGGTGATGATCCCCAGGACGATGAGCTGAAGCGTGTTCGAGATGGCCTTGCCATAGAACAGCGCCGCCGGACGGGTCGGCACCAACAACAGCGAATCCATCGCACCCGATTCTTCCTCGACGCGAATGGACTTCGACAACAGCGCCGTGCTTGAGAACAACAACGCAAGCCAGACAAACGCCCCGGAGAACGAGCGGAGCACGTTTGGCTTCGGACCCACCGCGAAGGTAAACAGCAGCACCGCCGTCAACGCGAAGCAGATCAGCGAAAACAGCCGCGCCCGCGCCCGCCACTCGATGAGCAGATCCTTCTGTACGATCCAGAGGATCTGACGGAGCGCATGTGTCATCCCACCGCTCCGGGTCGAATCTGCTGGCTGGCGCGCCAGGCGCCCCACGCCTGCCTGGCTGGGCCGCTCCACCGCATGACCCCGCTCTGGAGCAGGACCGCCCGCTCACACAGCGCCGCTGCCTGCTCGATCTGGTGAGAGACCACGATCACCGTTCCTGGAAGCCCGCGGATGATCTCGGCGACCTGAGAGATGCCCGATGGATCCAGCGCGCTGAATGGCTCGTCGAGGAGGGTCAACTCCGGCTGCTTCATCAACAAGGCGGCCAGCGCCACCCGGCGCCGCATCCCCGCCGAGAACCGCCGGATGGCGTCCGGCCGATCCTCCAGCCCGACCTCCTCCAAGGCCGCCACCATCTTCCGACGATCGGCGGAGACCCCAGACAGGCGCGCAAATACGCTGAGATTGTCCCGAGCGGACAGGTCCTCATACAGGCCGATCTGGTGAGAAAAGAAGCCCAGCCGCCGCCGCACCGCCGCCTTGTCTTTCGCAGGATCGAGGCCGAACAGCCGCAGCTCGCCCTGAGTGGGTCGGATGAGGGTCGCGAAGGTTCGCAGCAAGGTGGTCTTGCCCGAGCCATTGGCGCCGATGAGCAGCAGCCGCTGCCCGGCCATCACGTCAAGGTCGACGCGCGCGTACGCCCACCGACGGCCGAAGCGGCGGCAGAGATCCCGGGCGTGGACGACAGAAGGCATGGACCTCCAACTAACCCGCCAAGATGACGCTTGTCTCCGCATCTGGCTATCCTATGGCGGTGAACGAACCCGATCCTCGTGGCCCCTTGCGGGCCATCGGCAGACAGCTGCGCGCGGTCCTCATCACCGCGCACATCTTCGCTGTGTTTATCCTCGCCTTCCCAGCGCCCTCTGGCGGGATGAACCGCTCCGCATGGTCCGATCCCACCGTCCAGGCCGAGTTTGTCTCCTGGTCAGCCCGCCTGCAGGCGATGGGCCTCGAGTCCTCTCCAGAGAGCCTTGAAGAGACGCTGTGGTCCTGGGCGCAGTCCTATATGCAGCGCCGCCGGGATCTCCTCAAGCCGTTTATGCCCTACTACCGGTACTGCGGCACCTACCAGACCTGGCGGATGTTCATCGCGCCGCACCGAAACCCCGCTCGGTTGCACATCGACATCTATGAGGACGGCGAGTGGCGCCCCGTCTACATCGCCCGCCACCCGCAGCACGACTGGAAAGGCGAGCTTCTCGACCACGAGCGGATGCGATCGGCGATCTTCCGCTACGCATGGAAGCACTATGGGCGCTCCTACAAGCATTTCGGCGAGTGGATCGCTGCGGAAGCCGCCGAAGAGTTCCCTGAGGCGACGCTCATCCGACTCCGCTACGAGCGCTTCCGCACCCCCACCCCCGAGCAGGTCCGAGAAGAGAATCGTCCCCCCTCCACGTTCGTCCATCCGCGCACCTTCCAGCTGGAAACGTTCCGATGAGGGCGTGGCGTCGGTGGGTCGCGCTGCTGGACCGCCGAGAAGTCGGCACCACGATGGCCCTGTGCCGGATCCTCATCGGCGCAGCAGCGCTCTATACGATTTTGAACGATGTCTCCATCGTCACCCCCGTGCTGCTCGACGTCAGCGAAGGGGGGTATCGGCCGCTGGGGGAAGGCCCCTTCCTGGTGCGTTGGCTCGGCGGCCCATCGAAGGAGCTGACTTTCGGACTCATCGCCGCGAACATCGCCTCCTCGGTGGCCCTGATCGCAGGGGTGCTGCCGCGGGTGATGGCGCTGGTCTGTTTGCAGGCGCACATCGCCGTGGCAGACCTGAACACCCAGGCCGGTGGAAGCTACGATGAGCTGCTGTCGAACGCCCTGTGGCTGATGGTGTTCGCCAGAAGCGACACCACCCTGTCGCTTCTGTGCCGGCTGCGGACGGGGCGGTGGACAGATCGGGAGACGTTGGTGCCGGCGTGGCCGCGGTACCTGCTGATGTTCCAGCTGCTGCTCGTGTACACCTCGACGGGGACACAGAAGCTGAGCACCCACTGGCTGCCTGGCGGAGACCTGGGGGCGCTCTACTACATCCTGCTCCAACCCTCATGGTCGCGGTTCGACATGAGTTGGCTGGCGTGGGTGTTCCCGGTGACCCAGGCGGCGACGCTGGGCACATGGCTGTTTGAGGTGTTCGCTCCCCTGCTGTTGATCGCGATGTGGGGCCGCAGCGACCGGGTGAAGGCCGGGCCGCTGCGGCGGCTGCTGTGCCGAATCGAGTACCGCGACCTGTTTGCCTTCTTCGGCGTGATGATGCACCTGACCATCCACGCCGTCATGGAGGTCGGGCCGTTCAGCGTCATCAGCCTGGCGTTCTATCCGGCGCTGTGGCATCCCGATGAGTGGGCGCGGATGGCGCGGGTCATCGGGACCGCCAGCCGTAGATCAGCAGCGACGTCCAGCCCGTCAAGAACGCCAGACCGCCCAGCGGGGTGACCGCGCCGAGCCAGGTGACGCCGGTGACAGCGAGGGTCCAGAGGCTACCGGTGAAGAGCAGGGCGCCGAGGGTGAACGACGCTGCGGTGACGGTGAGGAGACGAGAAGAACGACGGGCGCCGAGGATGCTCACCCCGAGCAGCGCGACAGCATGCATCTGAGCGTACTGTGTGCCGGTGTCGAAGGTGTCGAGGCGTTCAGGGGTGATGGTGGCTTCGAGGGCGTGAGCCCCGAAGGCCCCTCCGGCGACAGAGAGGAACCCGATGACACAGGAAAAAATCAGCCAGATCCTCATGATACAGAAGCTCCGTTAGTAGCACCCAAAAGGTGGAATTATCGTCACATGAACCCGAAATAATAGTTGGAATAATTCGGCAGTTGCCTAAATTGAATTGTCAGATTGCGAATACGGGAGCTGACGGCCGCTCCGCTCAAGACATGCCGATCTCTTTCCGATATTGTCGGTAAGGTGTAGTGGAAAGTTTGATTCACTGCCCCGGGGTAGGTAGCACTTGTGGGGCCCTATGCGACAAATTCGCCTCAACAAAAGAGTACAATTGATGGACTCCAGCCAGAAAGACTTGAAGACGCTGTTCGAAAATGCACAGGCCGACCTGCTCAACGCGCAGTCGGAATTATCCTCACTCATCGCCAACGCTGCGGCGGACCCCTGGCTGGAGACCCAGCAGGAAGGACAGCGCACGGTCCTGACCAACAAGCGTGATGAGATGCTGCAGAAGTGGGCACGCATCGCCCTGAGCTGGCTGCTTCGTGGCGGCCAGCTGCAGCTGGTTCCCCCCGATGGTCAGGGCCCACCGCAGATCATCAACACCCCCCGTCCGCAGCCGGTCACGCACGCGCCCAACGCGGCGCCGGCGCCCCGGCGGCCGGTCGTCAACCGCCGCCCCCCGGTCGTCCAGACCATCCGCCGTGGCGCGGCGACCCGCGCGGACAGTGACTTCACCTCGGGCCGCGCCGCCCCGACCTCGACCTGGCGGCGGGGCACGGTCAACGACCTCGACGCGGAAGCTTTGCGCGACCTGCTCGATGCCCTGACCGAGCCTGACGATCTCAACAGCGATGACGACGTCCGCAACGAGCTGGAGCGGCTGCTCAACTCCACCACGCCCCAGGCGCTGATGGACTGGTCGAGCTTCCCCAAGCCGGTGCAACGTTCCCTGGTCGGCCACATCGTCGCCCGGGCCCGACACGTCCAGGACGAGCTGTCGCCCGGCTCATTCCCGCTGGATCTCTCTCACGATCTGGATCGGATCTTCTCGGGGATGACCGCGTTCTCCAAGCGCGAGCAGCCCGGCTTCGTGTTCGGCCTGATGCGTCACCACCACCCGGTGGGGGAGAGCTGGCTGTCTGACGCGCGCAAGTGGTGGCAGGACCTCATCAACCAGCTGCCCGAAGACATCCGCCCCGACCCCGAAGGCGCCCTGGACGAGCTGGAGCAGCTTCTCGAGGAAGACCCCGACGACGAAGAAGAGATCATCGATCAGGCCCTCGCCGTCCTCGAAGATGGCCTCGACCCTGAGGATGAACGGCTGGTCCGCCTGCTGGCGCCCCACAAGCACCTGCTGCGGCACCACACCCAATTCAAGAAGCTTCGCAAAGCCATCCGGGCACTCGAAACCGAAGAGTAAGCGCCCTCTCCGGGCCATCTGAGAAGATCCCGTCGATGAATTGGCCTCTGCTGTGGTGGGGGCCCTTTTGAGTGGGGGTCGGTTTCCTCGGGAAAGCAGGGCTGTCGGCTGCAAGGTTACATCAGGGTGAGAATCGGGGGGATGGTTGGTGGATCGCCCCGGGTTGAGGTACGCCTGTAAACAACGTGTCAGCCCGGCCGTCCGACCCGATCTCTGGGGGAGAGTTCATGTCTCGCATCCTGCCTGTGCTCTCGATTTTCTCGCTTAGTTGTAGTGGAGATCCCGGCTTCACCGAGTTCAACACGCCCCCCGCAGCGAGCATCACCCAACCCGCGGATGGGAGCGTCTACGATGAGGGTGAGTCGATCACCTTCTTCGGCATCGTCGATGACAGCCAACAAAGCGCTGATGAGCTGGATCTGAGCTGGGTCAGCGACATCGACGGCCTGCTCAGCGAAGCGCCCGCCGATGCAAACGGCGATGCCCTGCTGGTCACCGCCAACCTCTCACCTGGCAACCACGTCATCACCCTCCGCGTCGTCGATGACAACGCCAGCAGCGGCACCGACTGGGTCGAAGTCACCATCAATGATCTCGAAGAAGCGCCCGAGATCACGCTCATCTCTCCGTTGGACGATGAAGACGGCGTCGAAGAGGAGCCCTTCACCTTCGAAGTGGTTGTCTCTGATGCCCAGGATGACCCTCAGGACCTCCTCGTCCAGGTCTACGATGAAGAATATGGCGAGATCTGCGCCGACTTCGCAGACGCCGGTGGGCGGTTCACCTGCACCCAGCTCCTTCCCCCCGGCGACTATGTGTTGTTCTTCGTGGTCACCGATCTGGAAGGGTATGCCTCTCAGGTCAGCCAGCCGTTCATTGTGGTCCCTCTCGATGAGATCGACAATGACGCAGATGGCTTCACCGAGGTGGAGGGCGACTGCGATGACACGGATCCCTCGACCTACCCCGGCGCGGAAGAGGTGTACAACGACATCGACGATGACTGCGATGAGATCACCGATGAGGGCACCGTCGGCTACGACGACGACAGCGACGGCCAGACCGAGCTGGACGGCGACTGCGATGACGCCGACGATGAGACCTTCCGCGATGCCGAAGAGCTGCCTGACGGCCGGGACAACGACTGCGACGGCACCATCGACGAAGGCACTGTCGCCTTCGATGACGACAGCGACGGCTTCACCGAGTTGGACGGCGACTGCGACGACAACAACAACCTGACCTACCCCGACGCCGACGAGATCCCCGACTCCAACGACAACGACTGCGACGGCACCATCGATGAGGGGACGAGCCAGTACGACGACGACGGGGACTGCTTCTGTGAAGATGACCCCTGTAACGGCTCGATCGACGCCACCTGCGGAGCCCTGGACGTCGGCGACTGCGACGATCTGAACGATGAGATCTCGCCCGATGCGACCGAGGTGTGTGACGACGACGACAACGACTGCGACGGGGTCGTGGACGAAGACGACGCTGCGGACGCACAGACCTGGTATGCCGACGGCGACAACGACGCCTATGGCGACCCCGCGGATACGCTGGTGCAGTGCGATGCGCCCACCGGCTATGTCCTCG
>JBCBLB010000113.1:0-17918 GCA_038520555.1 Myxococcota bacterium | reverse complement strand
TGCCGCCGCGAGATGTTCCGCACCGCCGCCTGCTGTACCCCATCCAGATCGTCGGATGCACCCAACGTGTCGAGCCATTCGCCCACTTCAGGAGCGACCAGCCGCTGATGCGACAGGGCGCTCATCAGCGCGGTGTGCTGGCCCCGAATCACCGAACCACCCGATGGCATGAAGGTCTGCTGATCCCACTCCAGCAGCCCGGCGACCTGATGCAAGGTCTGAATCTCCCGCATCCGCTCAATCAGTGACTCCCAGGCGCTCATCGATCCCCGCTCGTTTCATTGAAGCAAGGGTTGTATCCCAACCCGCACATTCTGCCTGTGGGGGAGCGGATTTTTCCGCCCATCACAGCCCGATGCATATCGGAAGAACCGGCAGAAACGTTATCGCTGATTTTAAGATACTAAAATTTAAGTTGGTAACCGACTTAAATTTAAATATCTGATATAGATATTTAAATTTAAGTTGAATTTGAAGAGATGGTCTCAATCGAGTCGCTGGTTATGGTGAGATCCCGCTTGTGGGAGCAGTCTCGATGGCGAAGATGGTGTTGCAACTCCGACGTGGTGGACGGCTGCTTGGCAGCTGGACGCTGGAGCATGAGCCGCTGGAGATGGTCCTGGCCGATGCAGAGACCGGGTTGCCGGTGGCGTCGTTTCTGGCGCGTGGTCATGAGCACCTGCCCACCATCGTCCCTGACGATGTTCCTGACGTGGATGGGGTGGATCGGGACGCGGTCACGGCCAGTCCAGACGATCTGACCCTTCCGCTCCCTGAGCGCGTCCCCGCCGGCCCGCCGGTTGGTTCAGAGACGGCTGCGGTCCGCGCGCCGCAGCCCGCAGAGATCTGGCGGCGCCTCGATCAGTCCTGGTCCAGCGACGGTGTGCTGGCCCCCGGTGAGAAGATGTCGGCCTACGGCGGTCGGTTCCGGCTCAGTCGGTCCGGCGTCCTGGTCGTTCGTTGTGGTCCTCGGCTCAGCGGCTCGGCTACGCTTCCCGACGGGCGCGCTCATGCGCTGCCTTCTGGAGAGGCGACCCATCGCCTCCCGCCTGGGACCAGCGTGACCTTACGCGTCGGCGAGGAAGGCATCTATATCCGCACTGCATCCCATCAGAGTTGAGAGACGAATCGGGTGCTTCGCTTTGACAATGCACAGAAGATCCTCTCTTTGGGTGTCCATGATCTGATCGACGCCGGTCCCTCGCGGGGTCACCTGCGGATGCAGGTCGCCTGGTCTTCGCGGACCCGGATGCGGATAGGCCAACAGATCCACTCTCGCTGGCAGGCCGATCGGGCTGCACAGGATGCGTCGTTCCGCCGTGAGGTCCGGGTGTCGTATCGCGTCGTCGTCCGCGACTGGGAGGTTCACATCACCGGCCGCGTTGACGGGTTGAGCCAGGGCAGCGAGCGGATGCTGGTTGAGGAGGTGAAGTCCTCGACGCTCCCGCCAGCGCAGCTCGCCGTCGCCCGGTGGGAGGATTTTCCCGACTACGCCCGGCAGCTGCAGCTGTATCTGCACTTCCTCTCCGCTCAGGGACAGGCCGCCGACGGTCGGCTGATCCTCATCAGTGTCGTCGATGATGGCCGCTACACCCTCGACGTGCCCCCGGACCCGCTGCTCGACAGCTACCTCCACCGGCAGCTCGACTGGATCATCCTCGAACATGAGGAGCGGCTGGCGTGGCTGAGCCGCCGACGGGCTGCGGCCGCGGCCGGGCTCCCGTTCCCCCATCCGCAGTGGCGGCCCGGTCAGAAGGACCTCGCCCATGCGGTGGCGGGCGCGCTCCGCGAGAAGAAGACGCTCCTGCTCAGCGCGCCGACCGGCTACGGCAAGACCGCTGCCGCCCTGCATGCCGCCCTCACGGTGGCCTATGAGAACGACCTCCGGGTCTTCTTCGCCACCGCGCGGACCACCCAGCAGCGGATGGCCGAAGAAGTCCTCACCGAGATGTCCCGCCGGAAAATGCCCGTCCGCGCCGTCTCGATCCGGGCCAAAGAGAAGGTGTGTCTCAACGACGTCGTCGCCTGTCGGCCCGACGCCTGCCCCTACGCTGAGGACTACCACGACCGGCTGCAGGATCGGAACGTGCTGCGCCGCGCGTGGAACGAGCCGCAGCAGGGCTGCGCCCGGGGCGTGCCCCGCCCCGTCGCCGTCATGGACCTCGCCCGCTCCGCGCGGGTCTGCCCGTTCGCCCTGTCCATCGACATGACCCATCAGGCCGACGTCGTGATCGGGGACTTCAACTACGTCTTCGACCCCGGCGTCCAGCTCAGCGAGATCGGTGAGGACCTCTCCCAGTGGATCATCGTCGTCGACGAGGCCCACAACCTCCCCGAGCGGGGGATGGGCTATGGCTCCCCGATGCTGTCCCTGCAGCAGGCCGAGCAGGCCACCCTCGCCCTCTCCGATGAGCCCGCCTATGGGATCTTTGCTGATGTGATGGGCGCCATCGCCGACTCCCTCGCGGAAGCCGTCGTCCAGATCCCCTTCGATCTCCGCGACGGGGAGCTCGCCCTGCCCCTGGAAGAAGGGATCGACCAGAGCTGGGTCGAGGAAGCCTGCGCCCAGATCGAAGCGTTGGCCCTGGAGTATGCCCTGCTGAAGCTGGAGCGGCCGCGGTTCGCCTCGGGGACCACCGACCCCTGGCTGGAGGTCGCCCGTGGGTTCACCCGGATGAAGGCCGCCCTTGAGCGGGCAAAGGATGAGACCGTCGTCATCTGGCGCCGCGGCCTGCAGGATCGCCGCGGCCGCCGCCGCCGGCCCTCCGCCTATCGGGTGCCCGGTGGGCTGGTCATCCCCGAAGAGATCCTCACCCACACCCGCGATCCGGACACCGGGATGCAGCTGCTGTGCCGCGATCCCTCCCGGATCCTCGGGCCCGTCTTTCAGAAGGCCGCCGGCGCCGTCTGTATGTCCGCCACACTGGAGCCGCCCGACTTCTTCCTCGCCATGCTCGGCCTCGATGAAGACAAGACCCACACCGCACAGTTCCCCTCGCCGTTCCCCATCGAGCGGCGCCAGGTCCTCGTCGTGCCCTCGGTGTCGACCGAGTATCGCAGGCGGCAGCGGGACCGCGGCGCCACCGCTCGGCTCATCTCAGAGGCGATCGCCATCGTCCCCGGCAACCTCGCCGTCTTCTTCCCAAGCTTCCGGTTCCGCGATGACGTCCTACCGATGGTGAACACCGACCAGCGGCCGGTCCTCGTCCAGGAGCGCAGCATGGACGAGGACGCCCGGGATCAGCTCCTGCAGACCATGGCCCGGGGCGAAGGACACGTCCTGTTCGCGGTGCTCGGGGGGATCTTCTCCGAAGGCGTCGACCTCCCCGGCGACGGGCTCATCGCCGCCGTGGTCGTCGGGCCAGCGCTGCCACAGGCCAACCTGTCCCGGCGCCTCAAGCAGGAGTGGTACCAGGAACGCTATGGACAGGGCTTCCGGTATGCATGGCTCGTCCCCGGCATGGCCCGCGTCGTACAAGCCGCCGGTCGTGTCATTCGGACCCGTGACGATCGCGGAAGCATCGTGCTCATCGGGCGACGGTTTCTGCAGCGCGACTACCAGGACTTCTTCCCCGATGACTGGTCCCCCGAACGAACCCGGAACCTCGCCGCGTCCCTCAACGGGTTCTGGGATCAGAATCGTTCGTAGGAATCCCTGCTGGAGCCATCCGATATCCTTTATTGGCCATCTCCCCCCAACTCACCCGTCCGCGGCGCGTCGATCGGGCGCGGTGAGGGGGCGGACACGTTCAACGTCTGCGCCCAGCGTCCCCAGCAGCGCGCGCTCCTCCTGCTCCATCTCGTCGCGCTCTGCGTCGCTGAGGTGATCGTGGCCGAGCAGGTGGAGCAGGCCATGAACGAGCAGGACCTGCAGCTCCTCTTGGAGGCTGATCTGGTTGGCGTCGGCCTGTCGGGCCGCGGTCTCCACGCTGATGATGACGTCTCCAAGGATCGGATCGTCTGCGAAGGCGCCATCGCCTTCCCGCTGCGCGAAGCTTAGGACGTCGGTGGGGTGGGGCTTGCCCCGATAGCTGGCGTTGAGCGAAGTGATGAAGGCGTCGTCGCAGAGGACGATGGACAGCTCGACGTCTTCGGGGAGTTCATAGGCACCGAGGAGGATCCGTGCATCTTCCGAGAGGGATGGGTACGGGTTGGTGTCGAGGTTTTCGAGCGCCGTGGCGACGACGGGCGGCATGGTGCGCAGTTCTCCTGGCTCGGTTCGCTTGGCTCAGTTCTCCTGGCTCTGCTCGGCGTCGGCTTTCTCGGCCTGTTTCTCGGCGAGGGGGTTGGCCATCTCCAGGGTGATGATCGGTGAGGGGCTCTCGCCCTGATCCTGCGGGGCGGCCTTCTTCTTGGCGTCGCTGTGAGGGAGCAGGGGGTACTCGATGCGGTGGTGGTGGATGCCCTGGAGCGTCGAGGTGAACACTTCGACGATGGTGTACAGCTCTTTGACGGTGAGGGGGCATTCTTCGAGCTGGCCGTCGGTGATGGCGTCGTTGACGAGCTTCTGGATCATCGACCGGAAGTTGTGCGCGGTGGGCACCTTGATGGTGCGGCAGGCGGCTTCGACGCGGTCGGCGAGGAAGATGATGCCGGCTTCGCGGGTGTTGGGTCGCGTCCCGGGGTAGCGGAAGTCGTTCTCATCGATCTCCTGGCCGTCCTTGGCCTGCTCGACGGCCTTGACGTAGAAGTACTTGATGAGGCTGGTGCCATGGTGCATCAGGATGCCGTCCATGATGCACTGCGGCAGGTTGTGCTGCTCTGCGATGGCGGCGCCGTCGACGACGTGGTTGACGATCACCCGGGCGGACTGGTGGGGCTTGAGGCGATCATGGGGGTTGGGGCCGCCCCGCTGGTTCTCGATGAAGAACTGCGGCTGCAGCGCCTTTCCGATGTCGTGGAAGTAGCAGGCGACCCGGGTCTGAAGGGCGTGCGCGCCGATGGCTTCCGCGGCGGCTTCCGACAACGACGCCACGGTCATCGAGTGGTGGTATGTCCCCGGCGCCCGCAGCATCAGCTGGCGGAGCAGCGGGTGGTTGAGGTTGGCCAGCTCCAAAAGCTTGAAGTCGGTGACGAAGTTGAACTGTTCGAAGACCGGCACCAGCCCAAGGACCAGAAACGCAGAGCCGATGCCACCCAGAAAGGCCCCGGCGACGTCCCACAGCGGCGCCCCGGCGGCGGGGCCGGCGGCGGGCAGCGTGTCCCCCAGGTGCACCTGCACCAGGCTGATCAGCAGCGCGATGGCGGCGTTGATGAGGCCGGTCTGTACCCCGGCCCGGAGCACCTGCAGCCGCTCGCGGGTGCTGGAGATGCTCGCCGCGGCAGTGACCCCGGAGATGGCGAAGAACAGCACGTATAGGACGTGCTGCTCCATCATCATGCCCAGCACCACCGATGTGCCCAGGATCCACAAGAGCGCCGTCTCTGCGTTGATGAGGATCCGCACCAGCATCGCCCCGCCGGCGAACGGGACGGCGTACCACAGGGCGTCGGGGGTGATGCCCCACCCGATAGCGGCGCTCAACGGCTCGCTGGCTTCGATGACCATCCGCGCGATGAGCGCGGTCAGCAGGGTCAAAAACGCGGTGGCTTCCACGTCCTGGGCCCGGGTCGAGAACCGCTGGATGAACCCGGCCCCGAAGCTGTACAGGGTGGTGAACACCATCGCACAGCACGCGATCATGGCCATCAGAACGCCGAACATGCCGTAGCCGTCCTGTCGGCTGGCCAGGTACTCGAGCATCTCCGCCTGCTGGCGGGTGACCACGTCCCCTTCCCGAACAATCGCCATGCCCTGCTTGACATCGACGATGACGGCAGGGGTCTGCGCCCGCCGATCGCGTCGGCGCTCCTCCGTGATCAGCCGGTTGTAGGAGAAGTTCGGACGCACCGCCGCCCGCGCGACCGCCAGCGCGGCCCGGGCGGCGGGGCCGGCTTCGCTGCTGCTCTCCTGCTCCAAGACGTGCAGGCTGATGATCTGGCGGGCTTCTGCGGGGGTCTTGATCTGCTCCCGATCGTCCAGCTGAAGCTCATCCCGGCCTGACTCAAGCAGCCGGATCACGCTCAGGGGCTGCTCGTCCATGGGAAGCGTGGACCGGTCGGCGATGATGTAGTGCTGCATCCCCAACGCGACCAGGCCGTTGGCGTGCTGCTCGATTTCATCAGACCATCGCGCGTCGCGGAGCCGCTGGAGGTCCTCGGCGCTCAGCGACAGCTCCAGATCGGCCACGAAGCCTTCGCTCACCATGTCCAGCTCAGGGCCGGTCAGCTCACGCTCTTCGACCATCGCGACGGTTCGCAGCTCGTTGAGGCGGTTCCGGGCGCCATGGAACGCCCGGCTGACCCGACCCTGCAGGCGCCGGGACAGGTCCGCGTCGTGGTCGAAGACCAACAAAACGCTGGCTCCAGCCTGCTGCTCCCGCTCCAGGCTCTGCTCCCAGTCCGTGAACGGGAACGACGCCGGGGCGCGGACGTCGTGCTCTGCGACGTCGCCTTCCTGGTATACCCGGGTAGGGGTCTGGACGTGATCGACCACCAGCAGCGCGACGCCCAGCGATAGGATGACCAGGGCGAGGATCCGGCGCGCGCTGTCCTCCCGAAGCCAGCTGAGCCGGGCGCCCAGCGCCGCCCGGTGCGGCGATGGGGGGTTACTCTTCGGCGGTGGGGCCATCATCGCGATGCCTGGCTCGAGGAGCGCTGGTGGGGGCCTTCTGGTCGCGCGCGTAGGCGCGGACGATGGCGGAGACCAGCGGATGACGGACCACGTCGGCGTCCGTGAGGTGAACCACCTTCATGTCGCGGAGCCCCCGAAGGATACGCAGGGCATCGGCAAGCCCGCTCCGCTTGCCGCGCGGCAGGTCGACCTGGGTGACGTCCCCGGTCACCACCACCCGCGAATCAATGCCGATCCGGGTCAAAAACATCTTCATCTGCTCACGCGTCGTGTTCTGGGCTTCGTCCAGAATCACGAAGGCGCTGGAGAGCGTCCGGCCACGCATGAACGCCAGCGGTGCGACCTCAATGACGTTCTTCTCAATCAGGCGGGTCGCCCGATCGAAGCCGACAAGGTCGAACAACGCATCGTACAGCGGCCGCAGGTAGGGGTTGACCTTCGCCACAAGGTCGCCAGGCAAAAAGCCAAGCTTCTCCCCCGCTTCGACCGCCGGACGGCACAGGATGATCCGCTTGACCTCATCGCGGAACAGGTGCGAGACGGCCATGGCCATCGCCAGATAGGTCTTGCCGGTGCCTGCTGGGCCGACACCGAAGACCAGCGCGCGATCCCGCATCGCCTGGATGTATTCCCGCTGCCGCGGCGAGCGGGGGTGGATCCGCTTCTTGCTGGTCGCGGCGATCGTGTCGCTGTACAGCTCCAACAGACGGACGTCCGGCTCGCGACGCAACAACCGGGCCGCCTGATCGACGTCCGCGGCGTGCAACGGGTGACCATGGGCCACAAGCTCATACAACTGCTCGACGATGCGAATCGCCTGCGCGATCCGATCTTCGGTGCCGCTGATGGTCAGCTGATCGCCACGGAGGTTGATCCGGACCCCCAGGGCCTGGTTCAGCACCTTGAGGTTTCGGCTCAGTTCACCGACCAGCTCCCGGCTGCGTCGCGGATCATCGAGCGTCAGGCTGGTGCGCAGCGGGAACCGATCGTCGTTGTTGGCGACCACCTCGCTGCGCGCGAGCGTGACAGAAGACACAGATGTAGAGTCCTGTTGCGCAAGTTCTGGCTGGATACATCACCTCGCCCGGCGGATTGTAGCATCCGAATCCGACGGTCAGAAGACTCTCTCCCTAACGCGTCGGCGAACATCGATCAAAAACCACGCAGCACGCTGCGCTTCCCTGCGCGGAAACCCTACACGATTACTTACGCTGATACTTGCGCTTGAACAGGTTGCTGGCCGCGGTGCTGAGCGCGTTGGGGACCCCGCGGCTGCGCGACAGGTTCCGCAGATCCCGCTTGTTGAGCCATGGCAACATCGTCATCGATATGCCCACCGGCGTCTTCGCGTTGTTGACCAGGGCCAGCTTGACCTGGTAGCGCCGCGTAAATTCTTTTGTCCGCGCGATCTCACGGATCACCTCCTCGGCGAGGTTGCGGTTGGCCGCTGCGTCTGAGATCTCCCCCTCGGTCATGCGACCCGACTTCACCACCGCCACCGCCACCAGCTTGTTGGTGTCCCGGAGCAGGATCGCGCGGGCCGCCTTGTTGCCCTTATAGGCAAGCTTGATCCGTCGGCCCGTCGTCATCTCCCGGATCTTCTGCTCGATGCGGGTGTTGCCGATGTCCTCTTCATCGTCCTCGCTGTCGCTGTCGCTGATCAGGAACGCTTCGAAGTCTTCTGACCCGTCTCGGAAGTCGAACCGGAACACCCCGAGCGGATCGTCGATCACATCGGCGCCTTCATCCAGATCGTCGTCGTAGGCGTCGAGGTCGAACATCTCCAGGCCAGGCCCCTGCGCGGCCTGCCCGCTGAGGGCCGGGGAGGCGGATCCGCTGAGCGCCGCCTCGATCTCAGCGTCCAGGTCCAGGCCCTTGACCACGCCGACCTTCTTGGATCGCTCGCCGGGCAATGGGGCGTCCGCCAGCGGCGCCGCAGGCGTTCGCGGCCGCGCGGTCGGCATCTCCGGCAGGCTGTTCTGCACCCGCAAGAACGACTCGGCGCGCACGAAGACCACGTCCGGGCAGTTCGGGTTGGCGTGCAGCTCCACCAAAACCGCCGGCGTCATCAACAACCGGGTCTGGTTGTTGGCGATGCTCTCACACAGCTGACCGTCCGCCCGCCGGGCGATCAGCCGCGCGGTCCGATCGTTCATGTCCGGCTGACGGTAGATCTGCTCGAACAGCCGGTTGTCTGTATCTTCCCGAAACTCAGCCAGGAACTCGAGCACCTTGGGGTGGGTGTGGCGGTCGATGACGTTGAGCAGCCGCTCCATGGGGAACCGGAGCATCGTCTTTCGTGCCGCTGCGGCGATGCGCGGCTCTTCATCACCGAACAGCACATAGCAGACGCCAAGCATCTCTTCGGGCATCAGCGGCACCTTGCCGCTGGCCAGGGCATACCGCTCGCGCTTGCTGCCCGTCAGCCGCTTCTCGGTCCGCTGCGCGATCTTCAAACGGGCGAACGGGATCTTTGGAGGCGTCTTTCCTGATGAAACCATGCCCCCACCTTATCCCCTTCGCCCGCCACAGGCCGCTGATCAGTCGTCGTCGTCGCGGCGGAACGGGGACGCCGCGACCAGCCTGGCGATCAGGTTGTTCGGCACCGACTCATAGCCGCTCAAGGTCATCGTGAAGGTCCCCTTGCCGCCGCTCATGCTCTTGAGATCGGGCGCATAGCGCTGGATCTCGGCCAGCGGGCACATCGCCTTGATGATCGTGTTCTTGCCCCGGGTGTCCATGCCCATCACCCGGCCCCGCCGGGCGGTGATGTCGCCCATGATGTCGCCCATCACTTCGTTGGGGACCACGACCTCCATCTCATAGATGGGCTCCAGCAGCCGGGTGCCCGCCTTCTCGAACGCCGCCCGGAGCCCCTTCGAGCCCGCCATCTGGAAAGCGACGTCCTTGGAGTCGACCGGGTGGTACTTGCCGTCGGTGACCTCAACCTGGACATCGACGATCGGATACCCCGCCAGAAAACCGTTCTTCATCCGGTTGCGGATGCCCTTCTCGATAGAGGGGATCAGCGTCCGGGGGATCGCCCCGCCGCTGACGCGGTCGACGAAGGCGAAGCCCTCACCAGATGGCAGCGGCGAGACGTTGAGGTAACAGACGCCGAACTGCCCCGCGCCACCGGTCTGCTTCTTGTGCTTGCCCTCCACATGGGTGACCGCCTGCTTGATCGTCTCCCGATAGGGCACCGGCGGCAGATCAGTCTCCACCGTGACCTTGTACTTCCGCCGCATCCGCTCCACGGCCATGTCCAGGTGCGCCTGCCCCATGCCCTGAAGGATGATGTGGTTGGTCAGATCGTCGAAAGACGTCGAGAGCGTGGGGTCCTCCTCCTGCATCCGCTCCAACGCGATCTTCAGCTTGCCCTCGCTGCCCTTGGAGGTGGGCTCGATGATGTAGGACATCATCGGCGGCGGGTAGTCGACCCGGTCGATCTGGGCGCGCTCCCCAGGAGACGCCAGCGTGTCGCCCGTGTCGGTCACCTTGAGCTTGCTGACGGCGAGGATGTCCCCCGGCGTCGGAACATCGATCGCGGTCCGATCCTTGCCGCGTAGGGTGTACAGCCCCCCCAGACGTTCATCGGTGTCTTTTGACGCGTTGGCGATCGCACCATCCGCAGGCGGCTGGCCGCTGAGCACCCGGAACACCGTCGTCTTCCCCGAAAACTCATCGTTGACGGTGCGGATGACCTGAGCGAGAAACGTCCCGTCTGCAGTCGGCGTGATCTCGATGGGATCGTCCCCCCGGATCGCAGAGATGGGCGCCCGCTCCAGCGGCGAGGGGAACGCCCAGGTGATCAGCTCCAACAACGCCGCCCCCCCGATACAGCGGGTCGCTGAGCCGAACAGAACCGGGACGATCTCGCCCCGCTTCAGGGCGTTGGTGAACGCGCCGCGGACCTGCGCGTCGCTCAGCTCGAAGGTCTCCAGATATGTCTCCAGAAGCGCCTCGTCGGTCTCAGCGACGGTCTCGACCAGCTTCAGCCACGCCCCCTCGACATCATCGGCCATCGCATCCGACAGATCCTGTTTGTCATACTGGCCCGACCCATCGCCCCGATACACATAGGCTTTCCGCTGCAACAGGCTCAGCAGGCCGCGAAGCTCGCCCCCCTCGTTGAGAGGCAGTTGGAGAGGGACGGGGTTGACGCCCAAAGTCTCTGCAATGTCTTGCAGACAGCTGTCCGCGTCTGCCCGATCGCGATCCATTTTGTTGATGAAGAACGCCACCGGAAGGTTCAACCGGCGCGCCTCGTGGAAGACCCGCTCGGTCTGTACTTCGACCCCGTCCGGAGCGCTGACCACGAGGATCACCGCGTCTGCCCCGCGGATCGCGTTGAAGGCGTCGTAGATAAAGTTCTGGTCACCCGGGGTGTCCAGCAGGTTGATCTTGTGACCTTCGTGCTCCAACCACGCGAGGCTCGTGGCGATCGACCCCTGACGTTTCTGTTCTTCCGGTTCGAAGTCCAGGATAGACGTGTGATCCTGTGTGCTTCCCAGACGGGTGGTCGCGCCGCTCAAGTACAACAGCGCCTCCGCCAGCGATGTCTTCCCACATCCGCCATGGCCGACCAGGACAACGTTTCGGATCTCCGAGGGGGCGTATCGTGCCATATGAAAGCTCACTCCTGAGTTGGGGTCGCGACCGTCGCGTCGACGTCACGAATTCAGGATACAAACCCCGAATCAATGGATCAACCAGCACCCTTTACTTGCGCCCGCTCCGGGCACGGTTGCGCTCGTAGATGATCTGCAGACCACGCAGCGTCAGGTGCTCATCCACCGCTTCGATCTCATCACAGGCGCGGCCGACCAGGTTGGCCATCCCCCCGGTCGCGATGCATCGCGGCGTCCCCTCTGCGGCGCGAAGCTCCGCTTTGCAGCGACGCGCCAGCTCGTTGACCAACCCGACATACCCCCAGAACAGCCCCGCCTTCATCGCAGCCACCGTGTTCGCCCCGATCACCTGCGCGGTCCGCTCGACCTCGACCTTCGGAAGCTTCGCCGCCCGCGCAAACAGCGCATCCGCCGAGACATGGAACCCAGGCGCGATCGCCCCGCCGATATAGTCGCCCCGGTCGTTGACGCAGTCGAACGTCGTCGCGGTCCCGAAGTACACCACCACCACCGCCACGTTGTACCGTGCATACGCGCTGATGGCGTTGACGATGCGGTCGGCGCCGACCTCTCGCGGGTTGTCCGTTCGCACCCGCATCCCCGTTCGTGTGCCCGCCCCCACCACCAACGCGTCCTGGTTCAGGTACCGCCGCGATGCTTTCTCGAAGGCGTACAGCACCGATGGCACCACGCACGACAGACACACCCCGTCGACGTCCGCCGCGGCGATGCCCCGGTGGGCCAGCAGCTGGAGGATCAGCAGGCCCAGCTCATCGGTCGACCGCGCGATCGTCGAGATCCGCCAGCGCTGGTGAACCTCGCCGTCCTTCATCACGCCGAGGACCGTATGCGAGTTGCCGACGTCGATGACCAGAAGCATCAGCTCCCACCCTCCCGCTCTTCCTCGATCAGCACACGCAGCACGCTGGTGCCGACGGTGCGGACATCGACGGGCAGGTGCCTCGCCGCGACCTGGTGGCGGTGGATGAACATGCGCTCGGTCAGCACAGCCGACAGCTTGCGAAACGGCAGCGCCGGCTGGAAAATCACGTCGTCGATGTATCGGCAGCCGTCCGGCGTCTCCTCGAAGAGGTGCTGATGTTCAAAGCGTGAATACAGCAGGTTTTTCGAATGATCCACATAGACGCGCTCGGGCTCGCTTCGGATCAGGTCGATGGGCCAGGGCAGACCCGGTGGGAGCAAGATGCCTGTGGTCTTGCCGGTCAGCCCCTCACGCGCACCGCGGACCGTGGCGCCGCCGTCGATGCTCAAGAACAGGGCATAGGGGAGGAATTCCTCCACCAGACGGCGCGGATCGGTCTTCAGCACCCAGACATCCGCCCGGGGCGCCAAAAACCGGGTCCACACCCGCAATCGAAAGGTCGTCGAGGCCATGGCCGTCACTGTATCAGCTCAACGTCTCCGGTGAGGACCGGGACGCCGCCGACGATCAGCGCCCCGTCTGCGCGGATGTCCTCGGCCACTCCTTCGACATCGTTGACGCGGACCCGTCGGCCCAGCGTCCGGCTGTGGCTCCGCCACAGCGACAGATCGCCGCCCGTGACGTCGACCGCCTTGAGCGCCGCCATCAGATCCCGCAACAACGTCGCCCGGTCGAGCGCCGTGACATCACGAAGCGCCGCCAGCGATGTCGCCTGTGACAACGCGGGGGGGAAGGCCTTCTGGTTGATGTTGATGCCCACGCCCAGGACGATGAACCGGATCTGCTCGCCCTCGGCCTCCAGCTCGGCCAGCAAGCCGCCCAGCTTGGCGCCGTCCGCGCCGACCAGATCGTTGGGCCACTTCAAGCGGACGTCCAGCACCTGCGCCATCGCCGCGGCCCACTGCAGGACACATCGGGGCGCGTGCTGCGGCGGGATGTCGGGACGAACCAGCCAGCTGAACATCAGGTTCTTTCCCGCCGGGCTCTCCCAACGGCGGCCCCGACGGCCCCGGCCCGATGCCTGGTGATCCGCCACCACGAGCGCGGTCTCGACCCCTTCGCGCCCCAGCTCACGAGCGATCGCATTGGTCGAAGGGCAGGATGCATGGTAGCGCACCGGCGTGCCCAGCGCCCAGGACAGCGTCGTCGGGCCATATGCGCCGAACGCCTCGCGGAGCCGATACCCCTCCCGAGATGCCTCGATGGTCAGACCCTCCGCACGGAGCGCCTCGATGCCCTTCCAGATCATCGCACGGCTGACGCCGAAGCGAGCCGCGAGCGCCTCGCCGGAGCACGCGGTTCGCTCGATTTCCTTCAACAAGGCGACCTGATCCATATCCTCTCCCAAACGCCCCGTTCGGTCTGTACGGGGTATCCTCAATGACGTACCCCTTCTTCTGTAAACGATTGCAGGATAGTAGCGAGCTGAGATGCTTGAGCCTGACCGACAGCTCGACCCGCGCGTGGTCACCCTGTGGCGGATGTCCCGCGCCATCCGACTGGCCCTGTTCGGTGTGCCCTTCGCCGCGGTCGTCGGCTTCGGCGCCGGGCAGCTGATCGGCGCGGCCGCGGGCGCTGCGATCGGCGGGCTCGTGCTCACCCTCAACGTGATCCTCTCGATGACCTGGCCCGCGCTCGAATACCGGTACTTCCGCTATGCCGTCCGTGAGCATGACCTGCTCGTTCAGGCCGGTGTCCTGTTCCGGCGCTGGTCTGCCGTCCCCCATAGCCGCATCCAGCACGTCGACACCCGGCAGGGCCCCCTCGAACGGGCCCTGGGCCTCGCGCGGCTGCAGATCTTCACCGCCGCCGGCGTCAGCGCGGACGGCAGCATCCCCGGCCTCGCCGAAGAAGAAGCCGAGCGGCTGCGCGATGAACTCTCCCAGAAAGGCGGCGTCGACGATGGGGTCTGACCCCAAACGGCCAACCGGCGACGACAAGCCGACAGACGTCCCCTCGTCGCTGCCCGATCTGAGCTTCGATGATGATGAGGTGACGGAGATCTGGGACCCTGCGTTGTCCGAGACCACCGACGTGCAGCTCGTTGCCGGCGTCCTCAACAGCAATGAGATCGAGCTGCCCTCGCTGCCCGAAGACATCCCCGACCCCGGCGCGCCCCACCGGCGCGCCCCGCCTGCCCGACCGAACATCGAAGATGAAGAACAACACCAATTCTTCGCCGATGAAGAAGCGACCGTTATCGCCCGAAACAGCCCCATGTTCCTGCCGCGCGATGTGCCCGCCTCGTCCCATCCACAAGCCACCGCCGCCGACGCTGCGCCGGCGACGTTTTTATCGGCAGGGCCCGCGTCAGCGGGGCCATCACCGGAAGATGATCCGGAGCCTGTCGTCGAAGCGAAGTGGAAGGGGTTGCACCCGGCGAGCCTGTTCATCAACCTGCTGCCTCAGATGTGGCGCACGCTCCGGGGGCTCTGGCCGCTGCTGCTGCTGCTCATCGTCGGCAACCAGAACCGCCCGCCCGGTGCAGAGGGCTCGGTCGGGATGGAACTGGTCATCATCCTGACCTTTTTCCTCCTCTCGATCGCCCGGACTGTGGTGCACTTTCTCACCTTGCGTTACCGGCTGCAGGCCGGACGGTTGGAGATCAAGAGCGGGCTGCTCAATCGGCGCTCTCGCGTCCTCGACCCGAACCGTATCCAGAACATCGAGCTGGCCCAGAACCCCTTCCACAAGCTCGCCGGGCTGGTCGAGCTGCGCATCGAGACCGCCGGAGACGCCTCGACCGAGGGGATGCTCAGCGCCCTCGACGTCAACGAAGCCGAGGCGCTGAAGTCCTCGCTGGAGGGGCTGGTCCGATCCCGACAGGGCGCCGACGCCGCGGCTCCAGATGATGACGGCGAGCTGCTGGTCCGCAACTCCCTCCCTGAGCTGCTCGCCTTCGGCCTGAGCAAGCGTCGCATCGGGACGGTGGCCCTGTTGTTCGCCGTCGGCATGGAGGCGCTGACCTACCTCGATCCGACCCAGACCCAGCAGGTGGTCTCGTCGCTGACGACGCCGCGCCTGATCGGGGCGATCCTCCTGGCGTTCTCGGGGACCCTGCTGTTCTCTGGCGGCCAGGCGATCATCCAACACTTCGGCTTCTGGTTGCGGCTCCGCGGCGATCGGTTGGTCAGCCGCGAAGGGCTGCTCACCCGACGCAGCGTCGAGATCCCCCGGAGCAAAGTCCAGATCATCCGCGTCGATCAGCCCTGGCTGCGGCGGCAGATGGGCTACGGCACCATGTACATCGAGACCGCTGCCCTGGGCATGGCCGACGGCGAGGTGCGGCAGGCAGAGGGCGTCATCCCCATGGCGCCCAATGATGCCCTCGACCGGCTGGTGAATGATGCCGCTCCAGATGTGGCCATCGATCCCTGGAGCGCGACGCTCCGGCCCGCCCACCCCCGAGCGCTGTATCGGCTGTGTATCGCCGGGCTGGTGCGATCCTCCGGGCTGGCCGTGGTGCTCATCGCCCTGCTGCCCTGGCCATATGCATTCGGCGCCCTCGCCCTGGTCCCCCTGTCGCTGCCCATCTCCTGGCTGGACTGGCGCCACCAGGGATGGCTGGTGACGCCCCAGGCCATCCTCTCCCGGCGGGGCTTCTTGAAACGACAGACCTGGGTCATCGCCAGAAACAAACTGCAGAGCGTTCACATGGGGCAGACGCCGCTGATGCGATGGCATGGCCTCGCCGGGGTGTCGGTCTCCGTCGCCGGTAGCGAGGTGCGGCTGCCCGACGTCGGCCTGAACACCGGACACGAGATCCTCGAAGAGCTAAGAGAGACCTGGCTTCCCAGCCGGCATACGGAATAATGTCCTCGGTGGACCGGTCTTGGCACTGGTAGAGTAGCCCCTCCCGCCTCTGCTTCCCTCCTGCCTTCCTCTCAGGGCCCTCATGAACCGTATTTTTTACGCGATGATCGCTGTCGCGTTCTTCGTCGCGTCCTACCGACAGCTCGTCTGGTCTCCGCCCGAACCCGCCGAAATTACCGCCTCTTCTGAGCCGCTGCCCGAGCCGCCCCCGATGGTCGAAGGCGGCGACGACAGCTTGGAAGGACAGCTCTCCGCGCTCTCTGCCCGCGTCACGGCCCTGGAGACCCCGGCCCCGCCTCCGCCGCCCGAGCCGCCGCCCGAGCCGATCAAGGCGTTCAGCGACGGGCTGTTCGACATGGCCAAGGCCGCCGTGATGAGCATCGTCCTGCCCCTCATCGGAGCGATGGCGTTCTTTCTGGGGCTGATGAGGGTCGCTGAGGAGGCGGGGTTGATGAAGGTCTTTGCCCGCCTGCTCCGGCCGATCATGGTGCGGCTGTTCCCCGATGTGCCGCCTGATCATCCGGCGATGAGCGCGATGATTTTGAACATGGCTGCCAACGCGCTGGGGCTCGGGAACGCCGCCACGCCGTTCGGCATCAAGGCCATGCAGGAGCTCAACCGCCTCAACCCTGAGAAGGGCACGGCGACCAACGCCATGTGCCTGTTTCTGGCCATCAACACGTCGTCGGTCACCCTGCTGCCCACCGGCGTCATCGCCATCCGCGAGGCGCTGGGATCGCAGGACGCCGCCGGGATCATGCCCACCACCTTGATGGCCACGATCCTGTCGACCACTGCCGCCATCACCGCCGCCAAGATCTACCAGCGCTTCTCGCCGCCGCCGCAGGGGCAGCTGGAGCCTGAAGAGATCGACGCCATCGAAGCGGCAGAGGCCGACGCGGGGTACCCGCTGGGGGTTTCGCTCGCCGCCATCGGCGGGCTCGTCGCCATGGTGCCCGTCACCGTCGTCTACGGCAACGTCTTCGGAAAGTGGATCGTCCCGCTCCTCGTCATGGGGTTTATGACCTATGGCGTGGTCCGCGGGGTCAAGGTCTATGAAGTCTTTGTCGCCGGCGCGAAGGAAGGGTTTGAGGTCGGTGTACGGATCATCCCCTTCCTCGTCGCCATCCTGGCTGCGGTCGGGATGCTCCGTGGCAGCGGCGCCATCGATTTGTTCGTCGGGGCGGTGGGCCCGTGGACGATGCGGCTGGGGATGCCCGCGGAGGCGCTGCCGATGGCCCTGCTGCGGCCGCTGTCCGGCTCCGGCGCCTATGGGGTGATGATGGCCACCATCCAGACCGATGGCGTCGACAGCTTCGTCGGCTATCTGGTCAGCACGCTGCAGGGCTCGACCGAGACGACCTTCTATGTCATCGCCGTCTACTTCGGCGCGGTCCAGGTTCAGAAGACCCGCCACGCCCTCGCCGCGGCCCTGACCGCAGACTTCGTCGGCGTCATCGGAGCCACTGCGGCCTGCTGGGCATACTTCTGGTTCAACGGGATGCTCTGATCCAGGGGGGCTAATCCTGGATTCGGAAGGCGAGCAGGGTCCAGACCGCCCGGGCGAGCTGGACCCGCCGCTCTGGCTCGCCCAGCCAGTCCACCGGCAGCGGTCCCAGCTCATCGCGTACGATCGGGAGGCGGTGGTTGCGGCTCTCGGCGGGGGCGGGCCATTGCTGAGCGGACCAGTCCACCGACAGCGGCTGCCGCGGATCGACGACCTGGACGCTGAGGTAGGGCGTCGACCCGCGGCAGCCGCTGTCGGTGGACTGGTCCGCTCAGCAATGGCCCGCCCCCGCCGAGAGCCGCAACCACCGCCTCCCGATCGTACGCGATGAGCTGGGACCGCTGCCGGTGG
>JBCBLB010000306.1:0-10941 GCA_038520555.1 Myxococcota bacterium | reverse complement strand
TTCCCGACAGGAGATCCCCATGTTGCTCCGCTCATCCCTTCCGTTCTGTGTGAGCGCTGTTGTTGGCGTTCTGTTCGCTTCTGCTGCTCAGGCGGCCTGCCCGACGGGGTCTGGCGCTGGCATCGATCTGGAGACGGCCAATACGCCAATCCAGCTGATCATTCCCACCGCCGCGCCAAAGATCCTGCAGACCGTCAGCCCCGGTGACGCCACGCTGGTGCTGCGGTTTACGACGCTGCTGACCGGGGCATGGTTCGACGCGACGGCGCCTTATCACCCCACCGCGGTCGGCGTATATTCCAGCCTGGACCGTCAGGATGAGGACGAGCGGACCGACGAGAACCGGAACATCGCGGCCTTGTACGCCAGCCAGGTGATGCTCGACAGCCTCTTTCCAGACGCCCGCGCCGAGTGGGACGCCATGCTGTGCGCCGCCGGCCTGGACCCTGCAGATTCGGAGACGGACCTCGACACTCCGGTCGGGATCGGCAAGGCTGCTGGGGCGGCCTGGGTCTCTGCGCGCGAGCGGGACGGGATGAACCAGCTCGGGGACGAAGGCGGTCGACTGTACAATCTGCTGCCGTATGCCGACTACACGGGCTACCGGCCATGGAACACGGCATATCGCCTGTGGAATCCGCGGTTGTGGCAGCCCGACGTGGTCACCGCTGGGAACGGCATCTTCTCTGTCCAGCAGTTCGTCACCCCACAGCTCGCGCTGACCGATCCCATCAGCTACGACGCCCCGACCATCAAGGCGCCGCCGCCGCTCAAGAGCTATGCGGTGACGTGGAGCGGCCGACCGCTCAGCGCTTATGTTGCGCAGGCGGACGAGGTGTTGAAAGCGTCCGCGGATTTGACCGACCGCCAGAAGATGGTCGCCGAGCTGTTCGACGACAAGATCGCGAGTCTGGGGTTCTCGGCCGTCGAGGAGGCGGTCGCCCGGGGGCTGAGCCTGCAGGAGTTTATCGAGCTGGACTTCCTGGTCAACGTCGCTGCGTTCGACACCGCGATCACGATCTGGGAGAACAAGCGGCGTTATGACGCCGTCCGCCCATTCAGCGCGATCCGGTACCTGTATGGCTCGAAGACGGTGACGGCCTGGGGTGGTCCTGGGCAGGGGACGGTCAGCAACATCCTGGGCACAGAGTGGCGCAGCTACCTGCAGACGGCCAACCATCCCGAGTATCCGTCGGCCACCGCCAGCTTCTGCCAGGCGCACGCGGTCTCTGCGACGCGATACCTCGGAGACAACGAGATCAAGGCCTACTCGGTGACCTACCCCGCGGGTTCGTCGCGTGTGGAGCCGAGCGTCACGCCGGCGTCCGATCTCACCCTCACCTGGGATACCTGGGATGACTTCTCGGACGACTGTGGCGTGAGCCGCTTGTGGGCGGGGGTCCACTTCTTCGACTCTATCCCGGCCGGTCAGGCCATCGGTGAGGAGATCGGGGAAGGCGCCTACGACTTCGTGATGCGTCACATCGAGGGCGACGTCGACTGAGCCGCGCGCAGCGCGGCGGAGAGCGAAGCGACCGCCGCGCACAGCGGGGACGTCGGCAGCACATCGAACGTGTCGACGACCCCCTGCGCGCGGCGCAGGAGCGCCCGCGCCGGATCGAGCTGTTCGCGGGCCGCCATCAGCCGCCCCCAGTGGCTCCACAGGATCCCCAGCTCATAGCGGCGGTCGCTCTCATGGAGCAGGGCTTCGGCCTCTTCAAAGTAGCGCTCCGCGTCAGCCAGGTTGCCGTCGGTGTATTCCAGCAGCCCCATCGACAGCTTCGTCAGCCCGCTGGCCCCCGGGCGCGGGTTGCGCGCCACGATCTGGATCGCGTCGCGCAGCGCCGCGCGCCCCCCGTCGAGATCGCCCTGGGCGATCCGGAGCTGACCCAGATCGTTGAATACGAAGAGCTGCTCATCGAGCGTCCCGATCTCGTGCTGGAGCGCAAGCGCGCGCGTGAGCTGTGCCTCGGCGTCTGCGAGCCGTCCGGCGTCGCGAAGGGCCCGTCCCAGGTTCTGCCGCGTGATGGCTTCGAAGCGCTGGTCGCTGACGTCTTGATGAATCGCCAGCGCGCGGTGCGCGGTGTGCTCCGCGCGGTCATGGTCACCGCGGATCCAGTACAACGAGACGAGCTGGCTGAGCGACACGCCCTCACCGCGCCGGTTGCCGCTTCGCTGGAAGCAGTCGAAGGCGCCGTGGAAGTGATCCGCTGCAGCGGTGAAGGCGCCGCGCCGTTGCTCGAGGTATCCCATGCTGCTGAGCGCGAGGCCTTCTTTGAGGGGGTCGCCAGCGGCGCTCGCGGTCTGTCGAGCCGTCTGCAGCAGGGCGCGCGCCGTCTCCCATCGCTGCCGCTTGATCTCCAGGTTCGCGGCAACGATCTCGATGCCTGCCCGAAGGCTGGAGGGCGGCTCGTGGCGGATCGCGGCCATGGCCTGCGCGCTGGCTTCGCTGGCGCGTTCGAGATCGCCCTGCAGTCGATGCATGCTCGACTGGTACGCCCACAACTCTGCGCGTTGGGTCGCCGCCAGCGCATCCCGCTGAAGGCTGTGGCGGATCAGGTCATGGGCCTGGGAGATCGGACCCTGAAGCTGAAACCACTCCAGCAACGGGAACGTGCACCCGATGGCGCCGATGTCGTCGTCGCTGTACGCGCCGATGAGCAGGTTGCCCAGATCGTGGCGGATATGGTCGAGCCGAACCGCATCCGAGAGCGTCTCCTCCATGGCATGGAATGTTGCCCCGTACCATGCCCCGATCGCGGCCTGGAGCGAGCGGCGATCCAGGACCGGATCCAGGCCCAGCTTCTCCGCAGCGAACGCGCGGACCGACGTCGGCAGATGAAAGCGGAAGTCGTTGGAGCGGACCTCTGCGCAAGACAGCAGGCTCTTTTCAATCAGAGACGACAACAGATCGAGCGCCCACGATTCAGACGGCGGGAAGATCTGCTCGGCGGCCTCCAGGGTGAAAGGAGCGCCGAACACCGCGGCCACCATCAACGCGCGACGTTCTTCATCGTCGAGCAGCGCCCAGGACCACTCCAGCGTGGCGCGCAGGGTTCGATGACGCGCTGGTCGATCCGTACGGCGGCTGCGCAGCAGAACGAACCGCCGATCCAGCTGGGCGAGCAGCGCGGAGAGGGACAACAGGTGCGCGCGGCCGGCGGCCATCTCGATGGCGAGCGGGAGGCCGTCGAGTTGCCGGATCAGCTCGTCGAGCCGCCTGTCGTCCCCTTCGCTGAGCTGATGGTCGGGCCGGTTTCGCCGTACACTGGACCAGAAGAGGCTCCGCGCAGCATCCAGGGAGAGTCCGCTCAAATGCAGCAGCTGTTCTCCTTCCACTTTTAATGGAACGCGGCTGGTCAGCAGCCAGACCGCCTCTGGCGCATCACGGCGCCACTCATCGATGAGCGGGCGCGCAATGTCTACGATGTGTTCGAGGTTATCGAGGATCCACAGGGCGCGCCCCCGGCGCGCCAACGCGGCGCGAAGGGTCTGCTCCGAGGCCGATGCGTGGGCGACGCCCACGCTCTGGCTCACGTGATGAACCACGGCGTCGGTGGTCGTACAGTTCAACAGGTCAATGAACGTGACGCCGCCCGGGAATCGTTCGCCGGTGTGGGGTAACAGCTGCTTCGCCAGCGTTGTTTTGCCCACTCCGCCCGGGCCGAGGAGCGTCACGACCCCGGCCCGCTCCACCAGCGCGTCGAGCTGCGCCAGCTCCCGATCGCGACCGAAGAACACCCCGAACATGCGATGCGGCTGTCGGTGGGGAGATTGTTGCGGCTGCAGCGGCGGTGGCGGTGCGAAGCGGAGCAAGAAGCCGGCGCCCTGGTAGCGGAGCAAATGGCGAGGTTCGCTGGGATCTTTCTCAAGCTTCTTGCGCAGCCGATACGCCAGCTTGGTCGGCGCGCGGGTGTCCACCTTCGGGGAGTATCCCCACACCTCATGGAGCAGCGCGGGGGTGGGGATGACCTGCTCATCAGCCTGCGCGAGGTGGCGGACGAATTTGATCTCCAGGTGCGTTAACGACACCGTCGACCCATCCTGACGTTCGACGACGCCGGTGTTCAGGTCGAGGGTCCCGATCTCCAGATGGCGGATCTGATCAGGCATACATCCTTGAGGAGCGAGGGTGCAACCACCCTCACAAACAGTACAAGAGGAAGACGATGCCTGAATTATGTCACGCTACCCCAACCCGTCAACCGCTGCCCCCACAACGTAAGGGACAGCGGCCGCGATTCCGCACAGGGTGATGCATCAAAGCCTCTCTGGGCATTCGATGCAGAGAGGCGAACGCTTAGAACGCGGTCTCTTCCACGATGGTTCGCCGTGAGCCCGATTCGTCAACATCCTTCCCGCCGATCTGGTTGGTGAAGACGGTATCCTCAAGCAACGTATCAGAACCACCGAGGATGGTCGATCCAAACGTCCATTCGGTCGTCCAGTGATCATGTCCCCCCATGATCGTGTTGTACCCATTACTCCAGGCACCATTCGAGCGGTTCAGGCCACGGCCTCCCTGTACGACGCTGTTTACGCTGTTGATGATCGCGTTGTAGGAACCAAGAGAGCTGTTTTCCCTTCCCCCGAGAATGCTGCCGTAGTAGTCATAGGTAACGTTTTGACTGCCTCCAACGATAACCCCGAGGGTTCCATACATCAGCGAATCCGATCCACCGACGATGACGCTATATGAGCCGTTGTTGTAGTAACCATGATCCTCGTGGTTTCTCCCACCAACGACGGTGTCGTTCTGACCGCGGATGAAGCTGTCGACGCTGTTCACGATCGTGTTGTCTCGACCCCAGACCACGTTGCCCATGCCGCCGACGATGACGCCGTTCTCACCATACACTTCGTTGCTTTGACCCGCCAGAATCGCGCCAGCGTCAGAGCGGATCACGTTCTCTTTGCCGGACAGGAGGTTCCCGTTGCCCTCCCAGTTGTGGCCGTCGCCGATGATCAGGTTGTGGCTCCCGGTCCGATCAACGTCGCCGAGCGGCATCTTGTTGTAGCCGACGATCAGGTTGCCCAGCCCGTTGCCCTTGCCATAGGTCTCGCCCGATCCGCTCTGGATCTGAACGTTGGCCCCCGTGAAGATGACGTCATCGGTAACGGTGTTGACCTCGACATAGGATGCGAGGCTCAGCAGGCTTGCAGGCACCGTAAACCGCTCTGCGTCCACGCTGGTCAGATAATCCGACTCGATCACCCCAACCCGACGCGTCGCATCGTCCAGATCTACGGCCGTCGCATACCCGTCGAGGTCGCTGGACGTCAGCGCTGTGTCCCCGAGGGTGCTCAGCTCCGTTTCGAGCTGTACGACTTCGAGCTGTTGTTTTTCAAGATCAGACTGGGTTTTGGCCAGCTCTTCCTCCGTCTCTTTCAGCTGATCTTCCAACTCAACGAGCTTCTTTTCTTGCGCTGCCAGCCGCTTCTCCAGATCAGAAGTGCCGGTCTCCTTGGTTCGCTGCATGGTCATCTCTGCGAGCGGCTTCGACTCTGGGGTGTCACAGGCGGCGACGCCCAGGCCGATCAATAACGCGGTACGCATGGGGATTCTCCCGGTGATGGTGAGGCTTGGCTGTGTCTGTCACCATCACTGTATGAAGCGACGTGGGATTGGGCGTGTCCCAAGGTGTCCCAGGACGGCCAGCTGCTCTCAGAGACTGCCGGAGGATTGCCTTGATACAAAGTTCCTAAGCCATCTTTAACGGTGTGCACCCTCGCCCATCTGCCACAAGCTCACCATCTGTTGTGACATCAGGACACGTAGAGATCTCATCATCGCGTCCCCTCTTCAATCCAACAGACAGCCGCTGCTCGATATGCAGAAATGCGCTTTGTACACAGCCCTGGCAAAAACCATAAGCCTAAGGCTGATTTAAGACCAGGCTTCTGCGCCCGATCTGCTTGAGTCACGTTGATGGCGCGGGTTACGTGGAGAATGCTTGTGATGAATGACCACTCCTATCAAGGATCGCTCTATGCGCCGTCGCCCCGTCAGACTGACTGCTGTTGCTGCCGCCCTCCGCGCGATTATGGAAGAAGACATTGCAGAGGCTGCCGAAGAAAACAATCTGGTCGCCCGAGACGAAGCCGGGGACCTGCATCCCTTTTTGTTTCGTATCCAGAACAGGATGCGCGAGGAAGGCGGCAAGGGCACCCGCGTTCGCGCGGATGCGCTCATGGAACGCGCCTACACCGATGCCATGGCCATCTGGAATGTGGTGAACCCACCTCAGAACGAGCGCGATCACCGCTGGTTGGCGTTGGCCGAGGTGGCGGAGATTAAGAAGCGCGATGCCGACCTGGGCGACCTGAGCGAGCAGGCGCTGGCACGGGCGCGCGCCGATCGGGACCGCCCCGATGACAACCCGGATGTTGAGCAGCCCGGACCAGGCGATGACACCATCGACCTTGCACCGATTCGAGCCTATTTCGAGGCGGTCTTTGAGCAGGATCGGAGCCTGGCGGATGAGAGCCTTCCCGAAGGGGGACGCATCGATGCGCGTGAGGGGCAGCCCGGACGCGACACGGTTCCCGAGGGTGTGCGCGAGGCGTTCGACTTCTACTACCGCTTCGAGGCGGACGACTTCGCAAGCGTCAGTCTGCATCAGGGCGTCGTGGCCGGTGTTGAACTCTATGCGGTGTATACGGCCACCGACGGAGACTCCGCCTACCTGGAAGTGCTCGATGCTGAGGCCAACACCATCGACGGTGCCCGGCTCTTCGCGGAGGAACTGATCGGCTGGGACGAGTTCCCCAGGCGTGTGCGCTTGTCACCAGAATTTGTCGAGTACAACGGTGCCGAGTCCATTGACGGCCCCTCTGAACCCGAGGACCGGGCCGCCAATGGTAGCCCGCCTTACGATTGGTCGGGTGATGTAAAGCTCGAAGGCGCCCTGGTCTATGGCCAAGACAACCTGCTCAGCCGCGTCGAGTTTCCCGACATCACGCTCAGCAGCGCGCAACGCGAGATCGCGGTCGCCGCCATCGAGCTGCTCTGGGATCGCGTCCTGAAGTTCAACGCTCCTGCAGATGGCCCGGTCGTCCTGGGGGGCGCTCAGGGGGGAGCCGGGCAGCTCACTGTCGGCAACTGGACTCGAATTAACACAGGTCTCCGCTATGAAGTCGCCGATTGGCGAGACATTGACGACGCCAGCTATGTGCTCTACTTCAGCCGCGACGCGTTTGGTGTGTACCTGGCGTTGAATCAGTACGACAACTGATCGAGCCCGGTGGGGCGCTGGTGCTCAGCATCAATCGGGCGAAACAACGCCTTCGCCCTCATCTGCGGAGCGTCTCATGACTTCAGCGGATCGCAGATGGTGCGATGCCGCAGAGGTGGATGATCCGCCCGTCGATGACGCGCTCTTCTCGCCACAGCCGATCCGCCTACGTTGAGGACGTGCGCTGGTCGAAGATGAGCAGCCACCCTTCCTCCTCGTCGAGCGTATCGAGGTAGTTGGCGAGCTGTCGGCTGCCATTTTCCTTGGCTTTGTCCATGCCCTGGACGCCCGCCGCTGCTCGCTTCAGCTCGATGACGAACCGGTCTTGTCCGTAGGTGACGACCAGATCGACCGCTGCGCGACCTGCGGCGTACTCGCGGAGCACGGTGCTGCCGCCGCTGACGACCCGCTGAAGGAAGGCCATGAACGTCAGGTGTGGCATGGCTTCGGGGTATTTGCGGTCGCCCTGCGCGGTGATCGCTTCCTCGTTCTCGCGCCACCAATCCGATGAGGGCCTCCCCAGGCTGGACCGTTCAATCTCAGTTCCAGCAGACTACAGAGAAGTAGAAGAGTATGTCGTCGAATGCATCTCGGGAGACGCTGTCCGCACCGACCTGGCTCATGGCACATCCGGCAACAGGCTGGATTTGCGACGCCATCGAGCCTCCAGATCACGTTTCCCGCGCGTTCCACAGCGGTGCTGGTTTGCAGGTGTGTCCTGGCCAGCATCTCATCCAAATTCCGCACATCATCTTCGATGATTTTCAATAGGAAAACCGTGTTTTCAGCATAATCTTCGTTATTGGGTTTATGACATGTAGCATTCGTTTCTCCTCACGAGCCGCTTCCTTCGGAAAGAATCTAGCACGTGCAATTAAATATTCGTCATCGCTTAGTTCACGGATATTGGAATGGTTTGTGAGGATTATTCTGCCGTTTTGCATCATGTTGATGAAGTCACCAAACGAGTCAAGCGAACTTTGCTTTTCCACAGACAACCCTCTGGGTGGAAGGTATATCAACGCCTTCATGTTTTTGTTCTGGTCCCACTCATCATCGTCATAGTAACCGATTTTGCCTTTATGATGTCCTGCTATGATGAATACAAGCCCCCAAGGGATATTTGATGATATGATTCCTCTTATTTCAGTATCTGACTTGACTCTACACTATATCTGACTTGAGTTGGCTGTTGCGCCGAACACTTTTGTAAAGCGCAAGATAGCGTCTTAGACGCCATATATTTTATGATATGGTGCTTTCTATGTTTGGGGAGGAAATGCGCCTGATTCACAATAAGCGTCTTTTAAGCTAGATTGTTTTCCATCTGGATTTGCGTATATGTGGAGGGTCTTGAAGATAAACGCAAACCTGTCAGGTGAATGTGAACTGACTTCAACGCGGCTCTCTGCTGGTCGGGGTTCGGGCATCATCCATCGGTCCCATCGAGGTCAACGCCTCACTGCGTTGACCCCGATGAGACCGATGTCTGGTGACTTGTGTGAAGGCGCTGACGGTGGCGTCAGTACTCTCCGGGCGGGTTCCCATGGAACGCGTCGGTGAGGAGCTTGATGAGGCCGTCCTTCTCGATGGGTCTGGGGTTGGGGTAGGTCTTCTGTAGGACCTCATCGACGGTCTGTGTGATGTACGCTTCTTTGAAGCCGATGGCTTCGAGCGACGGGGGCACCTCAAGGGCGCGGTTGAGTTCGAACAGTCCCATCGCGGCTTCGCGGTCGTCGCGGCCGAGGGCGCGGGCGACGGCGCGCATCGCTTCGGGCGCGGCGGGTGCGTTGTATGCGGTGGCGTAGGGCAAAATGACCGTATGCGTCGCCGCATGGGCCATCTGAAAGGTCCCGCCGATGACGTGGCACAGCTTGTGGTGGAGGGCCATTGACGCCGAGTCAAGGGCGCGTCCGGCGAGGTGTGCGCCCCAGAGGGCTTCCGCGCGTGCTTCGGGGTCTTTGGGGTTGGCTTTGATACGGGGCAGGGCGTGGGCCATGGCGCGGACGCCCTCTTCGGCGAGGAGCGTGGTCATCGGGCTTGCGTCGACGGCGTAGAGGGCTTCGACGCAGTGTGCGACGGCGTTGATCCCGCTGGTGGTTGAGAGGTCGACGGGCAGCCCGCTGGTCCATGCCGGGATGTAGAGGATGGTGGTGGGGGCGACGCGGTCATCGCGTCCGGTGGCCTTCCGTCCGTTCTCGGAGATGCCCCAGATCGAGGTGGCTTCGGATCCGGCGTAGGTGGTGGCGACGGCGATGACGGGGAGGTGTGCCTCGGCTTCGAGTGCGAGGGCCTTGCCCAGTCCGGTGGCGGAGCCGCCGCCGAGGGTGATGCAGCAGTCTGCGCCGGCGGCCTTCATCGCGTCTTTGGCGGCCTCGATGGCTCCCCGCGGCACATGGGGGAGGGCCTGGTCGAAGATACCGCCGCCGCGTTCGCCGAGGGCCTCCAGGAGCATCTCGGCGTATTGGCGGAGGGTTCGGCTGGGCATGGTGAGGATGAGTGCGCGGGTTCCACCGGCGAGGAAGACCTCATGGGCGACGTCGTTGAGGATGTCATCGCCGACGCGGACCCGGAGTCGGCGGTTGGAGTAGCTGTATTCAGACTTCATGAATTGCTCCGTGAAAATATAGAGGTCGGGCTCATCGCCCGAGGTGCAGGATGATTCTTCGCTCTCCGCGGTGATGTCGGTGTTCCCACAGAAAGACGCCTTGCCATGTGCCGAGGGCGAGTCGGCCATCGATGATGGGGATGCTCAGTGAGGTCGCGGTGAGGGCGGCCTTGATGTGCGCGGGCATGTCATCGGGCCCTTCTTCGGTGTGGGTGTAGCGGGGGTCGTTCTCGGGGACCAGCCGGTTGAGCCACCGCTCCAGGTCATGTCGGACGGCGGGGTCGGCGTTCTCCTGGATGAGGAGGCTGGCAGAGGTGTGTTGGATATAGAGGGTACACAGCCCTTCCTGGAGGCCTGCGCGCTGGACCGCGTCCTGAACCTGTGCGGTGAACTCCACCAGTCCCTGGCCGCTGGCGCGGATGGTGAGGGTTTGGATCATGGCGGCCTCTGGGGTGGGTTCGGTTATCGAAGGACATGTCAGAGAGAAACACGGGCTTGTTCCTTCCCGGCCACGTCTCCCCAGACGTTATCGCGGAGGTGTTCTGGTCGGCACCCGGCCTGGACGCCAGCTTTTTCACCGGCGCAGAGGCGCCTCGGGTGGGCCACGGCGATCGCGACGGCCAGCCGTTTACCCATGTTGGCCTTCGCCTGTTCGAGCTGGGCGGCCTCTTGTTGATGGATCAGCTGGCGATCCCGGGCCCGGACAGCATCGAGATCCACCTCGGGAACACGCTGTCCACCCATGCGGAGTCAGCGTTGTATGTCTTTTATGACGAGGAGCTTGGCGCGGGCGGGGTCGCTCGGTTCGCGTCGGGGCAGCTCACCCTGCGTCGATGCTTCGACGCCCGCGGCCTGGCGCCGATGCGTCGGGATCTGGATGAAGAGGTCGTGTTGGAGGGGCTGGATCCCTCGGACTGGATCTGGAAGCCGTCGTCGGATCTGATCGAGGCTGAGATGTCTGTCATTGTGGGGGGCGGGATCCGGGACGATGATGACATCGAGGCGTTGATCGCGATGGCAGCAGCGGCCGCTGCTGCCATCGCGATCAACGCCTCGATGTCATCATCGTCCCGGATCCCGCCCCCCACAATGACAGAC
>JBCBLB010000147.1:0-15947 GCA_038520555.1 Myxococcota bacterium | reverse complement strand
TCGATCACCGCGTCGTCGAGCTCGCTGATGAAGATAATCGTCGGCGCACCCTCTTCCGCCTGGAAGAACTGCACCATCGAATCCGGAGCATCCAGTTCTAAGATGTCCACGGCGTTGTCTACTTCAGCGACCTCGAAGCCAGGTACCGGATCCTGCCCCCCCGATCCCCCAGGCAAAAGGCCAGGCAACATGACCATCAAAAGCGCCGCGGCTGCCGCGAAGACGAGCGCCGCGACCGTGTTGCGGCGGAAGTTCCGCCGGAGCGGCACCACGTTGTCAGAAGCTGCGTTGTCAGAAGCCGCGTTGTCAGAAGCTGCTGCCGACCCTTCTGCGCCGATTTCTGCCATGATGGCATCGGCGAGGTCCACACTGCCCGCGGCAGCGATGGCTTCACGCATCAGCCCGCCCGCATCGTCCCCTGCGCCGATCGCTTCCGAGACGCCCGGCCAGAGGTCGACCGGACCGTCCATCTCCAGCAGCTCCCGAAGCGGCGGATGGGTGTCCTCTTCCAGGTCAAGGGCCGAGAAGATGTCCCCGGTCAGATCGGGCGCATCATCTGATGTCGCCAGGGCGTCCCGGACGAGGTCACCGATGACCGGTCCCCGGCCCTGTTCGAGCCCGAGCCGGTCCATCACGTCATCGGCGAAGTCAGGCGGCGCGTCGAACAGCGCCTCGCGCAGCGAAGGCGTGCCGTCTTCTTCAAGCCCCAACTCCGCGAGGACCGCATCGGCCAGCTCAGGCATCGTGTCAGGTGCCATGACCGAGACGTCGACCGCGTCTTCTTCCAGTTCAAGCGCACCCATCACCGCGCCGACGAGGTCGGGCGTCTGAGAAGGCGAGAGCGCCGCGCGAAGGGGCGCGGCGTCGAAGGAATCCAGCGCCAACGCGTCGAGAATTCCGTCCGCGAGATCCGGTGTGATGTCCGGACGGACCGCGGACCAGTCGACGTGACCGTCCTCAACGAGGCCGGCGGCGGCGAGGACCGCGAAAGCGAGATCCGGAGAGTCCGGCGCAGCCAGCCCCTCACGCAGCAGCGACCGGAGCGGACGCCATGCGAACGGATCGTGGCCTGCGGCCTGCAGCTCTGCCTGCTCCACGTCGCTGAGCAGGCCATCGGCGGCCTTGACGCGCAGCAAGTCAATTCGGGAGAGGGTCATGAGAGGCTCCAGAGCGGAGAGAACGTTCGGGGGCGGGTGTCCCCGGCTTCACTACACTGTAGACGGATCGTTGTGTTAGAGTATTCGATGGAAAACGAAGAGGTTTAACCTTTGGACTCGCGAAGCGCAGACTGAAGCTTCTTGCGGGCGTAGTACAGCCGGCTCATGACCGTCCCCTCCGGGATGCCCATGATCTCGGCGATTTCTTTGTAGGGAAGGCCGTCGATCTCACGCAGGATGATCGCCTGCTTCTGATCGTCGGGCAACCGGTCGACCTCCGACATGATCCGATCCCGAAGCCGCTTGCGCTCCAGGTTCTTTCGCGGATCGTCGCGGTGGTGGTTCAGGCTGATCACCCCGCTGCTGTCACGGGTGGCGATGCCCTCATCAAACTCTTCCGTGCGGCGGTGCTTCTGGCGGCGAAGGTGGTCGATGGCCACGTTCATCCCGATCCGGCACAGCCAGGTGTAGAAGCTGGATTCAAGCCGGAACCGGCTGAGATTGCGGTACGCCTTGACGAAGGCGTCCTGAGACAGCTCCCGGGCGTCTTCCGGGTTGCGGACCATCCCATAGATGACCGAATAGATTCGGCCCTGGTAGCGCTCGACCAGCCCACGATACGCCGTGGCGTCCCCGTCCAGCGTCGCCCGGACCAGCTCATGGTCAGCCTGCGTCCCGCCGCGGTTGTCCGCCATCGAGCGCCCTCCATCGGTCACGGTTCCCAGAAGCGCCAGGCCAAAGGCCGCGCCGAGAAGGCCAAGCGTGGTGGTCGTCATCGTCAGTAGCATCTGCGCTCCGCAAGGATCGATTTAGAGCATAACCTGACGTTCACGGCTTCTCCCGTACTGCCCGGCCCCGGGCGGCTACGACTGCACTGACGCACACCCCCCGCCGATATTCATCCCCGTAACGTCTGCGTAAGTCAAACCACTCAGTGCGCCCCATCCCAGGTCTCACCCACGCCGGTCTCCACAAGGAGCGGGACCCGAAGCTCCGCCACCCCCTGCATCTCCGCCTTGACCATCGCCGCCAGGGCCGACACCCGATCCTCAGGAACCTCGAACACCAACTCGTCATGGACCTGAAGGAGCATCGCTGTGTTCGGGAATTCCGCCTTCATTCGACGATGAACCTTAATCATCGCCATCTTCATCAGATCTGCGGCCGTCCCCTGGACCGGCGTGTTCATGGCCACACGCTCTGCCGCCGCCTTAAACGCCTTGTTGGATGAATCCAGACCGCTCACCCCGCGGCGACGGCCATACAACGTCTCGACGTAGCCCTTGTCCCTGGCATGGGCGATCATATCGTCCATATACTTCTTTACCTGCGGGTATCGCGCGAAGTAGCTGTCGATATACGACTGCGCCTCTTCACGGGGGATCTTCAATTCGCGGCTGAGCCGGAAGCTGCCCATCCCATAAATGATCCCGAAGTTGATGGTCTTGGCCGCCCGCCGCTGGTCGTTGCTGACCAGGTCGACATGGAGATCGAAGATCTCGGCGGCGGTCCGACGGTGGATGTCCTCGCCCTTGGTGAAGGCGTCGACCAGCGGCCCGGTCTCACAGAAGTGCGCCAGAAGACGAAGCTCCACCTGTGAATAGTCCGCCGACAAGAACCGATGCCCAGGCTTCGGCTTAAACGCGCGCCGGATGCGCCGGCCCTCCTCGGTGCGGATCGGGATGTTCTGGAGGTTCGGATCGAAGCTGGACAGCCGCCCCGTCGCCGCCACCGCCTGATGGTACGACGTGTGGATGCGACCGTCACTGGCGACCGCGTCCGGCAGCGCGTCGACGTAGGTGCTCTTGAGCTTCGTCGCCTCACGATAATCCATGATCATCTCAAGCAGCGGATCGTCGCTGCCCTCCATCAGGGTCGTCAGCGTCCTCGAATCCGTCGAATATCCGGTCTTGGTCTTCTTGACCGGCTTATGCCCACGCTTCTCGAACAGAATCTCCGCGAGCTGCTTGGTCGACTTGATGTTGAACGTTTCCTTCGCCTCCGCGTAGATGGCCTTCTCCATCGCCGCGATCCGGATCGCCAGCTCTTTGGAGATCGCGTTGAGTTCATCGACGTCTACACCGATGCCGTTCAGCTCCATCTCCGCAAGGATGGAGATCAGGGGCAGCTCGACGGTCTGGTACAGCGCCTCAAGCGAGCCCGTGATCTTCTCCCCAAGCCGCTGGTCGATGTGCCAGGCGACGTGCGCGTCCTCGGCAGCGTACTTCGTCGCTTCTGCGATGGGCACCTTGGCAAATTCCCCATGCTCCTTGGCGACCTCTTTATAGGAGATCATCGCGTGGCCCAGGTGTCGGAGCGCCAGCTCATCAAGGTTGTGCTTGTTCTCGACGTCCAGCAGGTAGTCCGCGAGCATCGTGTCCCCGTCGATGCCCTTCAGATCGCTGTCGTTGCTGCGGAGCACCTTCAGGTCATACTTCAGGTTCTGGCCGGTCTTCTTCAGCGAGGGATCGTTCAACAACGGGAGAAGGGCGTCGAGGGCGCCCGGACAGTTACCGCCCACTTCATGGGCGATGGGCACATAGTAGGCCTCCGACTCGGACCAACAGAAGCTCATCCCCACAAGCTTCGCGTTCATCGGATCGAGCGAAGTCGTCTCCGTGTCGAAGGCGAACCGGCCCGCCGCCTTGAGCCCAGCGATCAACGCATCCAAAGCCTCCGCGGTCTGCACGGTCTTGTAGCCGTCCCGGCTGATGCCCACCGACTCGCCGACGTTCGCAAGACCCATCTCACGGACCATGCTGTGGAAGCCGAAGTGCGAAAGCTTCGTCTTCAGCGCCGAAGGGTCGTAGGCCTGGACCTTGAGATCATCCACCTCGAAGCCGAGATCCATGCCCGTGAGGATGGTGACAAGCTTCTTGGACAACGCGATGCTCTCAGCCGCAGCCGCGATCCGCTGGCCAGTCTTCCCACCGATCGTCTTGGCGTTGTCAATGACACCCTGCGCAGAGCCATAGGTGTTGATGAATTTGGCGGCCTTCTTCGGACCGACGCCGTTGACGCCAGGGACGTTGTCCGAAGCGTCCCCCATCAACGCCATCAACTCGATGATCATCTCAGGCTTGACGCCCCACTTCGCTTCGATCTCGTCGATGCCCTGCTCGCCTTTCTTCGGGTCAAGCAGCTTGACCTTATCGGTGACCAGCTGGGCGAAGTCCTTGTCAGAGCTGATGATGCGCACATCGAGGCCCTTCTTCTCGCCCATCACCGCGAGGGTGCCGATGACGTCGTCCGCCTCAAAACCATCACGACCGACGGCCTTGACGCCGAAGGCTTCACACAACGGCATCAGCTCAGGCCACTGCCGGGCCAGATCTTCAGGCTTGTCGGGACGGTGGCCCTTATACTCAGGGTACAGGTCGTTTCGGAAGCTGGGGCCGACGTCGAAGACAACGCACGCGTACTCTGGAGCGTCCTTCTTGATCAGACGCTGCAACATCCGCGAAAAACCAAACAGGGCGCGGGTCGGGAACCCTTCCTCATTGCGCAGATCTGCCCGGATGGCATGGTAGGCCCGGAAGGCCTGGTTGGAGCCGTCTATCAGGATCAAGGTTGGCATCGTCTGTCCTTTCCGCGCGGTCTGGCACGCTGCTATCCGGTTTCACCACCGGTTGCAGGACAGTATCTGTCCGCTCCCGCCGAAGGGAAGGGCCCAGACCAGATCTCGTCAGCGTTAATCCCGAAGGGCGAGCAGCCGCTGGTGGGTCGGGCCATGAATCCGGGCAAGCATCAGCACTTCAAGCCACCGCTCTCCAGGCACCTCGCTCACCGGCTGAACCGCAAGGTACGGAGAGAACGTGATGTCCGCGCCCACCGTGCCCTCTTCGGTGAACAGGTTGGTGATCAGGTGCATCACATACAGCGGCTTGTCCGTTTCATGGAGCGAGATGGTGTGAAGCTGCCGCTTGTCGAGGTCAAAGATGAGGATGGACTGTCGATCAGCGAGCATGATGTTGCCACGCTCCCAACCCTGCAGGTACCAGACGATGCGCTGGCGGGGAACCACCACCCGCTCACGGATATGGTTCGCGTTGACGACGATCGTCTTGCCTTCTTCGGGGAGGGCCAGCTGCGTCGGGTCAAAAGTCAGGTCCGTCATCGATGATGCCCTCGAACAGTGCTAGATTGTGGTGTCAGGGTCGGTCGTGTTCGTTAGGTACACAGAGAAGAAGAGTGAGCCGCGCTCTTCTTATACAACCGCTTCTGGGCTGCAAGCCCAGGGGCTTCGTCGAGGTATACGAAGCATGCACGATCACAGCGATCCGCTCTTCACCCCGTCCGAGGAACACCGGATGCTCCGGGAGATGATCCGAGACTTCACCCGGGACCGGGTCGAACCTCAGGCGGCGGCGTTCGATGAGAAGGAGACGCTGAACGTTCCGCTGCTGCGGGAAGTGGGTGAGCTGGGCCTGCTCGGCGTCACCATCCCAGAAGCGGACGGCGGCGCGGGCATGGACACCACCGCCTCGGTCATCGTTCACCATGAACTCTCCAAGTCTGACCCCGGCTTCTGCCTCGCGTATCTGGCGCACTCGCTGCTGTTTTTGAACAACTTCTACTACACCGCCAACGAAGAACAGAAAGCGCGGATCCTCGATAAAGCCCTCACTGGCGAGTACATCGGCGCGATGGGGATGACCGAGCCCGATTTTGGCACCGACGTCCTCGGTATGGCCACCACCGCCATCAACGACGGCGACCGCTACATCCTCAACGGCACAAAGACCTACATCACCAACGGCCCCGAAGCCGCGATCTTCTACGTCTACGCCAAGGTCGACGGCCGGGTCACCGCGTTCCTCGTCGATCGCGAGTGCCCGGGCTTCTCGACCTCCAACCACATCCCGAAGATGGGCATGCGGGGCTCGTCGATGAGCGAGCTTATCTTTGAAGACTGCATCGTCCCCAAAGAAAACCTCCTCGGCATGGAAGGCGGCGGGCTGACCCATATGATGCGAAACCTCGAGATCGAACGCCTCGCGCTCGCCGCCATGAGCCTGGGCATCGCCGACCGCTGCGTTCAGATGATGGTCGAGTTCGCCCATGAACGGAAGGCGTTCGGCCAACCGATCAACCGCTTCGGGCAGATTCAGCGCTACATCGGTGAATCCTATGCAAAAGCCGAAGCCGCACGGTGCCTGATCTATCAGGTCGCCCGAAATGTCTCTCCCCACCAGCGCAATCGCATCGGCTCCGACGCCGCCAAGCTGTTCGCCTCGACGATGGGAAAAGAAGTCGCCGACCACGCCATGCAGGTGTTCGGTGGCGCCGGATACTGCCGCGAATACCCCATTGAACGACTGCTGCGAGATGCAAAACTGCTGGAGATCGGCGGCGGGACCATCGAGAGCCATCAAAAGAACCTCACCAAAGACCTCACCCGCTTCATCCAGTAAAAAGACCCAGACCGCCACAGGGCGCCGGTGGTCGGGTGGCCATCCTCAAGCGCCCATGGGATGAGGACCAGGGGAACGCGTGCTAAAGATGGGGTTCCGAAAAGGAGGAAGCGAAACCATGGGGCGATGGCTCTTTACAGCGATGATCGCAGCGGGGCTCACCGGCTGCTACTCTCGGGACAGCTACACCGACGATGTCACCCGGGCATACTGCACACTCTACGAAGACTGCGAATACTTCGAGCAGCTCGACTATACCGACTATCAGGAGTGTGAGTTCTTCGTCAGCGAAGAGCAGGACCCCGAGAACTTCCTGACCGGCTGCGACTACGACCGCGCCGCAGCCATCGACTGTGTTGAGGGCATCAACCAGATGGAGTGCGCCGATCTGGAAGACGCCGACTTCCCGGTCGACTGTGGCCGGGTCTGCACCAAGGGCCAGTGACAAAGGGCCAGTAACAAAGAGCCAGTGACCAAAAAACAGTGACAAAGGGCCAGAGATCGGCGTCAGCCGAAGCGCAACGTCTCCGCCAGCATTCGCCCCAGGGCCGGACCGTCGACCCCGCGCGCTTCGGCCTGCTTGATCTCGCCGTCGTCCTGCTGGACGACGGCCCGGAGATGCAGCACATCGCCGGCTTCCACCCGGGCATAGCAGGCCGCCGCGACGTTGCAGCCGCCGCCGAACGTCCTCAAGAAGGCCCGCTCCGCCGCGACCCGGCGTCGGGTCACCGGATCGTCGATGGTCTTGAGCAAAACCAGGATCTCCGGTCGGTGCAGGCTGCCCTGCACCCCGAGGGCCCCCTGCCCCACCGCCGGGACCATCTGGCCCGGCGAGAACGGGGTGATGTCATCTCGGGTGATGCCCAGCCGATCCAGCCCGGCTTTGGCGAGGATAACGGCGTCGTAATCACCCTCATCGCGCTTCCGAAGCCGGGTCTCCACGTTGCCCCGGATGCCCCGCACCGCGAGATCGGGCCGCCGGGCCAGCACCTGCATCTTCCGTCGCAGCGAGCCTGTGCCCACGACCGCGCCCACAGGAAGGGCTTCGAGCGGAGCGCCCACGATGACGTCCCGAGGGTCGGCACGGGTCGGGATGGCGGCCAGGACGAGCCCATCTGGATCTTCCGTGGGCAGATCTTTGAGCGAGTGGACGGCGAGCTCGATGGTGCCTTCTCGAAGCTCTGCCTCAAGCTCCGCGGTGAAGAGCCCTTTTCCGCCCAGCGCTGCGAGCGGCCGGGTGCGATCCCGGTCGCCACGTGTGGAGATGATCTTCAGCTCGACGGGGCGGCCAGTGGCACGGTGCAGGGCACGGGCGACCTGTGAGCTCTGCGCCCGGGCGAGGTTGCTGCCGCGGGTGCCGAGGCGGAGAGGACGTTCATCGGTGCTCATGACTTCTCATCTTCTGTGAGGTCGGTGAGGCTGGAGAGTAGCATCGCCAGCTTCTCGCTCTCCCCCGCTTCCGCGAGCTGTCGCGCCTCAAGCATGGGCTTATGGAGGATCTTCTTCACGATGGCACGGGTCATCGCGTCGATGGCCTTTCGGTCGCCCTTGCTCAGCTTGTCGAGCACCTTCTGCGCCCGCACCAGCTCGGCCCGCCGGATCGCTTCGGCCCGACGCGGCAGGGCCCCGATGAGCCGGTTGTGGGTCGTCGCGATGATCTCCCGCCAGACCCGCTCGGTCTCCGTACTGATGATCTGCTCCGCCTCAGCGGCGGCGTCCAGCCGCCGCTGCTTGCCACGATCAGCGATTTGAGAGAGGTCATCGACGTCGAAGCGAAACACCGAGTCCAGCTCGTTGACGTTCGTATCAATCACCCGAGGCACGGACAGGTCGATGAGGACAAGCGGACGGTAGCGACGTTTCCGCATCAGCGGCGCGAGGTCTCGCTTGCTCAGCAGGATCCGACCCGCGCCCGTCGAGGTGAGGACGATATCGACCCGGTCGAGGTAGCGGTGGATGTCATCGAGCTGAATCGCTGTCGCGCCGAACCGGGCGGCGAGGTCGCTGGCCCGGGAGAACGTGCGGTTGGCGATGACCAGCTCGGTCAGCCCGTAGCCGATCAGGTTCTGGGCAACAAGCTTGCCATGCGCACCCGCGCCGATCAGAAGCGCCGCGCTGTGGCCGATGTCCCCAAGGACCTGACGGGCGAGCTCTACGCCAGCGCGGCCGATGCTCACCGCCTCCTGGGCGATCTCCGTCTCAGAGCGGACCTTCTTGGCCACGTTGAGCGCACCATCGAGGACCCGGTGAAGGATGGGACCGGTCGCCTTCGCTTCGACCGCGATGCGGTACGCTTCCTTGAACTGGGCGACGATCTGCGGCTCCCCCACGATCATCGAGTCCAGGCTGGAGATGACCCGGAGCAGGTGGTGCAGGGCGTCCTGCTCGTGGTAGCGGTAGACGTGCTTGAGGGCGTTGCGGTGGTTGACCCCGCCGGTGGAGAGCATCCAGCGGGCGAGGGCTTCCGGGTCGGACTCCGACCCGGGAACGGTGTAGAGCTCGACCCGGTTACACGTCGACAGGAGGACCGCCTCACGGCCAAGGCCGTGGGAGCGAAGCTCCGCGAGGAACTCCGGGATCTGACCGGGTCGCGGCGCGAGCCGCTCACGCAGCTCGACCGGCGCGGTGTGATGACTGAGACCGACTGTGACCAGGTGCATCGCGGTTGGATTCCTTCAGACGCCGTGGAAGCTCTGGAAAGCCAGGGTCGCCCCCGCCATGATGACAGAGATGCCGGCGAAGCCGACCACACCGAACCAGGCCACCGTCTGACCGCGATACCCTGCGATCATCCGAAGATGAAGTCCGATGGCGTACCACAGCCAGACGGCCACAGTCGCATATACGGTTAAATCAGACGAAATTGCAGCCCGATCGGGCTCGCCAAGCGCCGCCCACAGCGCGCCCGAGGCGGCACCGGCGGTCAGCGCGACGAACCCGAAGATCAATGACCGCTGATTTAGATCGTCGAGCGTCGCCAGCGAAGGCAGCCGACCGATACCCGCGAGCTGCTTCTTCTTCAGCCGGGTTCGGACCCACAGATACAGAAGGGACACCGAAAACGCGACGGCCATCCCACCGAAGCCCAGCACCATAAAGCCGATATGGACCGGCAACCACCACGACAGCGGCGCGCTGCCGATGGCCTGGCCCGGCGCGATCAGACCCAGCGCGAGAAGCAGCGAAGAGAGCGGGAGAAGAACGCCCTCAAGCGCTTCCATACGCGGCATCCGCTGAAGGTACTGGTTGCCCAACAAGACCAACAGCGACAAGCCGACGAGCGCGAGGTGAAGGGTGCTGGCCATCCCCTCGAACAAGATCTCGCCGAAGAGACCGATGCCATGCGCGGCGATGCCCAACCAGATCAGACGACCGTCGGAAAATCGATCACGGAACCCACCGCTCCAGGGAGCGATCCCCCGGGCGATATAGATGAGCAGCGCAGCGACCAAAAACAGGCGAATCATCGGTGATGGAGTCCTTCGGGATTAAATTTATCCCTTCACGCCCTGAGCTGCGACCGCTCCGAATCATTCAACCAGCTATTTGTTCGAACTGAACAGGTTCTTCAGGCTATCAAGCAACCCTGGGCTGTCCTTCTCCTGGTTGTTCCTCGCAGCAGCAACCCGGATTTTGTGGAGACGCAGCCGGCGGTGGGCGCCGTGATGCTCCGGGTTCAGCTTGAGCACCTGGTTGTAGAGCCGGATGGCGGTCCGATATTCAGACTGCTCGTTTATCAGCAGCTCCGCCGAATCAAACAACACTTCCGCCCGCTCCCGATCAAGGCGGGGATCTTCTTTCTGCGGCTTGATGGCGCTCATCAACTTGATGAGCGTATAAGCGACCGTCGTACCCGGCTTTTGCTTTGCATAATACGCAGACATCTCGCGCATATAGGTGTACCGCCACGGCTTGGGATCAAGGTTGAGGGAGACGGAGAACGCAGACAGGGCCGCGTCCCAATCCTTCTTGCGATACGCGATTTTGCCGCGGCTGTATGCCAGCTCCGCCTGCTTGCGGGACTCCGGAGAGACGTACTGCTCGCCACGGGCTTCCGCCTCCAGCCGTGCGCGAAGCTCCCCATTGACAGCCGGATCACGAAGCTCATTAAACGCCGTCATCACCTGCTCGAAGCAGCTGCGGGCGATGTCCCGGACCGCCTGGGCGTGACCAGAGTACAAGTCCGGGTGATACCGAGACGACACCTCACGAAGTGCCTGGTTCAACCCCTCATCATCCAACTGTTCAGCCTTCTTGATCTCAAGGACTTCCCAGGACTTCATCGCCTTGAGGGCGCGCAGGGCCTGCTCGAGCTCGGCCCGGGGATCAACCTTCCGAGGCTCCCCCGCACCCGCACCCGCACCTGCCTGGGCCACTCGATCCCGGCGGCCCTTCCGCTGCCGGCGAGCCTCGATAAGTTCGATGAGACCAAGCTGGATCAACAAGTCGATCGCTTGCCAGATGTTGTTGGAGACCCCGCTGCGTCCCGCTCGGGTCAAGCTGCGAAGGGACGGACGGCCCTCTGATTCCCGAAGCAGCCGCATGGCCACCGCGTTCAGCCCCCACTGCTCTTCGCGAGAATCTTCCGGAAGGGTAACGTGGACAGTCCAGTTGATCCTGGGCTGAAGCTCGCTGCGGATGACGTGCCCGGGGCGGGACCGCTGCAGCGCGCCAGCGATCATCTGGGGGATGGACACCGGCAGCGACATCGGCGTTCGGATCATGGTGGCGTCGAGCTTATAGTTGATCTTGGCGTCTTGGACCGGGATGATGCTGACCAGGTAATCACCGATCCCATCCGCCGCCGCACGGAGCGCCTGGTCGGGGGGCGTGCCAGAACCGATGGCGCGATTGAGCAGCAGATACATTTCATCGCCGGGCGCACCCTGTACGTTTATCGACTGGAGCAAACCGGGGATCCCAATGCAACCACAGACGACGCCGTTCTGCATATCGATGTCGGCGTACCGGTTCTGGCCACGGATGGAGAGGACGCCGGACCCTTTGAGTCGGTGAGCGAGGAACATCACCCGAATCGCCGGGTATTGTCCGGTCGTGCCCTGGATGGTCTCCAGGAAGTCGACCCCGGACCAGGCCTTCATCATTCCTCACTCCCCCCTTGTCGTCTGGTGCCCTCGATCCTAAGAGGGGGCCCTGACGATTCTGTCATTCTACACACAGAGCGCTATCGCATCCCGCGGATATGTCCCTCATCGTTCCCTACATCGGAGAGTAAAGATGGCCAACGAACTCGTCCACCACATCAATGAAGATTCCTTCAACGAGCAGGTGCTCAGCAGCAAAGTGCCCGTCGTCGTTGACTTCTGGGCGACCTGGTGCGGCCCGTGCAAGATGATCGCCCCCATGCTCGACGCCGCCGCGATGGACTACGACGGCAGGGTCCGCATCACCAAAGTCGACGTCGATCAGAACCGCGCACTCGCCGCGAAGTACGGAGTCCAGAGCATCCCCACCCTCATCGTCTTCAAAGACGGCGAAGTCGCCACCAAGCACGTCGGCGCCCTCAACCGAAGCACCTTTGACAAACTCATCGCGGACCTGGGCTGAACCCCTCACCCCGCGATGGCGCTCGCCTCTGTGAGCCGGGTGGCCTGCAGCGCGCCCCGCACGACGACCAGCTCGGGGTCCTCTGGCACGATGACGGGGAGCCCTGTCGATGCCGACAGCGCCCGATCGAAGCGAGACAGCTGCGCGCCACCCCCGGCGAGCACGATCCCCGTCTGAGAGATGTCCGCCGCAAGGTCCGGGGGCGTATGCTCCAAACTCGCCCGGACCGCGTCGATGATCATCTTCACCGGACGCGCAAGGGCGGCATGGACCTGCTCATCGGTCAGATCCAGCGAGACCGGGTAGCCGGTCTCCAAACTCCGCCCCTTCACTGTCATCCGCCCTCGCTTCTGCTTTCGCGAAGGGAGCGCCGCACCAAGCGTGACCTTCAGCTCCTCCGCCGTCCGCGGCCCGATCAGCACCCGGTGGGATTGCCGGATGTGGTGGATGATGGCCCGATCCATATGACCACCGCCGATCTTCAAGGCGCGGCTGTACACCACCCCCCCCAGAGACGTCACCGCGATCTCGGTCGAGCCCGCGCCGATGTCGACCACCATATGGCCGCAGGCGTCGTCGATGGGCAGCTCCGCACCGCTGGCTGCGGCCAGCGGCTGCTCAACCATCTCCACAGACCGCGCGCCCGAAGACTCGGCGAGCTCACGGATGGCCCGACGTTCCATATCGGTCGTTCCATACGGAACACAGACCGTGACCTGGGGACCGACCCACAGCGTGCGTCCCTGAACACGGGTCATAAATTGTCGAAGCATCGCTTCTGCGATCTCAAAGTCCGAGATCACACCATCGACGATGGGGTGGACGATCTGGATATCGGGGGGGCAGCGGCCGAGCATCTCCAGCGCGTCGTCGCCGACGGCGAGGATGCGACGGCTGCCGTGCCGGTCCTGGTAGATGGCGACCGCGGAAGCCTCACAGCAGCTGACGTCGCGGCCAGCCACAGCGATGCGGGTTGTTGCAGTGCCGAGGTCGATGGCCATCTCATTGGAGAAGGCGCCAAAGACGGCTTGGAACATAGAAGCTCTGGGGAAGAGGAGGAGGGAATGGTGGTGCGACGAGTGCGCAGCCGGAGGGATGTTCAATTATGTGTGAAAGAAGGTTCGTGTCAAAGGTCCTCGGAGCGAGTTACCTCCGTGCGGCTGAGATAAGCGCCCGCTGAGGAAAGAGATGGCATTACTCGAAACGATTCGTCAACAAACCGACAGCACCTGGGCCAAACTGGTCTTCGGTGCGGTCATCCTGGTCTTCGTCTTCTGGGGCATCGGCGCCTCTGGGGGCCCGAAGACGCAAGCCGTCGCCGAAGTCAACGGTGAGCGAATCACCGATACGGAGCTTCGCAGGCGGCTTCGGGACGTGACTCGCGGCGCGAACATGAACCAGGACGACATCCAGGAGCTCACGCCCCTCATCATCGATCAGCTGGTCATGACCAAGGCGCTCCTCCAAGAAGCCGACCGGCTGGGCATCGAAGTCTCTGATGAAGAGATCGCCCGGGAGATCCGGAGCATCGAAGCCTTCCAAACCGAGAGCGGGAAATTCTCTCAGAACCTCTATGAGCGCAACCTCAAGCGGATGGGCATGACCAACGGGAAGTTCGTCACCCAGCTCCGCGACTCGATGACGCTCCAGAAGCTCGAAGCCTTCGCGGCTGGCGCCATCCAGGTGACCGACCGCGAGCTGGAGCAGCTCTACCGCCTCAACGCCACCGAGATGAGCGTCGAGTATGTCTCCATCCCCGACAACGCCCTGCTTGACTTCGTCACCGTCGAAGACGCCGCGGTCGACGCCTTCATCGCCGCGAGCGAGGATGAACTCAAGCAGATCTATGAGCGGGATTACGATCGGCTCTACCACACCCCCCCCAAAGCCACCCTCAGCCAGATCTTCCTCAAAAAGGGCATCGAAGGCTTTGAGGACGCACAGGCCCGCCAGAAGCTCGAAGAGATCCGCACAGCCGCGAGCAGCGGTGAAGCATTCGCCGACCTCGCCCGTCAGTTCAGTGAGGACCTCTCTGCGAGCAACGGCGGGGATATGGGGACGCTCGCTCAACAGCAGCTCCCCGAAGCCGCTCGCGAGCCGATCTTCTCGACCGCAGCCGGACAGTTCACCGACATCATCGAGATCGAGCAGGGGTTCACCTTCTTCCGCGTCGCCGCCCTGACCGAAGAGGTCACCCGTGAGTTCGATACCGTGAAGGCGGAGATCGCCAGACAGGAGCTGGCCCGGCAGGAGCTGACGACGTTCTCTGCCAGGGTCGGTGATGAACTGCTCGCCGCATGGAAAGCCGAAGGGAACGCGCCGATCAAGGTGCTCCAGAAATATGGCCTCGTCCTGGAGACGACCGGCTCCGTCCGGAAGACCGACCCGCAGATCCCCGGCGCCGCAGGAAGCCCACAGCTGCTCACCGCGCTCAAAGACGTCTCGGAGGCTGGACTGCTCGATGGGGTTTATCCCACCGAAGGCGGCCGCATCCTCGCCAACGTGACGTCGTTCACCGAAGCGGACATGACCGCCTTCGAGCGCGATAAAGAGATGCTCCGATACCAGGTCCAGACCCAGAAAGTGCAGGCGTATCTGGAAGTCTGGCGCCAAGACATCGTCGACCGCTCGACGGTCGTGAAGTACCAGTAGAAAAGCACAACGTCGACGAAAGGGTTTACTTCGTGGCGAGGACAGGGTAGTCTCGCAGGTGTTGACATGGCAAGACTTCTCTTGAAGCATCGCCTTCAACATCACAGAGGTCGGGCAGGTCCTGGTCCCCTTACGCTGAAGCTGACGCTGTGCTCGAAGCAGAACCCATAGACGCTGACGTCGACGACGCCGCTCCGGAGGGTGACCGGAGCGGCGCCGGTGCTGATCGCTGTCACCCCGACCAGGACCCGCCCACCGCTCTGCCCGCCGACCCCCCACCCCCCATCGCGGTCTCCTCGACCCGGCAGTGGTTGGCGGCCCTCTCAGATGTGGCGATGAAAGCCGCGTGGTACTCCCGACATCCGCGAAGTCCCTTCGCCCTCTCTCCGGAACGGCCGCCAGAGCGGCTGTACTATACTGCCGCCGATGGGTGGGAGAACGTCCTGTTTCGATACCCTCCCCGAGAAGAAGATCCGGGAGAGCCGCTGATCCTTGCCCATGGGATGGGACTGGGGCCGGTGAACTTTGGCCTCCTCGGAGCGGGATCGATCGCACACGCAGCCCACCAGGCTGGCTTCGATGTCTTCCTGTTCACCCATCGCGGCGATCGGGGCGCCCTCCCTCCGCGGGATCGGCGACGGCGCCCCCCCCGACGGTGGGGGTTCGACTTTGATGATATCGTCGAGCACGATGTACCTGCCGCCCTTGAGAAGGTTCGTCAGGTCACGGAATACCCGCGGGCGATCTGGGCGGGGCATGGGATGGGCGGTCAGCTGCTGTATGCGACGATGGCTCGCTTCGGAGATGCCCACCTCGCCGCTGGGATCAGCCTCTGCGCCGCGGCCCGGTTCCAGGCCCCTCGAAGCCATGCGCGGCTGGCCGCCACCGTCGCGAAGCTCTTGCCGCTGGGCTGGAACCTGCCGACCCGGAGCCTCAACCGGGTGCTCGCCCCGATCTCGGATGAACACCGGTATCGTGAGTGGGGCGCAGATCTCAGCGGAGAGGCCACCCGGGGCGTCATGGCCTATGGGGTCGAAGACGTGCCGGCGGGGCTCCTCCGGCAGCTCGCGCGCTGGGTGGCCGCCGGCGAGCTGTGTGATCGACACGACCGGATCGCGGGTCGGGATCCTGCCCGTGCAAAGCGGGCAAAAGCAGC
>JBCBLB010000446.1:0-8257 GCA_038520555.1 Myxococcota bacterium | reverse complement strand
GATGATGCGCGCCTTCGATCGAGACCGTGGCGAAGCGCTATGGTCGATGAACCCGATGGAGAATCATCGCGGTCCCCGCGGCACCAACCAACTGGGCACCACCCGACACGGCTGGGGATACATCCTCACCCGGCGGCATCGATCGACGCCGACAGGCGGCGAAGACACCTACCACACCGTGCTGTTCGACGTGAGAACAGGCGACCGCGCGATGCCCGATTTGGAAACTTCGCTTCGCGGCGCATGCGCTCTCGATGTGCACCCGACGCTCCCGCTGGTGGTCGCAGGACATCCAGATGGAACGATTCAGATGCTGAATCTGACCGGAACGATCCTGGACACCTGCCCCGCCTTCCAACACGGCGGGGTCTCTGTGGTGCGGTGCGGACAGCGCCAGATTTATGCGGGCTCAAGCCGCGGAGAGCTGTGCACGCTGCGTTGGAATGCACCGCAATAACCCACGCGTGAGGCGATCTTCAGGGCGATCTTTCACGCAGCACCCCTATCTTCGTGTCTCTATTTTCGTGTCTCTATTTTCCAGGGGCGGCGGCGGGCAGGTTGTCGGGGCGCTGGCTGGGGTCGAGCGCATCGATGAAGACCTGCCGCACCTGACGGATGTGCTCTTCGAGCGACTCGACCCGCCAGTGGCTGGTGTCGATCGAGGGCAGCACGTCGATGTCCAGACGACCGGGGTACATCTGCAGCGAGCGGGCCGGCCACCGGTGGTGTGCCTGATGGGCGACGACCGGCACGATCGGCAGCCCTGTCGAGATGGCCATGTGAGCGAAGCCCTTCTTAAAGGGCAGCAGCCGACCGTCGCGGGACCGGGTGCCTTCCGGCCAGAGCCAGATGCTCAGGTTGTTCTGGCGAACGATTTCGGCGACTTCGGACAGCGACGCGATCGCCTTCTCACGGTTGGAGCGGTCGATGAGCAAGTGCCCGCTCAGCCGATAGGCCCACCCGAAGAACGGCACCTGACCGATGGACTTCTTGGCGATCCCACAGCCGCCCATCGGACACAGCCACATGGCGATGAACGGATCCAGCTCCGAAGAGTGGTTGGTGATGTAAATCGCGGGCTTGTGGCCTTCCAGCCGTTCGGCGTTGTGGATGACCGTCCGTGTCCCGGTGACCCGGGCGATGAACGGCCCGATCACCTTGCCGTAGCGGTTGCCCATCTTGATGCGTTCTTTGCGCCAGGGCATCAGCATCAGGACCACCAGGATGTACGGCACCGAGAACAAGGCAATGCCGAGGAAGCCGACGACGTACCGCATCGCGCTGATGAGCACGGTGAGTGGGCGAGACAAGGAGTTCGAGTCAGACATCGTGTTTCACTGAATCTGGTGGACGTTGGATTCCCACGCTCGACCGTTGAACCGCCCAACGGCGAACCGCGCACGCACATCGCCGTCTAAACAGCGAACGTTGACGTCGATCTGATCAGGATGGGAACGTGGAGTGTAAAAGGGATGAACGCCACAGGTCACACAGAACCGGTGTCGGGCGACGCCCGTGTTGAACCGATATTCGGCCAGCGCGTCCGCTCCCTGTAGTAGTTCAAAATCACCTGGGGGCACGATCAAATGTAGAGAGCCTTTCTTCGTGCAGATGGAGCCGTTGCAGTCCAACGCCTGATGATCCCGAACGGTCACCAGAAATCGCACCGCGCCGCAATGACAGCTCCCTTGATCGATTGTGCTGGTGTCCGCAGACATCAGACTCCCTCCAGATACGCATAGAAGGTAGTATCTGCGCGCCGGGGTTGACAGTGGGATCGGTGACTTTGACTGTACTGTTGCGTTCGCCGCTTAGAGCTCCTGGCGGTTGACGATGGCCCGAGAGACCGAGCTGCGGTTGGCATACTCCAGCTCCGTGCCCACCGCGATCCCATGCGCCAGCCGGGTCACCCGGATGCCCATCGGCTTCAGCAGCTGGGCCAGATACAGCGCCGTGGCGTCCCCCTCCACATCGGGATCGGTGGCGATCAGAACTTCCTTGACCCCTTCAGGCTGGAGCCGGGCGAGCAGCTCCCGCATCCGCAGCTGATCCGGCCCCACCCCATCCAGCGGCGAAATGGCACCATCGAGGACATGGTAGCGCCCCTCATAGCTGCCCGTCTCTTCGATGGCGGAGATGTCCTGGGGGCGCTCGACCACACAGAGGATCTCGGAGGTGCGCTGCGGATGGCTGCAGATCCCGCACGGATCGCGGGCAGCGATGTTGAAGCACCGACTGCACCGGCGCGCTTCGGTCGGGAGCGCGGCGATGGCCTCCCCGATTTCACGGGCGACGTCGCCCTCCTGACGAAGCAGCCAATACGCCAGCCGGGTCGCCGTGCGCTCCCCGATGCCCGGGAAGCGCGCCAGCTGCGCCACACATCGACGAAGCGGATCTACGCTCATCGGTTCCGCTCCTCTGACTCATCCTCCAACAACACCGCCCGGAGTTCCCCGCCAAGCACCTCTGTGATCTGGCGGATCTGGGGATCGGTCTGTAGGCGGGTCAGCACCGCCTGCCGTCGCTCCTCACGGGCCGCTGCCTGACGCTCTTCCCAGGTCTCAAAGCCCGACTTCTGCGGGCGGATGTTCACCTCTGCCCGAACACAGTCGGGAAAATACGCCGCGACCCCCTGACGGATCCGAGGATGCTCAACCTTCTGCTTCGCCTGAGAGCTGGTGAACGTGGACGGAAACGCGATCCGCACCACCGGCGGCGCCACCCGAAGCAGCGCGGACTGATCCGCCCAGACGTCCCAGGCCACCCCGCCAGCCTTCAACCAGCGGCGGAACGCGTCAAATCGGTCCTGCAAGCCCGCATCCGAGATCAGCGGCGGCGGCGTCTCCGCCTGCGCGTCGGGGATGTCGTCCTCATCCCCGATGGGCACCGGCGGCGATAGCTCCATCTCGTCGGCGACAGCCTCATCAGGCCAGACCGCAGCGTCGGGATCCATCTCGTCAGGCGCATGCAGGTACGGCCCGGGCGCCACCGGCGGCTCTTCCACCACCGCGAGCTCCGGTCGGCCCGAAGGCGGCCGCTGCGCCTTCGGATCCGGACGCTCCTGCGGCGGGGGCTCCGGCCGTGGAGGCGGCGCAGCCGGCGCGCGCGGCGCGGGCGGGCTGTGCGGCGCAGGCCCGCCACCGCGTTGTTGGCTTCGAACCTGGAACCGTGGCCGATTCGGTGGCGGAGAAGCGCCACGGGACGGACGCGCGCGACGGGTCGACGGAGCAGGGCGGGCCGGCTCCCCTTCGTCATCGTTTCCATGGCGGGATTTGCCATGGCGGGTGCGGGGGCGACGCGTACTTACCCCACCACGCCGCATCCGCCGCTCCACGTCAACCAGCCGGTCGATGAGCTTGTCGATCGGCTGCGCCGGACGAATGCTCACCAGCCGGGCGACGGCCATCTCCAGAACCAGCCGCGGCCGGGGCGCCCGGGCCACCTGATCGTGGACGTCGAGCATCACCTGGAATGAGCGCACGAAGACGTCCGGCGAGACCGTCTCCGCCAACGAAACCAGCTGCGCCCGCTCGTCCTCCGGCACGTCCAGAAACCGCTGCGAGCTGGGCGATAAGCCGACCAACGTCGCGTTTCGGAGCAACTCCAGCATCTCTGAGGTAAACTCGCTGAGATCGTAGCCGGTGTTGTAGACCGACTCGATCGCCTCCAAACACAGATCCGCGTTGCCCCGGACCATCCCCTCCAACATCGAATACAGCAGCCGCCGATCGACCAGCCCAAGGGCATCGGCCACGTGCTGCAACGAGATCGTATCCCCACTGAACGAGATGACCTGATCGAGCAGGCTCTGGGAGTCCCGCATCGACCCTTCGCCCGCCCGGGCGATCATTCGAAGCCCATCCACTGAGATGTCCACGTTTTCGGCCGCGCAGATCTTCTGCAGATGCCGAACCACAACCGGCATCGGAATCCGCTTGAACTCGAACCGCTGCACCCGGGACAGGATCGTCTCCGGGATCTTATGTGGCTCAGTGGTCGCAAACGTGAAAATCACATGGGCCGGCGGCTCTTCGAGGGTCTTCAGCAGGGCGTTGAAGGCCCCCTTCGACAGCATATGGACTTCGTCGATGATGTAGACCTTCTTGCGGCCCTGAACAGGCAGGTAATTGACCTTGTCCCGAAGATCGCGAATGTCTTCGACCGAGTTGTTGCTGGCGCCGTCGATCTCGATGACGTCTGGGCTGCGCCCGCTGAGGATCGCGAGGCAGTTGCCGCACACCCCGCAGGGCGTCGGCGTCGGCCCCAGATCGCAGTTGACCGCCCGGGCCAGCGCCCGGGCAGCGGTGGTCTTCCCCACCCCCCGGGGCCCCGCGAACAAGAACGCATGGTGGATGCGATCCAGGCGGATCGCGTTCTGAAGGGTCTGGGTTACATGCCCCTGCCCTGCGATCTCATCGAACGTGGTCGGTCGCCATTTCCGGGCGATGGCCAGATAACTCATTCCCTCTCTCTGCCGCTCCGGCTTCCCCATCAGACAGGCACCGGTCCCCGTTTATATCCGATCGGCCCCGCCCTGAACGGCCGGAAAATGTCCGCCCGGCCGTCTGCCCCGATGCTCCGCGCTCTCCGCAGCGATCAGCCGGTCACCGCCCGAATCTTCGGCGCAGGATCGAGCACCGTCGAGAGCGCGGAATATAGCTGATCCTCCTGAAGTGGCTTCCCAAGGATCTTATTCGCCCCCGCATCCATACAGGCCCGCTGCTCGACCTGCTCGACGCTGGCGGTCAGGATGAAGATGGGCACCGACGCGGCCCGCGGACCGGGCAGCGCGCGGATGGCGCGCGTCGCGTCTCGGCCGTTCATCTCGGGCATAAACAGATCCATCAAGACCACATCGTAGACTTCCTGGCAGACGGCATCCACAGCCTCGCGGCCGTTCCCGACGACATCCGGCGTCACCCCCCACAGCTGGAGCATTTTCCGGATCACCAGCTGGTTTATCGGGTTGTCCTCCGCCACCAGCACCCGTCCACTCAGCGCTTGATGGCGTTTGGGCACCGCTTCAACAGAGACCGCCTCAGCGACCGTCGCCGGCAGCCGAATCGTGAAGCATGTCCCCTCGCCCAGGACACTGTCCACCGCGATCTCGCCGCCCATCGCCTGGACCAGCCGATGGGAGATCGCCAGCCCCAGCCCCGTCCCGCCGAACCGACGGGTCGTCGAGTCCTCCGCCTGGACGAACGGATCGAACAGCTCCGCGAGCCGCTCCTGCGCGATCCCGATGCCGCTGTCCTGAACGGACAAGACCAGCTCCGCGTCCGATGGCCACGACAAAGACACATCAATCACGCCCGCGGACGTGAACTTGACCGCGTTGCTCACCAGGTTGGTCACCACCTGGCGGAGACGAAACGGGTCGCCCCAGATAAAAGGCGGCACCGACGCTTCGGTGATCACACCCAGGATAAGTGACCGATCGGCGATCGAAGGGGCGAACAGGGCGATCACCTCGTCGACGAGCTGCTTCGGAGAGAACGACCGCTGCTCCAGCGCGAGCCGCCCAGCATCCAGGCGCGAATAGTCCAACACATCGTTGAGTACCTGCCGGAGAGCCTCGCCGCTGTGGTGGATCGTCCGGACCAGCCGCGCCTGCTCCTCGTCGAGCGCGGATCGCTGGAGCACCTGGGTCAGACCCAGCACGCCGTTGAGGGGGGTGCGGATCTCATGGCTCATCGTGGCCAGAAAGTCGGACTTCGCCCGCGCGCCCGCCTCTGCCCGCTGCCGTGCGGTCTCCAGCTCAATCAGGAACGTCTCACGCGTTCGATCCAGCACGCTCAACATGATCGCGAAAAATACGGGCGTGACCGATGCAATCCCCAGATCGAGGTTCGCGTGCCCCTCGCTGAGGCCGTGGAGGTGCGGCTGGAGACCGTCATAAAAGATCGCCCCACTGTGGAGCACACCCACCGCCGCAGCCCCCCACGGACCGGTCAAGAACAAGGCCATAAACACCGCTACCATCGACAGCGCCACCACGCTCGCCTGCGGCCCCGGATCGAGGCAGTGCGCCAGCATCCCGACCACACCAAAGAAGAGAACGACCAGCACTCCGATCAGCCGCCACTGCTGCCACCGAAGGCAGGCGATCAGAAGCGCCCAGGACACGAGCTGGCTGATGACCATCTCCACCAACGCTTCCGGCGTGGGCGCGAAGAAGAGCGTCCCAAACAACAAAAACATCCCCAGAAGGGTGTTGCCGCCCAACACCACAAGCAAAAGCTTCGCCCGAAACCGAGCCGTCAGCTCGGTCGGGAGACAGCCCTCAATCCATGTGCGAACGCCATACATACACACTCTGTCGACACTCGGACAGGAGGGTTGAGGCCTTCGTCACCGATCCCATGAGGTGACCGTCATAATTGACGACCGCCTTGAATGACTGCGGGAGATGGCCGGGCGACCCACTGCCCCATGGGGGACGCTACCGTTGCTTCCTTCCGGACCTGGCGGGGTTCACGATCCCACAGTCAATGGGACCCGACCATCACCGACAGTCATTCAAGGCGGATGTGTCAGATAGAGTGCGGAGGAGGAGGGATTCGAACCCTCGATAGGTTGCCCTATACACGCGTTCCAAGCGTGCGCCTTCGTCCACTCGGCCACCCCTCCAGATTCTCTACTTGACAGGTTCAAAACAGGGAAAAACGGTGAGGGTGGGATTCGAACCCACGGTAGGTTGCCCTACAGTTGATTTCGAATCAACCGCCTTCGTCCACTCGGCCACCTCACCAGAATCATGGCGTCTCATCTGTCTTCAACCGCTTTCGTTGCTTCGCCCGCTTCTTCGCTGCCCGGATGTTCCGGAAGAAGTCTTTGAGTACCTGCCCACACTCATGAGCGCGTACGCCAGCGGTCACCGGGAAGCGATGGTTGAGCTGCGGATGCTGAGACAGATTCCCCAGCGACCCCATGAAGCCCGCCTTCGGATCGCTGCATCCATACACACACCGATCGATACGAGCCAGCACCATCGCCCCTGCGCACATCGCACAGGGCTCCAGGGTGACATAGACCGTACACCCTTCTAAGCGCCAGCTTCCCAGCCGCTTCGCGGCCAACCGCATCGCCAGAAACTCGGCGTGACCTGCCGGGTCTTGATCCAGCTCGCGGCGGTTGTGGGCGCGCGCGATGATCACGCCCTGGTGAACCACCACAGCCCCGACCGGGACTTCTTTTAAGACCATCGCTTCTCGCGCCAGCGAGAGCGCCTGATCCATGAAGACGTTGTCGTCAGACAAGAACCATTCCTGTTTTGCTCAAAGAGCGGCTTGAGGGCACCCCCAAGCGACAAGCAGATCTATACGCACGCCACGGCCCTGTCAACCCACCGTCGCCGGTCAGTGCTATCCTTGCGATCGTCGAGCGGATGTCGCTGAAAGATGCCCCTGCGCTGCCGATAAGTCGACTGCGATCCACTGTTGAGGAGAGAGCATGTTTGCCCTGATGATTTCGCTGTGTCTCAGCACAGGAAGCGCTGCTGGCGTGGCCAACCTCCAGACCGGCGACGGGGTCTCTCTCAAGGCCTCCACCGCCTCTGCGACGAACGCGAAACAAGGCGTCGTCCTCCTCCACATGGACGGCCGCAGCCGGCTCGATTGGGACTTCTTCGCCGACCGCCTCGGCAAGAACGGCGTCGCCGCCGTCGCCCCCGACCTCCGCGGCCATGGCAACAGCCAGGGCACCAAGGACTACCCCAGGATGGTCGAAGACGTCCGGGCCTCCATCGACCACCTCATCGGTCAGGGCGTCGAACAGATCACCTGCGTCGGCGCAGAACTCGGCGCCAACCTCTGCGTCGTCGCCGCCGCCACAGACGCCCGGATCTCCGCCGTTGGCCTGCTGTCACCCCGGCTCAACCTCCAGGGCCTCAACGCTCCCAAGGCCATGCAAGCCTATGGCAAGGAGCGCCCGGTGCTGATCGTCGCCTCTGCCGAAGACCCCCACGCCACCCGCGCGGCAGACATCCTTTTGCGGCTGGCCACCGACGACGCCCGCTATGAAGTCCTCGATGAAGCCGGCATCGGCACCCGAATGCTCAACCGCGATCCCAGCCTCGAAGGATCCCTGCTCGACTGGATCAGCGGCACCAGCGCCCTCGGCGGGCTGCCCGTCGCCACGCCGCGCCCCGACACCGTCGACGACACCACCGTGGAGACCCAGGGCGAGACCCTGCGCGCCCACCAACAGTAAACCGCATCACACCAGCGCGCTGATCATCAGCTGAATCAGCACCGTC
>JBCBLB010000186.1:0-14561 GCA_038520555.1 Myxococcota bacterium | reverse complement strand
GAGGAAGGTCTTCATCATGCCGAGAGCGGGAGCGTATACCGGGGAAGAGGATCCTGGCCGGGACCCGGAGTCCATCGAGCGTCAGGTTTCCAGGTTCCGCTTGGGTTCTCCCGCCGACGGGTGTGTACAGTCACCGTCTTCCCAGATACCTCTAACAGTTGATATTGTAGCGGAAATCCTGGACGCCATGCGCGGACCGGGGCGCCGAAGGTGCCTGCGCTGAGCAGGTTCAGTTGCCGCCCCCCGGGCGCAGTATCATATCGAAACAGGCCCTCCGAGGCTTGATGGATGTGACCGTGTAACGCAATGCGGAACTCCGCTCGGGCCAGACGTTCCAAAAAGCCGGTGTCTCGAATTCGATCATCTTCACCAGAGGAGATCGGGTGATGCCAGGTCGCGATTCGTAGACAGTCGCGATACGCCGGCTCCCGGTCAATTCGCTCCAACGCTCTCCCAAGCGCCCGCGCGTTAATGTCGGCACGACCCGTGTGGTGATGATCAATCGCCCAGCTGGAATTCAACCCAAGCAACAAAAGCCTGCTATCTGGAAAATGTCGGAGCGTCGTCTGTTGTGTCGGATCGAGCGGGTACGGCTCGTTACACACTTCATAATAAAAATCTGCAAAGGAAGAGAAGCGCCTCTGGAGATCCTGAAGACGCGCGACTTCGACATACCGCCCATCCTCATAGTGCCACGCATCTTCGGATGGACCCGGCCAATCTTCCTTCCGCCTGGGAATATACATCTGCTTCGAGATGGCCCAGTCCATGTCATGATTGCCGGGAACAAGCAGGATCTGGCGCGGTGTGAGCGATAAGCCCTCCTTCAAATCGCGGAAAAAATGGGACGCCGCTTGATACTCCGCAGATGTGCCCCGGTTGACGATGTCTCCAGAAACCACCACTGCGGTCAGCGATTCACCATCAAGGAGCTCTCTGAGATCCTCTCGAAGACGATCGTACAGCTCCAGCGCGGATCGGGTCTCTTCAATATGAAGATCAGAGAGGTGGAGGATGCGCGACGTCGGGTAATCCCGATTGGTTGGTCCCAGATTCCTGACCGGAGTCACCCTGGGGTTCGACGAATCCGTGTTGAATCGGGGGCCGTTCTGCGCCCACTCAAGACCTGTATGCCCGGAGTCTCGAGCGAATGCCGACCAGGAGAGGGTGTTGAGGTAATAATCCAACTGCGGGTCTTCGAGACTCAATCGGCTGGTGTGGCGATTGTAGAACAACAACTCTCTGATTTCAGGGTTTGTATCGAAGAGGGTTGCCAGGTTACTCTCCAGTAGCCATTGAAAACCATCTTGTAACATCGGGTATCGAAACCGGGCGTTCTGTACGGTGACCCCGTCCCTCGTATTCTGCGCGAGCATCCACAAGAGGACGAGCGTCGCGCCGCCAGGTGGAGACGACCTGTCAAAATTGGCGAATCGAAGGAGACGATTCTGGTACTTCAGCTTCAGTTGATCATGGACGCGATCGGCGACCTCAGTTGGGGATGTTACGACCCTTCGTGTCTCCTCAAGACTGTTCTTAATGCCTTCCATCCGGAGAATGTGTCGACACATCATCTGGGCAGTAAAAAAGCTGTGTCGAGAAGACGCCACGATCTGATCGATATGTTGAAAGCGAACGTTCACTGCACGCTCACCCTTCTCGATCAATTCTCGGATCTTGTCATTGGGCTGACGGTTCATATTGATCGGTGTAAACCGACCGGTGACATCGGTGGCTGCGTTTACAAGAGATGCACCGACCGGGTTTATGCCGATAAGCACGATCTTGGCGTTGCTGCTCTCATCCGCGACAAGCTTCACCAGATTCGAGACCTCGGACTTCATCTCCTGGGGAAGGTTATGAAAATCATCAATGACAAGGTACCCCTGGAGTTCTCGATCTCCACGGTCGAGGATCTTCTGAAGGCGGAGCCTGTCCCCGGTGGATTTTCCGCGGATCCAGATCACGCGTGAGTGGTTCGTCACGTTGAGCGGACTCGTCTTCAGGATATCTGCGAGGACGTGGAGAATCGTTGTCGTCTTGCCTACGCCAGAGGCGCCATCAACGACCAACCCCGGGCCAAACTCTTCAAGCTCCATCCGAATCTCTGCCATCTGCTTTGGTTCGACAAAATTTATGGGAGGATATCCAGTGATCCGAAAAACCTTATTAACGGGCATCCTGTCTGGTCTGGTGACAATTTCCGAAACAGGGAAAGAAGTTGCACTATCATCAAGCCCATCAATATCCCACATTTTTGCTACACGATGAACCTCATCGACTCGTCGAGGCCGTTGTGAAATCAACGTCTCAAAGAAGACACGATCAATCATCCCACGCCGCCCAAGTGAATCAACCATCTGATAGACGATGTCATTTGGTGATTTATCCCAGGTAACTGAATTAATTACATCAAAACCGTATGGGAGTTCACTGACAAAGATCCGCATTTCCGGGATGCTGAAGAGTTTTAAGAGTAGATCTGTCAATTCAGCACGTGATAAGGCCATGTCCTACCTCTCTGCTTTTGCTCGCTTTTGAATCTCATCTGGCTCAGATATCGAGCACATCTTCAAATTTCACTCCACACTACACCAGACGACATCATCCGTCCAGTTGCGGCTTTCGTTCCCCCCACCTACGGAAGTCTCGACACCGATGAGGGTTCAGGGTTGCCGGGGTTGACAGAGAGAGGGCCCTCTTCTGCTGAGCCAGGGCGCAGGCCGCTAAGGCGACCTTGAGTCACTCTTGAGCCATCCATCTCTCTGCTGGCTTCATATAGTTGCTGTGTCAGCCAGATACTGGCGAAAAGATGTGCCCTCACCGGTATGAAGGAGAGAAGATGAGCAAGATGGCATGGTTCGGAGCGATGGTTCTCGGCAGCGGACTCAGCAGTGTGAGCTATGCTGCGGAGGTCGTCCTCTACGACAGCGGCGACGGCTGCCAGTTCGTGGCAGACGGGCGCACAATGACCTTCCGAGGCTGTAACGTTCATATCGAAAATGGAAACGGAAGCTCAAACTCGATCAACAGTTACGGGAACCTCATCCTCGGATACAACGCGACGACCGGTGGTGAGACGCGAGATGGCAGCCACAACCTTGTTATCGGTGACTCTCACGAGTACCGAAGCTATGGTGGTGTGATCAGCGGGGACGATAACCTGATCACGGGTCCTTATGGAACCGCCCTCTCGACCGAAGAGAGTATTGTCTCTGGGGACACGGCTGCGGTGTTGGGGGGTCAGGCCAACGAAGCGACCGCGGAGTATGCGACGATCAGCGGTGGCCGCTTCAACGTCGCGACCGGACAAGGCGCGTCGGTTCATGGGGGCTCCAACAACGGCGCCTCCAGCCAAGACGCCACGGTCACAGGCGGTCGAGGCAATCAGGCGACCAATCTTTATGCGACCGTCTCTGGCGGGGCCGCGAACGTCGCCTCGGGGAACGCGGCTTCGGTCAGCGGCGGCGAGAGCAACATGGCCAGCGGCTCCGGGAGCGTCGTCAGCGGCGGCTTCAGCAGCCACGCCAGCGGCACGAGCAGCACGATCAGCGGTGGTTATCTCAACGTCGCCAGCGCGCTGGACAGCATGATCAGCGGCGGCTACCGCAACACCGCCAGCGGCACAGCCAGCGCGATCACAGCAGGCCAGAGCAACCTCGCCAGCGGCGCGTACAGCGCGATCAGCGGCGGCCAATCCAACACCGCCAGCGGTGACTATGCCGTCGTCATGGCAGGCCAGAACAACCTCGCCAGCGGCGCACACAGCGCGATCAGCGGCGGCCAGTCCAACACCGCCAGCAACGCGTACAGCGTCGTCAGCGCCGGCCGAAACAACCTCGCCAGCGGGACATACAGCGCCATCAGCGGAGGCGACGATAACACGGCCAGGGGACTCGGTTCATCGATCAGCGGCGGCGACGAAAACACCGCCTCGGAGGAATACAGCGCGATCCTGGGCGGATATCGCAACACGGCGAGCGGCGAACACAGCGCCGTCAGCGGTGGCCGCGACAACATCGCCTTTGGAGACACCGCATCGGTCAGCGGTGGTCGCGACAACATCGCCCAGAACAGCTACAGCACCGTGAGCGGCGGTTACAAAAACGAAGCGACAGGGTGGTACAGCGCCGTCAGCGGTGGCTACGACAACGCGGCGAACAACTCGTACGCCAGCGTCCTCGGAGGCTACAACAACGTCGCAGTCGGCCTGTACTCTGCAGTCTCCGGAGGTTACGGCAACGTCGCCGATGGCTTCTACAGCTCGATCAGCGGTGGTCGTGACAATGGGGCTTCCGGCTACTACACCTCTGTCCTCGGAGGCGATCAGAATGATGCCCGGGGCAGCTACAGCGCCATCGGTGGAGGGCGGCTCAATTCGCTGACGACGCCCTACGGATTCGTCCCCTGACCAGGCCAGTGCTCAGGGCATGATTGATGCTGAAAGGCAAGACGTTCGCTCAGACAAGGCCATCGCCTCCTGCCGAAGCTCAGCATCACATCACGGTCACAGCTTGTGACACATCAGCCTGCCGCAGGTTCCGCCATCGCTGGCACCCGATGGCGGAACCTGCGGTGGCTCGACGACGCGCGGATCAGGCGGTGGTGCTGACGGAGTTGTCGTCGTTGTGGCGCAGGTTGGGCAGGTGCTGGGAGAGGTCGTTGGCGCGATCGGCGATGTCGTTGCGCAGCTCGCTGCCGGCCTTGGGGGCGAGCAGCAGGCCAAGGCCGGCGCCGACGATCAGACCAGCGCCGAAGATGGCGAGGGCCGGGAGAAGGTCGTTGGAGACGGGCGCGGGCGCCGGGGCCGCCTTGTTGGCGAGCCAGGGCAGGTTGCTGAGCAGATCTTCTTTGGTGATGGTCATGAGAATCGTCCTTCGGTGAGGGTCAAGCGAGCACAAATCAATCGACCGGCGGGCCGGAGTCGAGGTTGGCCAGGGCGTTCCGAAACGCCGAGGAGGCGACCGAGCGGAGGGCGACGTTGAACACCGCCCGCGCCAGCCATCCGGGCACCCCACCGCCGAGGATGTAGCCGACGCCCATCGCGGCGCCGACGGTCAGGTATGGCTGCCGCCGAACCTGACGCTCCAGGACCTGTGTGGCCTCTTCAAAGAAGTCCCCCTGCGGGGGCCGCTGGGCGCTCATCGCCGCACCATCCGACCAATGAAGAAGCCGATGACCACAGCGATCAGGATGGCGAGCAGCGGCTGGGCCAGGATGGCCTGCCGTGTCCGGCGCTCAACCTGCTGGGCGCGATTCTGCGCGTCCGTCAACCGTGCCCGAACCTCTTCCCGCGGATCAACCTGCGACGATACCCGCCGCGGCGGAACCACCGCCTTCGACGGTGCGCCCTCAGCCGGCTCTGCCGCTGCAATCGACTCTGCCGCTGTAGTCGGCTCTGCTGCTGCAGTCGACTCTGCCGCTGTAGTCGGCTCTGCTGCTGCAGCCGGCTCTGCCGCTGCAGTGGATGGGGAGTCAGCTGAGTTTTCGGCTTGTTCTTGTTGTGGGTTGGGTGAAGGGGGTTGGGTTTCGGTTGTGGGATCGGTGACCTGATTCTCCATCCTCTTCTCCCATTGGCAGGGTCAATGCCGCGCCGTTGAATGACATGAGCAATATGGGGCGGTTGAAGCGGTTTGCCCGCTCAATCCTTATTCAAGTCGCCCCCGAGCGCAACCTCAGACGGGGGATATTTGAGGACATTGTCGAGGGTTCGGCGAGCGGACGGCCGCTCTGGGAAGTGAGAGCCGATCCAATCCCACAGCCGCTGGAGCCGGTCTTCGATGACCGCGTCGAGCGAGGTGAGTTTCGGGGTTGTGTTGGGGGCTGGACGCATGACGTCGAGGTGAACAAGTTCTCCAGTGGTTTGCTTCATCACATTCATCCCTGGCCGAGATCACCTGCGCCGCAAACCTCCCCTTTGAAGATGCGTGGCGCGAGTGTACAGGCTAGGCTCCATCGGCACTCCATCCGAAGAGGTAAAGTCCATGTCGACGTTCTCTCCTGTCTCCGCTGAGGTCTCGTTTCCTGCGCTGGAGCGGGAGATTATTGCCCTCTGGCGCGCGCGTGACGTCTTCTCCCGCTCGGTGAGCAGTCGCTCACCGGAGAGTCGGTATGTCTTTTACGACGGTCCGCCGTTCGCCACCGGCCTGCCCCACTACGGCCACCTGGTGGCCAGCACGCTCAAGGACATCGTTCCACGATACTGGACGATGCGCGGCCATCGGGTCGAGCGCCGGTTCGGCTGGGACACCCACGGCCTTCCCATCGAGATGCTGGTCGAGAAGGCGCTTGGGCTCAACGGTCCGGCGTCGATCCGGGACTATGGCATCGCCCGCTTCAACGAAGCGTGTCGGTCCAACGTCCTCAAGTACACCGCCGAGTGGGAGACGGTCATCACCCAGCTTGGCCGTTGGGTCGACTTCGAAGACGACTACAAGACCATGGACGCGACGTTTATGGAGTCGGTCTGGTGGGTCTTCCAGCAGCTGTGGGACAAGGATCTGGTCTATGAGGACTTCCGGGTGATGCCGTATTCGTGGCGGCTGTCGACCTCGCTGTCGAACTTCGAGGCGAACCTGGATTACCGTCAGGTCCAGGATCCGGCGATCACCGTCAAGGCGCCGTTGGTGGATCGGGACGAGGTGTTGCTGATCTGGACGACGACGCCGTGGACGCTTCCATCGAACCAGGCGATCGCAGTGGGCCGGGACATCACCTACGTTCGCGGTCGCAAGGCGGGCGATGAGACCGTCTACATCCTCGCCCGCGAGCGGGCCGGGGCGATCCTTGGCAAGGACGCCGAGATCCTCGAGGAGGTGAGCGGCGCGTCGCTCATCGGGCAGCGCTATACGCCGCCGTTCGACTACTTCATCGAGAAAGGGGACTTACCGGCGGGTGCGGGCAAGGCGTTTGTGGTCATCGCGGCCGACCATGTGACCACCGCGGACGGCACGGGGCTGGTGCATATGGCACCGGACTTTGGTGAGGACGACTTCGTCGCCTGCCGGGCGGCGGGCATCGACGTGCTTCTGACTGTTGACGACGAGGGGAATTTCAAGGATTCGATCTCGGACTTTGCCGGTCGAAACGTCAAAGAAGCGGATCCTGACATCATCCGCAACCTCAAGTCCCGTGGCCGGATCCTTCGCCACGACACCCTCGACCACAGCTACCCGTTCTGCTGGCGGTCCGGGACGCCGCTGATCTACCGCGCCGTGCCTGCGCGGTTCGTCAAGGTGACCGCGCTGAAGGAGCGGATGGTCGAACACAACAAAGCGATCCACTGGGTCCCCGAGGCGGTCGGCAGCGCACGGTTCGGCAACTGGATCGGCGACGCGCGCGATTGGAACATCTCCCGGAACCGCTTCTGGGGGACCCCCATCCCGGTCTGGCGCTGTGAAGACTGCGCGCATGAGGTCTGCATCGGCTCCATCGCAGAGCTGTCGCAGCGGACCGGCGCGGACATCGACGACATCCACCCGCACAAGATCGACCACCTGCGGATCGATTGTGAGAAGTGCGGGGGGAAGGCGTCGCGCATCCGCGATGTGTTCGACTGCTGGTTCGAGTCCGGCTCGATGCCGTATGCCCAGGGGCACTACCCCTTCGAGAACAAAGATCGGTTCGAAGACAACTTCCCCGCGCAGTTCATCGCAGAGGGGCTCGATCAGACCCGGGGCTGGTTCTACACCCTTCTCGTCCTCTCGACCGCCCTGTTCGACAAGCCGCCGTTTAAAAACGTCATCGTCAACGGGATGGTCCTCGCGGAAGACGGGGAGAAGATGAGCAAGTCCAAGCAGAATTATCCGCCCCCCGAAGAGGTGCTCAACGAGTACGGTGCGGACGCGCTGCGGGCGTACCTCATCGACTCACCGGTGGTGCGCGCCGAGCCGCTCCGCTTCAACAAGAGCGGCGTCCGCGAGGTGGTCCGCAGCGTGATGCTTCCGCTGTACAACTCGTGGTCGTTCTTCACCCAGTACGCCAACATCGACGGCTGGCACCCCACAGACGGCATGTCGGGCGTCGAGACCCCGCCCGTCGCCGAGCGGCCGGAGCTCGATCGTTGGATCCTGAGCGTGCTCCAGTCGCTGGTTCGTGAGGTCAACCTCCAGATGGAGGGCTACTACCTGTTCCGCGTCGTGACGCCGATGCTCGACTTCATCAACGACCTGACGAACTGGTATATCCGGCTGTCGCGGCGTCGGTTCTGGCGGTCCGCGGACGATCCGGCTGGCCAGCTCGACAAGGCGAGCGCCTATGCGACCTTGTATGAGGTGCTGGTCACCTTCGCCAAGATCGTGGCGCCGGTGCTGCCGTTCATCTCGGAGCGGATCTACCAGCACCTGGTGGTCGAGCCGGGCTGTGCGCCGGAGGATCTGGACTCGGTGCACCTGTGCGACTACCCGATGGTCGATGAGGGCCTCATCGACCAGGATCTGGAGCGTCAGGTGGTCCTGACCCGTCAGGTCGTGGGGATGGGCCGGACGCTGCGCGAGCGGCACCGCCTCAAGACCCGCCAGCCGCTGCAGAAGGTCACCGTGGTTCACCACGAGCAGTCCGTCTGCGACGCCCTGCAGCAGCACGCCGATCTCATCGAAGAGGAGCTCAACGTCAAGTCGCTGGTCACCCGTGTCGACGACGACGACCTCGCCAGCCTGACCTTCAAGCCGGATTATAAGCGCCTGGGCCGGCGGTATGGCAAGCAGATGCGTCAGGCCGCCGCGGCCATCGCGCAGCTGACCGCAGCCCAGTGGCAGCGCCTTCGTGACGGCGGTGAGGTGAGCATCCTCGACCAGCCGATCACCCAGGACGACGTCAAGGTCACCCGGGAGCCGCGGGGCGATGTGGTCCTGGAGAGCGACGGTCCGCTGACCGTGGGCCTGGACACCGACCTCAACGACGACCTGATCGCAGAGGGGCTCGCCCGAGAGGTGACCAGCCGCATCCAGCGGCTGCGCAAGGAGACCGGTCTGGCGATCACCGACCGCATCCTGCTGACGCTGTCCACTGAGGCGGACGCCCTCCGCGCCGCCCTGGAGGCGCACCAGACCGCCATCGGCGATGAGGTCCTCGCAGAGAACATCCTCCTCACCGACAGCGGACAGAGCGGCGAAGCCATCGACATCGAAGGACACCCCCTCCGCATCCTGCTCGAAAAAACCAGCTGATCGGAGCGCCCTGGGGAGGGCACCATCAATGAAGCCCTCCCCCACCTCATGGTTGTCCGATCCGGTGAGGAGCATGGCGCGCGAGGGGCCACAGTGGTGGGGGGAGGCATAGAACCGGGCCCGCTTGCCCGACAGCGCGTACGGCGGGATCTCATCGTGCGGGTGCAGCCTGGCGAGGCGCAGCACGGTCAGCGCGATGAGCCCGCCGATGATGGCGAGGAGGGTGTTGGCGTTTCATGGGTCCCCCCGGGAAGAAAGGGTAGGATATGAAGCCTCGTATGGCTCGGCCATGGAGGAATTGTGGAGCGCTTCGCGAGGCCCGTGGCGGTGCTGATGTTGGCGGCGTGCTCATCACGCGCGCCTGAGCCTGCGTTTGTCTTCGTGCCGGGGGGCGGCTTCACCATGGGGGCTGCGCCGATGTACCCAGAAGAAGGCACCCCCACGCAGGTGTTCGTCTCTGGTTTCCTGTTGAAAGCGCACGAGGTCACCAACGCCGAATTCGCTGTCTTTGTCCGGGAGACCGGGTATGTAACGGAGGCGGAGCGAAACGGCGGCTCTGCCCGCTTCGTCGAGACGGCCACGCCACACGATCCCATGTCCTGGTGGCACCTGGACCCGGAGACCACATGGCGGGCGCCTGCGGGCGCGGGCTCGAACCTGCACGGCCTGGGGCAGCACCCGGTGGTTCATGTCACGATCGAGGATGCTCGACAGTATGCCATCTGGGCAGGCGGGCGCCTTCCGCAGGAGGTCGAGTGGGAATACGCCGCCACCCGCGGGCTGGCGGATCCGAAGCAGCCGGAGTCCGGGGCGCTCGGCCCTGACGGTTCATTCCGTGCGAACGTATGGACTGGGACCTTCCCTTCGATGAACACAGCGGCCGATGGGCATCCCGGCACGGCGCCGGTCGGCGCCTACCCGCCGGACGCCAACGGCGCATACGACCTGATCGGCAACGTCTGGGAGTGGACGGAGACCCCCTTCGCCCACGATCCGACGCGGCGCACGATCAAGGGGGGCTCACACCTGTGCGCCACAGACCATTGTCGCCGTTTCCGGCCTGCGGCCCGACAAGGGATGGAGCCTGACTTCAGCACGAGCCACATCGGCTTTCGTATCCTCAAGCCGTTGCCGGGCACGCCATTGCGGTAGATGGCGTGCGTTGTGTCAGAGGGCGTCCATCCACAGTCGCCATGCGTCGAGGTCCGTCATCCCCAGCGCATGCAACCTGGCGACAGCGTGTTCGGGATCGACGGCATCCAGCTCAGGGAACACCTGCATCCCCGCCCAGTCCGCCCACTCTGCGGGGATCGGCTGATGTTCGCGAAAATAATCCAGGCGTGCGTTCTGGGAGAGCCCATCGAACCATGACGTCCACGCCTGGAGGTGTGCCTCTGGGGCGCCGCCGATGAAGCGAGCGCCGCTGAGTCGGGGCAGATCGGGGAAGGCCTTCCAGGGAGGATCGATCGATGTGTTCATGGCGTCTCAAACAGGGGCTGGAACGGGTCCGGTCCGCGGATGAGGGCGTCGAGCGTCTCGGCAGCCTGGACATCGGACAGCGTGACGCCGCCGCCGAAGGGGAAGGCGTGCTGGGTGGCGACCAGAGCGCCGGTGGGCAGCGTCTGCCAGCCTTCCCAGGAGGTCTCGACGCCGCCGATGGGGATGATGGAGACCCACATCTTCCAGGCGGCCGGCCGGCGGTCGGGGCCCAGCAGCCAGACGTAGCTGTCCCCCGGCGTCACGCCGCCGGACGCGTAGCGGATCATCAGCCCCTGCTGGCCGTCGATGTCGACCAGGGTGCGGGTGGTTCCGTCATCAAACAGCTTGGCCAGGGGGTTGAGCCAGAACGAATCGTTCGCCCAGCGGGCGAACGCGTCCTCCAAGAGCGCGCGAGCACGGTCTCCGTCGACGGGCTGTCCGCCGCGGGTGGCCCGGCCGTCCTGGCTGGTGAGGTCAAGGAGAACGACCACCTCGTCCCACTCGACGCGGACGAGGTTCCGCTCCCGGTCCCACAGGTGGCGGTTGCGACCCCTGAAGTCCCAGGAGACGGCGCCGGTCTTCGCCCAGGCGTCGATGTTAACGGCTTGTTGAACTTCACGGGCGAGGTCATCGGCCAGCGCCGGGGTCTGGCCGATGGGCAGCGGCTCATGCAACGCGGCCACGCCCCCCGCAGCGCCCCCAGCGAGAACCAGCGTCACCCCTCCGACGAGGATCAGAATTCGGCGGGCCATCGACATGGATTCAGCCGTACTGCTCGTTGAGCCAGTCGATGATGTCCGCGGACTCGAACAGGGGCTCGCCGTCGATGAACAGGCAGGGCACCTGGGTTCGTCCGGTCTTGTCCCGCAGGTCCTGCCGCCACTTCGGCTCCATCAGGGTGTCGCGAAACTCGATCTGATCGGCGACGCCCAGCTGATCGATGGCCCGCAGGACCCGCCGGCAGTACGGACACGAGTCATACTTATACAGCGCGAGGGTGTGCGCACCCTTCACCGGCGCATCATCAGCGGCGTCGGTGTTCGGCGTCGGGGTCTTCACGGGCGCAGGCGGGGGGGCAGTGTCTGCGCCGAACAGGCGCCGGAGAGTATTTCGAATCGGCATCTTGGGCTCCCAGGTTCATCTGTGGAAGGTTTATCGGAAAGAGAACCCCCGTCACCCACCACATCCCACCTCGGCGGCCCAGGTGGCTGGTGTGCACCTGAGCATGAGCAGCAACCTGGTTTGCCTTCGTCGAAAATGATCGATGGCGCGCTTCAGATCGAGGCGACCGTCACCATGGTCCACCACATGTCGAGGGAGCGCTCACCGCGGCGGAGCATGGTCTGGATCACCGGCAGGCAGCGGCTTCGGTACCGGGCCACCGCGGGCGAGCGTTCGGCGGTCACGACCACATCGGCCCGCCGTGGCCCATCGCGGAGGGCCATCAGGGTCGCCTTCGCGGGCACGGGCCGGGCGGGCCCGAGGAAGACCACGCGGTCATGGTCGACCCGGATCAGGGCGGTCATCACCCCGCCGAGGACCCCCAGCTCCGGCCGCACGTTCTCTCTCACCGAGATCTCTCCAACCGAGGAGAACATGCCTTCCAGGGTTTGTTTCTCTTCATCTTTGAGCGGAGGGTGTTCGGCCCGATACCGGATCAGGGCTGGCAGCGATCGAGGCGCGAGCCAGCGCGTCTCGATGAAGTCGGCGACGGCGTCGGGGTCATTGAGCGAAAGCTGGGGCCTGTTATCGAGGGGATCGGGATCATCCGAGATCACCGCGACGATGTTCCGGGGAGGGACCCACTGTTCGTCGGGAGGATGCGCTGCTCGCCGCACGAGGAAGGCGGGGAAGCGGGCCTGTCGGAAGCCCTCAGCGAGGATCAGATCGGCGTCCGGCATCCACTGTTCGACGGCGGCCTGAAGCCGGAATGGGGCGTCGAGGTCTGAAAAGACGCCTACCTGTTCGGAATCTGCGACGATGACCCGCCAGGCGCCGGCCTGTCGAAGTCGCCAGGAGTCTTTGCCGGGGGTGTCCAGGGTGAGCCGGTGGGCGTCATGCTTGATGGCGCCGATCCGGTGGCCCTGTGCCACCAGGCGGCGGATCACCTGCTCAAGGAGGGTCGTCTTTCCGGTGCCGGAGGGGGCGCCGAAGGTCACGATCGGCGGCATGTCACTGCCCGCAGTAATCCTCGATCTCTTCGTCCCAGTCGACGAGGCTGTTGAGCACCAGCCGCTGCATCGTCTCGGAGTCGAAGGTCGTATCTGCCGCATAGACCATGTCCCGCCACATCACATAGAAGTGCACGGTCTCGCCGGGCGCCCGCTCATAGAAGATCTCAAGCTGGTAGTCCTGCATCAACCCGCGCTGCTTGTCCGATCCTTCGATATAGGCGGCCTCACGGAGCACCCCGCGGGTGATGACCGCGGGGCCGTGGGGGCTGAGTTCCGCATCGACTTCGGGAATGTAGCGCATGGTCCCGTCGATAATGGCCGAATAGGTCGCCCCGAAGCCATCGACGAAGTAGTCGGTCTCCCACCCGAGGAAGCGGGCCTGTCGGTCGATATAGGCGTCAAAGTCGGTCGTATAAACGCGGCTGTAGTCTTCATAGATGCCGGGATGGATGGCCATCTGATCCAGGGCATAGGCCGACGCTTCGACATCATCGAGCCCACAGTTGATCACGTTGGCCATGAAGACGCCCGCCGGATCGGCGGGGTCCAGATCGTCTTTTCCGACCAGAGCGAGCTGTTCACCGTTGAGGTCGGTGATCGTTCCATCGAACGCTTCTTCGATCGTGTCGGCATCCAAGGCATCATGCAGGTTCACGATGCCGTTCGGCAGCAGCGTCTCTTCGGATTCATCGTCGAAGCCATCCCAGAAGTAGTGGGCCAGCCCGTCCACATCCGCCGGAGCCGGTTCCACCGCCTTGCACCCGGCGCCCATCAACACGGCCACCGCCGCGACGCTCATCCTGTTCCACATGACGCACCCGTTTTTTGCATTCCAGCCGACTTCGCTTGTATCACCTCGACGCAACCGTCCCAGAAGTGTCTACAGGTTCGTCACGAAGAAAATCTACTCTATTTTTTATGATTTGTAGAATTTCATAATCCTATATTTTGACGTCGAACGTCAATTCTTCGCCGAAGAGAGGCAGGGCTGTCTGGAGAGCGGTAAAATGATCCCCTGTCCATGGAGGTCTGAGCGCATGTTCTTGAGTCGACTGTCTTCAGATGAGCAGCGGGCGTTCTTGCAGGTCGCGGTGCGGCTGCTTGAGGTCGACGGGCTGAGCGATGATGAGCGCACCGCCTTCGGCGGGCTCTGCGAGCGGGTCGGCGTCCGCGACGACTGGGCGCCGGACGCCACGGCGCCGCTGGGGGCCTTCCTCGGCCAGATCTCCCGGCCGTCCGCGCGGGCCGCCGCCCTGCTGGAGTTGTTGGGCCTCGCCTGGGTTGACACCCAGTACGGCGACGACGAACGGGTCTTCATCCAACAGATCGCCCAGCGGTGGGACATCTCGACCAGCCGCCTCGCCCTGATGGAGAGCTGGGTGGTCCGCCAGATCGCCCTCGCCGAAGAGGGCGAGCAGCTGGTCGGGGGCGCCTGAGATGCCCCTTCCGATCCCGCTGATCTGCGCCGCGGTGGTCCTCGCCGGGGGCGTCATCGTGCACGTCACCGGCCCGGACGCCCCCGACGGCGGGGACACCGTCACCCCGCACGATCCCCTCCCCTACCAGATCGCATACGCCCGGCGACGGATGGCCGCTCGGCTCACCGCCCTCGGCGTCCTGAAGCTCAACATCTGGCGGGTCGAGCTGCCCGGGTTCGTCCGCTTATACGAGCAGCACGCCAGCGACGCCGACCCGTCTACCGACTTCACCGTCGGCTCGCTGCTCCTCATCGATGACGCCG
>JBCBLB010000435.1:0-8449 GCA_038520555.1 Myxococcota bacterium | reverse complement strand
GTTCGAGCGAGGGTCACCACGCTGAGGTGGGGTGGCTCCCGATCCTCGCTTGAACGCGCCGCCGCGGGCGTGACAAGTACTTCGACGGGGGCCGCATTACCTCGGCTTATCGTGTTGAGTCATGAAAGAGCGGGTTCGAACTTCGCTGCGAAGGTCGGCGGTGAAAACCGCAGAAGCGAGACACCGCCTCAGCCTATCCGAACAGCATCTCAAATGCGGCGTCTGCCAGCCGCCCGCCCCACGCTTCATAGCCCTCGGGGCCGGGGTGGAATCGGTCTTCGCAGAACATTTCATCGGAGATCCCTTCGATCAGGCCGCCGATGTGAACCAGGTTATCCCCGCCTGTACAGATCTCCTGGAGGTGCTGATCCAGCAGCCGCGCCCGCAGGCCGAGGACCTCTCGCAGCGGAGAGGGCAGGGCGGGGAAGCGCTGCATGGGTGGAACAGCGGAGACCACAATCGGCGCAGGCCCGCACCGCTCCCGCAGATCATCGAACAGCCCCGTCATCTGCGCCCGCCAGATCGGCACGGGGGTCAACCGCATCGTGTCGTTGACGCCGAGGACGATGACGATGACGTCGGTGCGCCGCCTGGGCACGTCGGGGAGCAGCTCGCGGCGGGTTCGGGCGGCGGTCATTCCGTTTCGGGCGACCACCTGCCAGTCGATGGTCCGCTCACGAAGGGCGCCCCACCGGGCCGCGAAGCATCCGACCAGGCTCTCGCGGTGGTGGCGTGCGCCGACGCCAGCGGCGGGGGATTCGCCGACCATCAGGATCCGTTCGGCCGGTCCAGCCGCGGTGAACGGTAACTGTCCCTGTCGTGGCCCGCCGGCTTCTGGAAGGAGGGGAGTGTTCGCCCGCACCCACCGTCCCTGGATGGCCCACAGGGGAGCGCCGACGAGGCTCAAGGCAGAACCGAGTCTCAACCACATGTGGGTGCTCTACCCGCTGCTGCCATCTGCCGCCACGCCGATCCGCAGGTACAACGTCAGAGCGGTGTTGCTGGATCGAAGCCGATGACGGTGATTTCGTGGTTGTCACCGGTGGGAGGGCTATACTATCGCAGGGCGGGTGCGATTGGGAGCGATGATGATGCTGACGTGGATGTGGATTCTTGGATGCGCTTCCGAGCCGCAGCCGCCGTGTGTGGGCGGGGTCTCGCCAGACGCTCAGGGGCTCGCTGTGCTTGAGCAGGGGGTGGCCCTGACCCTCAACCAGGCGCCCTACAACCTCCCCCAGGAGATGGCGATGCCCGATGGCGACGACCGCTTTTGGTACGTCGCCCTCCACAAAGGCAAGATCGTCCGCTTCGAGAATTTGCCGTCTGCGCAGCGGTTTGACGAAGTCATCGATCTCTCCGATCGGGTGTATGGGGGTCACGATCAGCTTGGGCTGATGTCGCTGGTCTTCCACCCGGACTTCATCAGCAACGGCCAGATGTTCGTCTTCTACAACCCCCGGCCCAGCCTGACCGGGACGTCGAACACCACCGCCCGGGTCAGCCGCTTCACCAGCTATGATGGTGGATACAGCTTTGATGTGGCCTCTGAGGAGATCCTGCTGGACATCCCCCGGAGCGAGCTGGGGATGATCCACAACGGCGGCCATATGGCGTTCGGCCCGGACGGGTTTCTGTGGATTTCGCTCGGGGACAACGGCGGCGTCGCCGATCCGGCGGGCTTCGCCCAGGATCCGAAGGAGCTATGGGGCAGCATGCTGCGGATCGACGTGGACGGCGGCGTGCCATACGCGATCCCGCCGGACAATCCCTACGCCAATGGCGGCGATGGCGATCCCGCGGTGTGGGCGTATGGCTTCCGCAACCCCTGGCAGTGGGACATCGATCCGATCTCCGGCGAGGTCTGGCTGGGGGATGTGGGCATGCACCACATTGAAGAGGTCAACTACGTCGAGAAGGGCCAGAATTATGGCTGGGCCACCCTGGAGGGCGACCGCTGCGTCGCGACGGACTGTGACCCGAGCGGGACCGTGGGGCCCGCCTATTTGTACACGCACAACGGCTCCAACGCGTCGGTTATCGGCGGGCGGGTCTACCGCGGGTCGGCCTTGCCGCAGTTGTATGGCTTCTACCTGTTTACCGACTACTTCGGCGCATGGCTCAAGGGCATCCGCCGCAACCCGGCGCAGCCCGGTGGATTCGAGATCCTTGACGTCAGCGAGAACCTCGGGGTTCGGATCTCGTCCTTCGCCGAAGGGCCCGACGGGGAGATCTGGGGGATCCAGCGGGGCTCTGGCGCGTTCTATGTGCTGCGTCCGCCCAAGGCGGCCGGGCGTGCGCCGCGGGTGCCCTCGCCGCTGCTGTCGGAGACGGGCTGCGTCAACCCCGATGCGCCCTGGCAGCCGGCGAAGCGGATGACGCCGTATGCCCTCAACGTTGAGCTCTGGTCGGACGGTTCAGACAAAGAGCGGTATTTCCATCTGCCAGAGGACGCTCAGGTCGCGATCGACGCCGAGGGTGACCTCCAGTTCCCGCCCGGGGCGGTGCTCATGAAGACCTTCCGTCTCGACGAGAGGCTGGTCGAGACGCGGCTGCTGGTCCACCACACCGACGGCCGATGGGGTGGCTACAGCTACCAGTGGGATGAAGATGGCCAGGACGCCACCTTGTTGGCGTCCAGCGCCGATGTCACCATCGGCGCGTTGGATTGGCATTACCCGAGCCGAAACGAGTGTATGCACTGTCACACCGATCAGACCGGCGTGACCATCGGCCCGGAGCTGCTCCAGCTCAACCGCGACGTGCTGACCGAAGACAGCGGCGCGTCGGTGTCACAGCTCGACGCCCTGGCGGATGCCGGGCTGTTCGCGGATGAGATTCCGCCGTTTTTTGCGGACAATGCCCTGGCGCCGCTGTCGGACACCGGGCGAACCCTGGAAGAGCGGGCGACCAGCTACCTCCACGCCAACTGCGCCTCCTGCCATCGCGCGGACGCGCAGTCTCCCGAGCTGCGCTACCTCGAAGGCGTCGCAGGCTACTGCGACCAGGACGTCCTCAGCAGCGTCGTCGGTGGGGCGGCGACGCTGCTCTCCCCGGGCAGCCCGGAGGCATCCGCCCTGTACCAGCGGATGGGCCTCCGCGGCGAGAATCAGATGCCGCCCCTGGCCTCTGTGCGGGTCCATACCGAAGGCGCTGAGGTCGTCGCGGCATGGATCGCTGCGATGACCGACTGCCCCTGACGGTCAGTCCGCGACGTACGCCAGCCCGGCGATCTGCTCGTCCATCGCCGCAGACAGGCGCGCATAGGCGTCGGTGTCACGGGCTCGGGCGCCGACGTGGTGGATGCGGTTGATGCCGTCGAGCCAGTCATCGGAGGGGATGTAGAACAGCTCTTCGGTGATGGTCTCGTTCTCTTCGTAGCGGATCAGCTTCCATTCGCCGTCGGTGACCATCCGGTAGTGGTACTCGTGCGGAGGCGGGCCGTTGGGCTCGAACTTCTCGACGAAGACCAGCTCACGGGTCGGGTCGGCGGCGGCGTCGGTGAGGAGCGGCAGGAAGCTTACCCCGTCGATCGCATCGACCGGCAGATCTTCCAGCGGGACCTCTGCGAGGTCTGCGAGGGTGGGGAAGATGTCGACGACGTGAAGCAAGGCGTCGCTGGTTCGGCCGGGCGCATCGACGAGCGGGCCGGTGACGATGAGCGGGATGTTGACCCCGCCCTCATAGAGGGTGCCTTTGACACGGGAGACCGGCCACGGCGAAGCCGTGCCGAACGCCGGCGTCCCGTTGTCAGAGAGGTAGATGATGGTCGTTCGTGCCAGGACGTCTTCGGGGATCCCGGCGACGAGGCGCCCGATCTCGGCGTCGGTGGCTTCGACCATGGCATCGAACTTCTTGATGTCCGAAGATATCCCGGCGGCCTGGACGGTGGGGTGCAGGTGCTTCGGTGGGACATGCAGCGGCGCATGGGCACCGTTAAACGCCACATACATCAGCCAGGGCTCCGGCATCGTCTCCAAATGGGAGAGGGCGTCGTCGGTGGTCACGGTGCTCATATAGGTCTGCATCTGCTCAGGCACGCCGTTGGTGACCCGTTCCCAGAGGGTGTAGCCCCGCTCCCCCTCCAAGCGCCCGGAGGCTTCGAGCGGATTGCCCAGGGCGCCCTGGTAGTGCTCGAACCCCTGGAGGTTGGGGTGCATCGCTGGATCGCTGTCGCCGTCGTGTTTCTGCCGCTGCCGGCCGACAAGGTGCCACTTGCCGATGGCCGCGGTGGCATAGTCAACCGGGCTGTCGGCGAGCATCTCAGGCAGGGTGATCTCAGACAGGCGCAGGTCGTGGTCTTCGTTGACCAGGTAGATCCATTTGCCGAGCCCGGTCCGGGTGCTGTGGCGGCCGGTCATCAGCGAGGCCCGGGTCGGCGAGCAGGTGGGGTTGCTGTAGGCGTGGTTGAAGCGCACCCCCGCGCAGGCGAGGGCGTCGATGTTCGGCGTGGGCGCCGGATCGGGGTGCGCGTCGTAGACGCGGGTCTTATCGATGCCGATGTCATCGGACATGATGATGAGGATGTTGCTGCCCTGGGCAGCGACGGCGTCGTGGTCGACCTGCCGAAGGGTTTTACAGTCAATCACGGGCTCCGGCTCGCCACATGCGCTCAGCAGCAGCGCTGCACAAAGACGCTTCATCGAACTTTCTCCAACAGCCCTGACCGGTATGTTCAGGATAGCATGGCCGCTCAGGAAGAGCGATCTGTAGAGGTTCGTTCTCGAAAAGGAAGGATCTGAGTTGGCTCTAGCGCGCAAACAAACGCTGCGGGTAGGGGCGCGTCGTCTGGAATGAGGGAGAAGAACCGGGCCTGTTCGCGCTGCGCTGCGTCTCTTGTGTGTGCCTGTCGGGCGCGCTCCAGGTGCCAGCGCGCCCGGACTCGCGGCTGCCAGCTGCGATCCAATTCCTCACCACACCGGTGAAGCAACAGAGCCGCGTCGGCTTCATGACCGCGATCCCAGGCAATCGCGGAGAGCGTCAGCAGCAGCTCGGGGAGCTCTTGGACATGATCGCGCTCACAGCGCGGCTGCAAGGGCGCCAGTACCGACCATGCGTCTTCCGGGCGCCCCGCCTCGCGCAGCGCGTTCGCCTCCAGAATCGCCGCGTTGGGCCAGAAGACACCGAAGCTGTCCGCGAGCGTCGCTGCGCGGCGTGCGAGCCGCGCGGCTTCCACGACGTCCTTTCGGGTCGTCGCGGCCACGCTGAGGTCCATCAGACAGATCGCTTCCTGCAACGTCGTGTTGAAATAGCGGGCATATGCCAGCGCGCCTTCGATCCGTTCGCGTCCCTGTGACTCGGTGTCGGTGTAGCGAACCTCCCAGGCGCCCAACGCGCGCTGGGTGCGCTGGCGCACCAGATCGCCGTACGTGTAGTGGCCCGGCGGCGGTGGCGGCGTCCCCGGCGGCGTGATCGATGCCGCATACCGCTCTGCCGCCGCCATCGTCGCGTCTGCGACCGCACGGACGCGTACGGGATCCCAGCTGTCCCGGTGGCGACGAAGCAGCAAAATCCCCGCGCAGACGCTGCTGAACAGATCTCCGCTTTGATCGCTCTCCGCGATGATCTCGGCCAGGGCGGTGAAGCATGTGTGGGGTACGGGGCTGTAGGCCAGCGCGTCGGCACGCAGGATCCGCACCGGCATCCACTGGCTGGCAGCGCAATCCGGCGGACAGAGCGCCAACAGCTGCCCCGCGATCCGATCCAACTGGGCGAAGGCGCGGCGGCGGTTACACCACTCCAGCATGATCCGGCCCAACCACAGGCTCGCCTCGAACGAGCCCGCACGCAACAGCGTGAGGCTGGCGAGGCGGATGTTCTCGAAGTCCGCCATCAGCTGGATGCGGTGCTCGGCTTCTGCGTCTCCGCGGTCGGTGACCTTGACGAAGTTGGACTCGCCGCCGAACGTGTCCGAGAAATGGCGCGCCGCCACCCGCCGGGTCTCGGCCAGCTCTTCGGGATCGCCGACGCGGAGCGCGAACCGTCGGATCGCCTCCAGCATCGAGAACCGCGGCGTGTCCCCTTCAGAGTCCTGAGGCGTCACCATGCTCTGGTCGATGAGCTCTTCGAGGATCGAGAGGCCGTCTGCGGGCAGGACCGCCAGCGCAGCGTTGATGGACAACCCGCCTTCGAAAATGGCGAGCTGAGACAGGGCGCGCTGAGCCGGCGCAGAGAGCAGAGACCATGACCAACGGAGCGTTTGCCCCAGAGAGGACTGACGCGGTGGTGCGCCTTGAAGGCGGGCGGTGATGCGATCGGGATCCAGGTCGGCCTGCAGCTGATCGAGCAGCGCACGTGGGGTAAACAGTGTCGCTCGCGCTGCCGCCAGCTCGATCGCCAGCGGCCATCCTTCCAACACCGAGACGATCTGTTGAATCGGCGTGATGTCTCGCGGTCGGCTGCCCCAGCCCGCGCGGCGCCGTTGGGCCCGATCGATCAGAAGGCTCACGGCGTCTTCTGGCGCGAGCGGTCCGAGGCGGACGAGCCGCTCGTCGGCCAACCCGAGCACCGCGCGAGAGGTCAGCAGCCAGCGCTGCGATGGTGCGCTCCGGCGCCATCGCAGCAGCCGCGCCCGCAGCGGCGCGGCGAGGTGCTCGACGTTGTCGATGACGATCAGGGCGCCGGCCCGTTTCTGGAGCGCCCGATCCAGCTGTGCTTCCGGCACGGCCAGCGCGGACGCCAACCCGGCGTCCAGCCCCTCGCCGTCGTCGATGCCAGCAGCGTCGACCCAGATCGCGCCGGGAAGAGGCGCTTCTCGGATCAGTCGGGTCTTCCCGATCCCGCCAGGGCCGCTGACGGTGACCACCGCAGCCGATGCGAGCGCCTCATCGAGCGCGATCAGCGCGTCGCGCCGGCCAAAGAACGCATCTCGTGGCGGGAGCGTCGCCGGAGGCATCGGTGCCGGCGCTGCGGCGGGCGTCGACGACAGGGGGCGGAAGACGAATCCTTCATTGGGAATGCGGATCAGGTGTCGGGGAGACTCGCCGGGGCGCTCGATCTTCTTTCGCAGACGGCTGGCGGTGTTGTCGACGGCACGAGAGATGACCCGGCTGGCGTGTCCCCAGACATCCGCGTGCAGCTGGGCGGCGGGGATGATCTGGCCGGCGCGGGCGTCGAGGTACCGCAGCATCTTCAGCTCCAGTCGGGTCAGCCGGACATGCGCGCCGTCTCTGTGGGTGATGACGCCCGCATCCAGATCGAGCGTTCCTGAAAGCAGTGCTCGCACCCCGAATGTAGCAGATGGATCGGTCGTATCGGCCATCGTGGATATCGTAGCGTATCTCGCTCAGGACGCATAGCTGAAGGCTCCGGTCGCCGTCTCTTCTTCGCCGCCATAGACCGTGCTGCCGTCGCCTGAGGCCGTGTTTTCGGTGCCGCCCAGCACGCTCGCGCCGGCGCCGGACTGAATATGGATGTTCGCGCCAGTGAAGTAAATCTCATGGTTGACCGTGTCCACCGAGACATACGTCATCAAATCGCTCACGCCGAAGTCTCCGGTGCCTGCGCTGACCATGTCCGCCTCGATGTCCGAGACCCGCGAAGACAGCGACGTCATCTGTGCTTCGGTGGCGTAGCCCTCCAGGGAAGCCCCGGTCAGGTCGTCCGTCTGGATCGTCTTCAGGCTGAGCTCGACGGCTGCGAGGCCTGCATCCAGCGCCACGCTGTCTCCACGGAGGGCAGCGATCTCATCTCGGACCGCGTCGACCTGGATGTCGCAGCCGGCAAGCATCGCAAGCACGGAGAGCGAAGGGGCAGGGAGGAAGGGGTGCATCGGGGACCTCTCATGGGGTGTCATGAGAGAAGTACGCGCTCAGGGCGCAGAGAGCATGTCGCAGCGTGTCGCAGAGACGATGCCAGCCGCGATCTCAGCCGGAGTAGAACTGCCGGTTGGCTTCACGGCGAGCAGCCAGGATCCGCGCGATACGCTGATCGGACTCTCTCTGGCGCTGCCGATCCCGATCTTGTCGCTGACGGGCCCGCTTATTGGTCCGTCCATACAGCCGGGCAAGGGCATCCAACTCGACCATGTCGATCCACAGCAGCCCACACGGCGCGCACCGATCCAGCTCGACAAGGGTGGTGCCCATGTAGCCGAAGCGAGTCATCGTCTTCTGGCAGGCCGGGCACTTGTTGGCCGCCTCCGGAGAGGCGACTGCGTCGATGGGGGCCTCGGGATCAATCTCGATGGTGCGGGCGATCTGCTCAAGCAGTGGAATCAGTCGATTGTTGGGGACGGTCATCCCATGCTCGTTGGGACACAACTGAACGGTGACAGCGCCCTGCTTGCAAGGCTCAAGCGAAGCGGTGCAGATCGGACAGCGGGACATCGGCGCTCCAGAGGACGGTGAGGAAACCGGGTACGGACGCGAGGCGCTGTCGATTGCCTGCAGAATGGGCCCGGGTCTGGCGCTGCTCGACGGTCCCCCCAACAGCGGCAATGAGAACCCGGGCG
>JBCBLB010000451.1:0-8180 GCA_038520555.1 Myxococcota bacterium | reverse complement strand
CGCTGATCACCCGAAGCCGTGCGGCGGCGCACCAGTTCATGCGCGAGCTGGGCGAGACGGTGATTAGCGTCCTGGGGCGCGAGACGGTGGACAGCGTCGCCAGCCAGGCCTTCGATGACGTCCGCGCCAACCCCATCGGAGAGTTGATCACCCGCACCCCCGCCTCTTCTGCCAGCAGACCGAACGTCAACAGGTCCGTTCGGAGCGGGTTGACCCGAAGCATCAACAAGTCGCATTCGTTGATTGGACAACGGGATCGCCGCGCGGTTCGCCGCTGAAGGGTGCGGGTCAGCCCCTCCGTCCCGTCCCCCGGCGGATCCAGCCGCCAGGTCCGGGCGATCATCTCCCCCGCTGCCGTGATGTCGATCTCCAGACCCTCAATCACGCGAACCTCATGACCGGCGCGAAGGAACGCGTCGATGAGATGGATCGTCGTCCACGTCGGCGTGAGCATGGCGACATTGTTGACCGCGATCGCGACCCGCACCTGGGTTCTACTCCTGCACCTGGGTGTCTTCGAGCAACAACTCCGCCATCGACCGAAGCGAGTCGGGCGCCTTGGGGTGTGTGGCGACCTCCCTGTACAACGGCGCCGCCGCGCCGGCCAGTCCCCGGCGGCGAGACAGGTCAGCGATCAGGTAGGTCGCCTGGATCCGCTCGACCTCTTCAAGCGAGTCGTCGGACAGCGCCTCCTTCAACCACACCAGCGCCTGGTCCTGGTAGTACGGCTCCACCTCCGTAACGATATGGCGAAACTCCGCCACGGCTCTCAGCTCACCGTCCGTAAGCGGACCCACCGCCTCGAACTGCGCCAGATACTGATCGCGACGCGCGCTGTAGCCGCCCCGGTGAGCTGCGCGCGCCAGGCTGTAGAGCACCGTCCGCCGATCTGCAGGGGAGAGCGGTTTGTCCAGCTCCGCCGCGCCCATCTCGAACAGCTGCTTGACCGCCGCAGGCCCTTCCAGACCCCGGTGGAACCCCACGACGGTGTCACGCGCCACCCAGCTGGCCTGTAGGTAGACCTCTGCGATCTGGAGCGGCGGAGCATCCAGCGCCGCGTACATCTGCGCCGCGATCTCATAGCGCTGCCAGACGCGCGGGCTGGTGGGGTCCGAAAGCGCCGCTCGCGCCGCCTCCAGGGCCCGGTTCAGCTTACGAGTGACCCCCGATGGCAACGGCTCGCTCATGTCCTCTGCCATCAGAGAGAACAGGCTGTTCGCACAGGTCGCCACCGCGTATTCGCGGAACTGGCCGTCAGAAGAGTACGACGCCAGATCAGAATCGAAGCCGCCAGAGGCGTTGCTGGACACCCGCTCATAGATCCGCACCACATCGCCTTCTCCCAACGGGCACGGAATATCCTGATACTTTACGCGGGTCGCCAGCGATGCAGACGACAGACTCAGCCAGAGCCACAACATCAGTTTCAGTCCAGGTCGCCGGGTGAATGGGTCAACTATCTCACTCCAGAAGACCTTCCCCAAAGACAAATTCTACTCCGACGGTTGCGATGCTCTCCTCTGCCCTCATTGTGTTGGCCTCTGTTGCCGCCGCCACCCCCCTCAACGCGATCCTGGAGACTACCCCGAACGTCGTCGTGGTCGATGTTCTTGAGCCCTCACCGGATGAAGAGGGCCAGGGCATCCCCCTGGCGGTTCGAACCACGCTTAAGGGGGACCTCCCCATCGGACAAATCCTTGTCAAGCCCCACCCCAGCGGCTCGATGCCGTTCACGCTCGACCGATCCTTCGTCGCCTTCCTCTCCGAAGATCTCGAACTCGCCGCCATCGCTGCGCCCACCGTCGATGCGCTGCCCATTGAACAAGCCCCCCTCCGCCTTCGCGTTGTAGAACCCCAACCCACCCCAGAACCCGATACCGTCGAAAATGACGAACCCACCGATGTGGTTGAAGCAGATGAGCCTGCCGAAGCCGAGGGTGAGGTCGTTGCTGAGCCCGTCGAGGCGAAGACAGAGACGCCCGAAGAAGAAGAGACGCCCGAAGAAGAAGAGGCGGATGATGGGCTGCTATCGGTGGACCTGATCGAAGGGATCATCAACGGCGCGCCCATCGCCTGGAGTGTCGCTGGCCCGGTGGAGTTTTACTCGCCGGAGCAGTTTCAGTGGGTGAGCACCCCGCTTACGCTCGTCGTGCAGGATGAAGAGGATGGGCTGACCGTCGGCGGCGTGCCCACCATCTCTGGTTTTCTGGACCCAGAGGTTGCGCTGGATCTGCCAGAGCGGTCCGATGTCTCGATCCGGTGGAAGGATGCGCAGGGGGTCGCGATGATCGTTGAAGGTCAGGTGACGCGCTGGGATCCCGAGACCGACCGCTTTCTTGCTTCGTTTCGCGTCATTCAGCCCGATCTGTTGCTTTATCGGAACTTCTGGACCTTTGTCCGGGATCCGCACCGGGATCGGCCCGCTCTGGTGGTGCGGCTCACTGCGCCCGAGGGCACCTTCTGGACGATTCGGCTGGGAGAAGAGAACGGTCACATCGGAGTGATTGAGACACCCACCGGACGGCTTCCCATCGTTAAGGTCGAGCGAGGAGAGCTCAACACCGTCGTCCTCACCGGTGAGATGTACCGGCGAACGGTTCGGATCTCCGTGCTGGGTGAGGAGTCCGCGGGCTTCATTCACCGTGGCTCCATCGCTCGGCTGCTGGCGGACGGCCCGGCACCCTGTATGATCGAGGACTCCGGCGGGCCAGACGGCTTCGGTGAGGTGGTCCTCGAAGACATCATCCTCAACCGATAGCGCTCAGCGTCGGACCAGCTTGATGAGCGCCTGTGGTGGCTGTGCGACGGCCTGGACGTCATGGCCCTCTTTGGTCAAGGTCTGGCGATATCGACCCGCGTGGTGCCGAATCAGCCCCGCCAGCCACTCCAGCTCTTGAATGAACAGCCCGTCGAACAGGTCGATCTGGTCGTCCTGGGTGATGAACCGCAGGAAGCCCCGCTCGGTGCCGCAGTGGATCTCGATGCGTTCAACGGTCTCCAGGGGGACCTCGATCTGCTTGCGCCCCTCAAGCCGCAGCGTCCGCTGCTTCAGACGGACCCGTCCCGGCGCAGAGACCATCCGGTAGGCCAGATAAAACAGCGCCGGTGGGATGGTCACAATCATCGCTGCGATCAGCAGGATGAGCGCGACCCCGATCAGGCCCATGGTCTCCGCTTCGGCGACCGCGACCAGCGCCAGCGTCGGGAGCATCCAGAAGAGCACCGGCATCAGCACCATGAACCCGGCCGACATCAGCATCCAGGTCTGCCCGGACATCCCCGTCGACACCCGCCGTGGCATGTCGATGAGAACGCCGTCGAGTCCTTCACGGACCTTGAAGGCCTTGGGCGTCTGGGGGGCCGGTGGTTCCATGGGTTGAGTATGCCACCCCTCAGCGGATCCACTTCACCCCGAACTGAACATAGTCGTTGTCTTCGGTGTATCCGAGGGGGCCGCCCTGGAACGTCGCCGCCTCCTGGAAGGTTCGCGGCGCCTGCTCTGGGCTCTCGATGACGGTGAAGCCGCCGCTGAGCTCAACCGCATCGCTGAGCCGGTAGGTCACCGCGGGCTGCACCGAGAATTCGCGGAAGGTCAGATCGAAAAGCCCCCCCAGCCGCACCGACATCCGATCCCGAAGCACGGAACCCTGGATGCCGCCGGCGATCTGGAGCTGGTCGGCGGCCTGAAGGAGCAGCGCCTCCGGCGGATCGAACAGGTGCGTCCAGCTGGACTCGACCACGAACAGCCAGGAGCCCCGGGCGTAGTCGACGCCCACCCCCGTTGAGAGCTGCGGTCGTTCGGTCGCTTGCAGCCAGGGTTGGGTCACGATCACCGAAGACCGCCACACTCCCTCTGCGCGAACGCCGATGGGGCCTATTAGACCGCCAATCTCAGCGCCGGCGACGGCGGCCTTTGGGGCGATGACATCGGCGGGCTGGGACAGCTCCTCCAGCACCGCCTCCTGCTCGCTGATCGTGGGCAGCCGCTCTTCCTGGATGTACACCACCAGCGTCTCGTTGAGGGTCGGCGCCACAAGGCGGCTGCGGATGAGGCCGCCGAAGACCGCACCGTCAAAGCGACCCTGTCCGAACTCGACCCGCCCGGCGATGTCGCTGCCGATTCCAGTCGCTGGGGGCAGCCCAGCCACCCCGAGGGCCTCAGAGAGGCTCCAACGGGTCCAGGGGTTGAGCTGCTCGAACAGCTCTCCAAACCCAACGATCGTGTCCTGGAGAGTCTCCTCGGTCAACGCATCGCCTTCATAGGTCGAGACGTCGTCGATGAGCCCCTCCAGCATGCCCTGACGCACCAAAGACCAGTCGGTGCCCAGCGGAGACGTGCGCCCGGTCGCCGGCACCGGCAACCAGACCACTTCGACGGCGCCCCAGTCGGTCGGCAGCTGAAGGCGGGCCATCGGAGCGGGCAGCCGGGCCAGCTCCGCGGGGACCTGCGGACCGACCCGCAGATCTCTGCCGTTGAGGAGGTCGGCGACCGGCAGCAAGTCCAGACGCCCCCATCGCTCGATGAGCAGCCCGGCCCGCAGGTAGGTCGGACCGATGGGCGCTTCAACACCGGTTTCCCCAACCGCGGGGCCGATGATCGACTCGGTGTCATCGCCCACCAGGATCAGATGGAGCGCCCGGGCCTCGAGAAACCATCGCAGATCCCGATCCTGGCCTGCGGCCCACATCCGCATCCAGGTGTACATCTCCACCTGATCCTCGCCGGGCCGGTCGTCCCTCAGGTCGATGGCGACCTGAGGGGCGATGGTCAGACCGAAGTCATCGGCGTTCGCGAAGGCAGAGAGCAGCAGCCACACTCAACCGTTCCGCTCCATAAAGGTGGGCGTAAACGTCTCTTCCGGGATCTGCTCTTTTTCCACGTTCAGCTGGTGAGATAAGATCTCCAGACGGGTCGCGGTGTTCTTCTGAACGTTCTTCATCACCGAGATCCTGGGGATGATCGTCTCACCGTCCATGGTGGTCTCCGTGACGGTGAGGACCTTGAGCGGTCGCCCCCGCTGGTCGAAGTATTCGATCTTTCGGGGGAGGTAGTCCACCTTGTGAACCTGCGAGATAAGCTTGCCATAGCTCGAGCCGGAGTCTTCGGTGGGCGTGGTCTCGATGATCCAGAATTCTTCGGTTTCATCGATGATCTGGTGGGAGGCCCTGGAGGCCTGAGACAGCTCCAGATCCTCGAAGGCGAAGTCGGAGCCCATGAAGCTGCCGGAGCGGGCCCGGCCGGAGATCCGCTGGACCCGCTTCAGGGCCGGCAGGTAAAGCAGCTGCTCGTCGAGCTGGTCGGGGTGGTCGACCACGACCAGCTGGGTGCCGGCGACGTCAGAGGGCTCCGAGAACCGGGTGTAGCTGCTGAGGACGTCGTCATCCCGGCGGACCTTCATCTCCAGCTCTCGCACCCGCTCGGCGCCGTTGCGGCCAATCAGGACCATCCGAAGCGTCTGGATCGAGTTGTCGACCTTTCGGGTCTGCTCGGCCCGCTCGAAGATCTGGCGCGCGGTCAGGGTCGCGTCCTCGGCACGGGCAGCGGATGTGAAGACAGTGGATGTGAAGACAGGGGTCGAGAGGAACAGCCACAGCAGCAGACGCATTCAGGGCTCCGGTGGGTATGAATCGAGGTGCTCGGATTTCTCTCCTAACCCTCGAACGATTTTTGCCATCCGATCCATCTGCTTGTGCATGTGCTTGAGCCGCCGGTCGATGGACTCCGGCACCTCTTCCTGCATGGTCATCAGCTCGATGGCGCCCATCAGCGCGGTGAGGGGCTGGTTGAGCTCATGGGCGGTCTCGCGGATGTCGACGACCGCCTCTGCGCGCTGCTCGGCCCGGATCAGCTGGTCCGTGGCCCGGCCCAGCCGGTCCCGCAACCCCTTCTCGATCCGCCGATCCTCGAAGACGCTGACGACGGCCATGGCTTCGCCTTCCGTATCCAGAACCTCCGCGGCGGAGACATACATCGGGATCTGCTCGCCAGAGCGGGCCCGCAGCCGGACCGACAGCTCATGCGAGATGCGATCATCGGTGCACCGGACCTCCGCGAGGACCCGACGGTAGTCGGCGGGGTTGGCGTAGATATCGGTGATGTGCATATGGCTGCAGGCGTAGTCGGCGTCGTAGCCCAGCGCCTCTTCCGCTGCCGTGTTGAAGACGGTCACCCGGCCCGAGGGATCGGCGCAGATGACCGGGCTCGGGCAGGTGGCGATGAGCCGCTGCTGGATGCTCATCGCGGTAAACAGCCGCCCAGACAGCTCCTCCATTCGCTGCTCGACGGCGCGCCGGTGCTCCTGCGCTTTTCGGCGGTAGCGCAGGTGGCACTCGATCTCCAGCCGCATCCGAGAAGGGCTGCTGATGTCAACCATCCCGGCAGCTCCAGCGATGGCCGCGGCGAGGATGTGCTCGTCGCTCTCCACGAGCGCCAGACCCGGATCGCCTCTCTCTGCGAGGGCCCGGAGGGCGTCGAGGCCATCCTTGTCCGGCCATACGATCCCGGCAGCCCCTGGCGAAGACTCGATCCGCAGCCCGCTCTCCCGAAGCCGCTCATGAACATGCTCTGGCGGTGAACCAAACAATTCAACCCGCATCCTGGTCCCCTCTCGAGCCGTGTGTTCTATCGATTGGGTGTTGAGTATGCCACGCTGCGATCGCGGCTGCGTAGACCCGCGGCGCAGGCGCGCCCGCTTCCGCTGCCGCCGCCGCGACGTCTGCATGCTCCGGGGCGGCATGGAGGACCACCCCACCACGCTCGCCGAGCTTGATTCGGATCGGGCCGTAGGGGGTCTCAACCGTGACATGCTGTCGGCGCAGGACTTCCCGCTTCGCGGTGGTTCGGCGTACGCCGAACGTGCTCCCATGGCGAAGCAGCGCCTCTTCGACGTCTCGGACATGTTCTGCCGTTGAGAGCGCCGTGACCAACAATCCGGAGCGTCCCTTCTTCATCAGCACGGGCGTGGCGTAGGCATCGGCCGCGCCAGCGTCGAGCAGAGCCGCGATGAGCAGCGGCAGGTGCTCCCCGGTCAGATCGTCCATCTGCGCTTCGATGACGTCGACGGTCACCGCAGAGTCTGCAGGCGCTGCTTCTCCGAGAATTACCCGAAGAATGTTGGCTTTATCCTTTGGATTTCGAGTCCCAGCCCCGACCCCGGAGCCGCGCAGGATCATCTCGGGGATTGGCCCGGGCTCAGCGAGCGCAGCCAGGATCGCGGCGCCGGTGGGGGTGACCTCTTCACGACCAGCGACGCCCGGTCTCACCGGCCAGTCCTTCAACAACGACAGCGTCGCCGGTGCGGGAAGCGGAATCTCTCCATGCGCGCTCCGGATGGTCCCATGGCTGATCGGCGGCGGCCCGCTGACAATCCGGTCGATCCCGAGCTGCTCAAGCAACAAGCACACCCCGACGATATCAACGATCGAGTCGATCGCACCGACTTCATGGAAATGGACCCCGTCGATGGGTACGCCGTGGGCCTTCGCTTCGACCTGCGCGAGCGTCGAGAACACCGCCAGGGCCCGTTGCCGCGCACGTTCTGGCAGCTCCGCGGTCTTGAGCATCTCCCGGATGGTGCTCCATCGCCGATCGGGCTGAGCAGACCAATCTTCTTCACCTGACGGATGACCACTCTCATGATCATGGTCATGAACGTGATCATGGTTGTGAGCGTGGTCATGGTTGTGAGCGTGGTCGTGGTCTCTGGGGTGTTGGGAACGGACGCGAAAGTGGAGGGCAGAGAAGGCGCCGCGGTTCACGCGCTTTAGGGAGAGGGTGTATCCATCTATGGAGAGGACGCGGAGCTGGGACTTCAACCGGTCGAAGTCGGCGCCGAGGTCGAGCAGTGCGGCGCAGAGCATGTCACCGGCGATGCCTGAGAACGGGTCGATATAGAGGATGGAGGTCATCTACGGCGCCGGAGGATCCGAGAGGCGAACAAGGCGGCGCCGAACCCATTGTCGATGTTGACGACGCTGACGCCAGAGGCGCAAGCGTTGAGCATCCCGAGCAGCGCGGCGAGGCCGCCGAAATTGGTGCCATAGCCGACCGAGGTGGGGACCGCGACGATGGGTTGGGCGAGCAGCCCGGCCATCACGCTGGGGAGGGCGCCCTCCATACCTGCGACAACGATCAGGACGTCGGCGTGCTGCAGCGCTTCGAGCTGTCCGAGCAGGCGGTG
>JBCBLB010000376.1:0-9511 GCA_038520555.1 Myxococcota bacterium | reverse complement strand
GCGAGGAGCAGTTGCGAGATGCCATCCACGCGCACGCAGGCGCGAATGTGGACGTGTCCGGGCTGGACGGCAAGTCTGGGATGATTGACTGGCTGTTGGGATCAGCGGGCGGCGCCATCCAGAAAGGTTGAGGTCACCAGCTCCGGGATCGCGTCCCAATCTGGCCAGCGGCCATCGCTGCGCCAGTGTTGCAGATAGGCTGCGGTCAGCTGCCACAAGAAGAGCCCTGCCAACTGTTTCGCCGACATGTCGGTGCGAATCGTCCCTGCACCCTGTCCGGCGTCGAGGTGCTTCATGACCACCACCCGCAGCGGTCGCATCCCCGCGTTGATGGTGGCTTGGACCGCGGGGTCTGCGGACAGCAGCTCCCGGACCATGACCTTCATAAACGACTGATGTTTCCGAACCAACGAGACGTCCGCTTCGGCCAAGGCGCGCAGGTGCGCCCGCGTGTCCCCCACGACCCCGCGCTGTTGATATCGGGTCACCGTTTGTTCACTGCCCACCGACAACACCGCCGAGAACAGGTCCGCCTTCGACGAGAAGTAGTTGTAGACCGTCCCCTTCGCGAAGCCGGCGTCCAGGGAGATCTGGTTGATGTTCGCCCCAGAGAACCCCTGGCGGGCGAAGTGGTCGGCTGCGCTCATCAGCAGCCTGTGCCGAACCTTTTCGCGCGCTTCCTTCGATATCCGCGCCATCAGGCCGGGGTCTCCATCGCATCGGCGAAGAATTCCGCCAGCAGCGCGGCCACCTGCTCAGGACGATCTTCCTGCAGAAAGTGACCACAGTTCGGAATCGACGTCATCGTTGCATGGGGAAGGATTGTGCAGATCCGGGCCATCGTCTTCGCCACATCCGGCAGGATCCGATCGTCTTCGCCATAGATGAGTCGAACCGGCATGGTGAACCGGGGGAGCGCTTCGGTGATGGTCTCAAACCCCCTGGGGTGTAGGCTATGGGCGGTCTTCAGCAGCGCTTTCCGTGCCGCCCGATCGGAAAAAGGAGCTTGATACAGCGCCGCCACCGCATCATTGATTCGAGATCTGTCCACCACGCCGAACCGCATCGACGCCCGAATCCCCGCAGGGCTGGACAACATCCGGCGAATACCGGGCACCATGGTCGACAGGACGAAGGCTTTGACCATCCAGGACATGTCTGGAAACACGACGGTGTTGAGCATCACCAGCTCACGCACCCGGCCGATGTTCTGGGTCGCCCAGTGCATCCCGATGGGTCCCCCCAGATCATGAACCACCAGCCCGACATCAGAGACGTGTAACGCATCCAATACCCCATCCAGAACGCGGTCGAAGAACCGGAAGCTGTAGGAGGCATCCTGCGGCTTCCCAGACGCCCCAAACCCAGGCAGATCGATCGCAATGGCCCGTCGATACGGTGCGATCACGGGAAGAATGTTGCGATACAACCCCGAATGGGTCGGCCAACCGTGTAGCAACAAGACCGGCGGCCCGTCCCCCGCTTCGATCAGGTGAACTGGAATCCCTTCGACCGCGATCGTCTGGCGTTGAAGCGTCATTGGAAGTCCTTTGATAAATATGGGTGGTCACCCACCCATATTAATCGGGCCACCCCCCCTCTGCCAGGTGCCTTCCTCAGGCGGATGGATTCCTCTTCAGGCTTTGAAGGTCAGCAGCGGACGCATTCGGGCGACGGGCGCGGCCACGCCGGCCTCGACCTGTGCATCGATGACGGGCTGGATGGGCTTATAGGCGGCGGGCGCCTCCTGGATGCGGCGCTCCTCTTTGAGGGTGATGCAGCAGACGTCGGTTAAGCCGAGGTCCTCTCCATCCCGATCCTTGAGGAACATCTCATGGCGGCTGAGGGCGCGACCGGCGCCATGAGATGCGGACGACAAGAATCGCTCACAGCCCAGCCCTCGAAGCAGATAGGACGGATGCCCCATCGAACCAGGGATCAAGACCGGATCCCCCTGGTGCGCCGGGGTAGCGCCCTTGCGGTGGACCCATCGGCCGTTCTCCTCGAAGATCAGGTTGTGGGGGGCATCGAAGATCAGGTCTCCGGAGAGGTTCGGGCCATAGACCTCTCGCATCCGCAGGCGCACCAGCTCGGCGATCAACATCCGATTGACCGCGCCATAGTTGGCGGCGGTCCACATCGCTTCGATGTAGTCGCGCGCCGCATCGCCCGACAGCGGCGTGATGCCGGACACCGGGCGGCGGTGAGCGGTCGGCCAGGAGACCCGGGCATGCTCGATCCAGCGGCGACCGATGGCCCGGCCCACGCCGCGAGAGCCGGTGTGAACCATCACGGCGATCTGGCCAGGGCGGACGCCCCAGGCCCAGGCCGTCGGGCCGTCCAGGATCGCCTCGACCACCTGGATCTCGACGAAGTGGTTGCCCCCTCCGACCGTGGCCAGGTAGCTGTCGCGGAGCGTCTCCCGATCCGCCGTCCGGAGCGATTCGGGCGCCCACTTCGGGTCACCTTCCTCGCTGCCGAGCCGATAACTCCGCTCGATCTCGGCTTCCAACTGGGAGATGTCGCTTCGGGCCAGGTCGCCTATGGGGCGGGCCCGGATCGCATCGAGCCATCCCATCAGACCGTGGCGGAACATGCCGTTCATCGCTGCGGGCGTCATGGGCAGGTCTCGGGCGCCGAGAAGCAGGTCTCGCTTGACCCGCTCGACGAAGTCGTCCCGCCGCGCCGAGAACCCGGCCAGATCGAGATCGACGGTGTGCAGGCGCATCCCACAGTTGATGTCGGTGCCGACGGCCTGGGGAATGACCATATCGGATGAGGTCTCGACTACGGCGCCCACCGGCACCACCGATCCGGGGTGGAAGTCCGGGGTGGCGATGGTTCGGTGGACCCGCCCGCCGTCCGGATGGGCGGCGGCTGCGAAGCCCATCAACTGATGGACCGCGCGGTTCTCGACGGCGAAGCCGTCGGGCATCAACACCTCAGCGGAGATGTCCGGGTCGTCGATGCGTTGAAAGTGCCAGGCGCCTCGCTCACGGCGAACATGAAGACCATCGCGGGCCATCGCTCGGGCGAGACGCTTCAGGGATACAGGCATTGGGGCTGCTCATGGATTGCGCACAAGAAAAGACCATCCAACCAGCATGGTTGGTGGAGGGGTTGGCGCAGGGTCACAGCAGCCAGCTTCTCCCTGCAAGGTACCTCATCTGTAATCTCCTACCCGGTCCCTGTCCAGCGAGGCGACGTGAAGGGCAGACACAGACAACGTCGGTGAGTCCGTTGCCTCGGCCGGTTTCCTATGGGGTCAGAGCGTTGAGGGAAGGCGGCCGCTGACGCTTACTCGCAGCGCCAGTCTGCCATCAACCACCTCGCCGTCGTGGCGTAGTGGTCGCAGAAGTCCGCTTCCGTGCAGGGCTCGTCTTTCGGGCAGAGATCCACCGCCCAGATAAAGGGACCGGCGGGCCATTCGTCGGGATCGATGGTCTCCAGGGGGAAGCAGTCGGGCTCCCAACAGTCTTCGACCATCGGGGGCTCCCAGGTCTGGTGATCCAGGTTTCGTAGCAGGAAGCGTGGGCTGGTCAGCAACACACCACAATACGCGCGCAGCTCATCCTCATAGCCGGTGAGCGGATCGCCCAGGTCTGCACCGAAGAGGTCTTCGAGCCGTGTACGCTCGGTGGCCGACAGCGCCTGGTCGGTGAGCAGGCGGTCCTTTATGGCGCGTGCGGCCTCTTCGAGGGAAAGGTACGATGAGCGGGCCATCAGGTGGTCGATATAGTCCTCCCATGCGTCGGGGCCGACCGGATCACCAGGCCTGCCGGGGTGTCCGGTGTTCAGTCGCACGTCACCGGCGTCCACGATGTCGGGTTTCTCGCAGGAGGCGACCTCGCTCTCCCAGGTGAGGAAGGTGTCGAAGGCGACCTCGTCAACCCCGGGCCTGGAGAGGCTCTCGAAGCGTCCCAATTGGGTCTGGAGGGTTTGGGTTGGGTACCGGCTCTGGTCGGCGAGGATCTGAGGTGCGGGCCAGCCCAGGGCATGGTGCACCGCCAGCAGGACGCTGGGGACGGATCGACGTGCTACGCCGTCTCCTTCGCTGTTGGCGTCCTCTTCGGGTTGGGTTGGGGTGTGGGGAACCGCAGCGAGCGGATCGTGGACCATCGGCAGCGCGTACCCGGTGCCGGCGGGTGACATCGACGGAGAGCGGCGCGAGAAGGCCTCCGAGAGGACGATGTTCGTGAGCAGGTCCTTGAGCGACCAGCGTTGCGTGAGTTCGACGGTCAGGCCTTCGAGGACAAGGGCCTGCTCGGGGTTGCGAGGGAAGCCGTGCTCCAGGACGATGGGGTGCCCCATCACCTCCGTCCAGACGTCGTTTACGAGCGCCATGGCGACGAGGCTGGCGTATGCGTGGTTGGGGTCATCGAGCGCCCGGATGTTGGGCTCGCCATAGGTATCCCGGAAATACGCGATCACCTCACGGCGTTCCCTATCGTTCCAGGAAAGGGGGCGCATCTTCAGCGAGCCATCCCGCATGATCGCGTAGAGCTTCTGATCGGTCAGGGTCGGGACGACCAGGGAGAGGTCCGGCGCGCCGTTGTAGCCGGGGTGGCAGCCGGCACAACTGTCCGCGAGCGTTGCGTCGGTGACCAGATCTTTGCCGTTGGCTACCGGATCGTAGGTCACATTGCCAGCCGCATCGGTTTGCCGCTGGAGCCGGTAGGTGGTGGGGGCCTGGAGCTGGAAGCGGCCCAGTGTCTGGGTCCCGTCCTGGAGGGTGTCCACCAGATCCAGCACCGAAAGCGTGGTTGAGGGTCCCATCCCCGAGAACGTGGCATGCCAGAGCACGTGGCCGTTTGCGTGCCGCTGCTCTGTTACTCTGCTCGCGAAGCCGCCGTGGGTCATATCGTTGGTGAACCGGGAGACCGGGTTGGTCACGCACTCTTCAGCGAATCCCCAGGGCCGCATTCCCCCGTGGGTGACGTGAACGTCGGGGCGGAAGAAGTTGTTGATCACGGTGGTCTGGAGCTCGCCGTTGCCTCCGTAGTGGGTCATCCCTGAGAACGCTCCGCCTTCGAAATCGATGACGTTTGGCAAGGTGCTGCTCGCCGGCGTGAACCGATCCCAGTCGTTGTTGTTCGGGCGTTGGTTGGTCGTCGAGTAGGTTGTGGTGTGACAGCTCAGGCAATCGGGGCTGCGGTCCAGGTACACCGACCGGAACATCTCGCCATGCACGATCGGAGAGGCCAGAGCTTGCCCAAAAGAGGAAAAAACGGGCAAATAGCCGATCATGAGCGCATCCATGCCGTCCTCTCGCACCGCAGCGTGGAGCAGGTCCGTCATGTTGAAGGACCTGCACTCAACGAGTTGGCCGTCGAAATCGTCGCTAAGATCGCTCCCTTCAGGAAAGCGCCAGGTGCGATTCTCGGGCAGCCACCCGTCTAACAGGATGTCCAACGCAGGGTCGGGAGCCGCCATCAACTCAGCGACCTCGTCCTCCAGCGGCGGTGCGAGCGTCATCGGCTCACCGATCGGATCGTCCGCGAACAGCTTCGCCTCAGCCTGTTCCAGATCGAGCACGACCCGGGGAGGGATGATCTGGGGAGGGACGCAGAACGGGGCGGTGACCGATTCCGTGGTTACGTGATGGATGAGATCGTCGTGCTGGCTGGGGTGCAGAGTGGGCGGCCCGAAGCAACCATCCCGGGGTCGATAGGGGCCCCTCCGGTGGACCTTCAGGGCATCCGCGAGGACTTGCGCCCAGTAGGGTGCGAAGGCCTCTTCTTCGAAGAGCAGCGCAACGACCGCCGAGCGGCCGTGTCGCTGGGCAATGTTGACGAGCGCGTCCACCTCAGCGCTGTTCTTGGCGTTGCGACCGAGCAGGGCTGGGATCACCTGGCGAACCCATGTTGCATCTCCGGCGTCATTGGGGGGCGCGTACCACCAACAGCCCGTCAGAGAAACAGAGAGCAGAAGAGAGACAACCGAACGCATGGAAAGCTCCTCAGGGACCGAAGAAACGGGAAACAAGCAGAGTCTCGGCGTCGCCGATGGATGTGATGCCCGGGATGTTTTTGAGCGAGGTCTCGTCCACCTGAAAGACGCTGTGGTGGAACGGTAAGACGCCCGCGGCGTACAGGATCGCAGCCCGTAGGTCCGCGGGCACGAAGCCGGTGTTGGTGTCGAAACCACCCGCGGCCCGGCCGCCGTACGCGTCCTTGGGCAGCTCGGAGGCGTCGAAGGCCATCGAGCCCAGCACCTTGCGGTCGGTCAGGCCGCCTCCGAACAGGAGCGCGGCGTAGCCGCGTGACCAGTGGTTCGTCCCGATCTGTTTGGCCACGTCTCGGATCCGTCCGAACTCGCTGTGAACCACGATCAGCGTGTTTTTCAGATCCAGGATCTTCTTGGCGACCAGATCGACCAGCGTCCAGAGCAGACTGATCACGTTGCTGGTGCAGTCCAGGGCGTGCTGCTCGAATGTCTTCGGATTGGGAAAATGGGAGTCATAGTTCGCGTTTGCGCCATAGTCCGTGACCGAGGCGTGCATGCAGCGGCTGTCCTGAAGCAGGGTGGCGGCGATCCGGACGCTCTGGGTGGCATAGGTGGACCAGACGCCCTGGTTGGTCGGATACGTGAACGACGCTTTCTGGAGCGCCTTCTGCAGCGTCGCGGCGTTCAGGGTGTCCGAGAGGCTGGCCGCATAGGCGTCAAACGAGCGGGAGCGTGCCCGATCGGCGGTCCCGTTGAAGGTCAGCGCCTGGACGTATTCGTCCTTGTAATATTGGGACAAACGGTCTTGCGCAGTCGTTCGCGAACGGTTCAGGTTCTGCAGGAAGGTGGGGCTCGCGAGGGGCACCACCAGAGGACGGTTCTGGTGGCTGTGCTCGCCGACCCGCAACTGAGACAGAAACGCAGGCCCGCTTGTGCCCGCAGCCACCGTGATCGCGAAGGATGTCATCGCGTTGCTGCCGTGGAGCCGCTTGATGACGGTTCCCGTTCCAGCCTGCCGACCCCGTCCATCCGGTAGCCCTGTGCAGGCCAGGCTCTGGGCGGGTCCGTGTGGCGTCAGGTCATGGCCGAGCGAGACCAGGCGCATACTCGACCAGAGCGGCGTTCCCTGGAGGACGCTCCCACAGGGCCCCAGGTAGACCTCTTTTCCTGTGCTGATGGTCTTCTTCGCATGGTCTCGGACGGTCTCTTTGCCAACGAGGTAGGTCCCCCGGTCCAGCGTGCGTGGCAACGATACGCCAGAGGGGGCTCCGGCCGCGAGGAGCTGATCCCAGGCTTTATTGGTGATCTTCCGCCACACCGGAGAAACATCCGGGTCTTCGACCCAGAGGGTCTCTCGGTGGGACAGCCCGCCGGCCATGAAGATCTCAAGAACTTTCTTGCGGGATGCGTTTGGCCTGGTGTTGGACAGCGCATGACCCAGGCGCGGAACACCCACACCCAATGCACCCAGCGTCGCACCAGCCGCAGCCCCTCGTAACCACTCTCGTCGGGATAGTTTCACCATTCACCTCTCGGCACCTGAGGCATCCCGCAGACCATCCCCACTTTGAACACCGCAGAAGCAGTCACCCCACGCCGAGCACCATCTGCCAGTCTCCAGGTTCAGAAGCTTCAGAAACAAACACCTAAGTATTTATATGTACTCTTATTTGCAGCATATTTGAAGAATCAAAGTATTGAGCAGGAAGAGATGGACTGGGAAGCAGGGGCTCCGCACCGTCCGGACTGCGCCGAACAAGACCCAGATCCTCGACATAGGCGAAGTCATCATGGCTATAGGAGATCGAAAACGGCTTATCACCTGTGATAACCGGCTGAATAATCCAGGTGAGCCGGTCTTCTCTCAGCCGATCAGCGAAGCTGTCAAGGTGTGTCGTCCGAGCGAAGATCAGCTCTTCTTTGACGCGATCAATGTCTAATGCAGTGATGGGCTGATCGCGTTGGGAAGGTACAGATACGGGGGGTGGGGGCTGTTTGAGAACAGCCCCCAATGTTCCGCGGAGAACTTCAGCCGCTTAAGGCGCGTCGCCCAGGATTATCGAGTAGTGCGGTTTAATTCTGAGATCTGGTAGAAGGGGACGGCGCAGCGCGTGGCGCATCATTCCCCTGAGCCCCAGTGTAAGAGTCGTGCCCGATGGGTTTCCGAAATGGCCCGTCTCTTATGGTTGGAATGAGGAGACGCCCTGGATCACCAGAGGTCTTCGATGTGACCTCGTGAATAGCGTCGCCATGTGGTGCTGTTGCCCGTCTTGTGATCGGTGACGCTTCCGCGCTGGACGGCGATCGTGCGCCGCTTGTCGCCGCGCATCCCTCGTCCAACCTGTGCTCGGCGGCGGGCGTTGCGGGCGTCGGTCTGGCGGGCCTCTGCAGTGGCTTGCAGCCTCGCGGCCAGGAGCTGACGCGCGGACTCCTTGTTGTGGCTCTGGGAGCGGGTCGACTCGACGCGCACCTGGATCCCGGTGGGGGTATGGGTCAGCTGTACCGCGGAGCTGGTTTTGTTGGCGTGCTGCCCTCCTTTTCCCCCCGATCGGCAGGCCTTCCAGCGCAGATCCTTCTCGTTGAGCCATGTCGAGACGGTCTTGGGTTCGGGCAAGACGGAGACCGTGACGGTCGAGGTGTGTACGCGTCCTCTCTTCTCGGTGGGCGGCACGCGCTGGTACCGCATCCCACCACCCTCCCGAGAGAATGCTTCTGCGGCGCCTTTTCCGTTCGCGCGGGCGATGAGGATCCCGGGGCGTCGGTCGAGGACTTCGATGCTAAAGCCGCCTCCGGGCGGCGAATCGGTTGTAGATGTTGAACTGAACCTCGACGAGGTCCTTGGCATCCGCTCCGCCCTCTGCGGCGCGAATTTCGATGATGACGGCGCTCATGGTCGCCTCCTCTGTTGTATGAACGATCCCCGAGAGAGAGGGTCCCGTCGCCCAGAGGGGGGATCAGCCCCCAGCCGATGGGATGCTCATTGCGCGCGAGCGCGCCAGGGACGGCCTAAGACCGCGACAGTCCGGTACCACCCAGCCATGCCATCCGGCGGGCAGTCGTCATCGCAGCTTTGTCGAAGCGGTCCTTCATGCCTCTCCCTTAAAGGGTCGACGGGAAGTCGTCGAGGTTGATGGGAAACCGTATGCGCCTACGTTCCGTCTTTTAAGGCTTTCTTTCGCTTCTCCCGCATCTTCAGCCGGGCCTCACGGCGCTGGTCCGCCTCGTTGCAGCGGCGGGCGGCGACCGAATCTTCCCCGACATCGAGGGTGGGCACGCCGCGGGGCTGGCCATGGGTGTCGAGGGCGACGAAGGTCAGGTATGCGGTGCAGCAGTGGCGCATGGTGCCGTGGGTGGGATCTTCGGCGTCGACGCGGACGCCGACCTCCATCGAGGTGTTCCACGCCTGGTTGACCTGGGACTTGAAGACGACGATCATGCCCTGGCGGACGGGGCGCAGGAAGTGCAGCTGATCCATCGAGACGGTCACCACGGGCCCGCGGCTGAACCGCTGCGCAGAGATGGCGGCGCAGATGTCACACCACGCCGCGATCTGGCCGCCGAAGAT
>JBCBLB010000350.1:0-10194 GCA_038520555.1 Myxococcota bacterium | reverse complement strand
TTTTTTTCGGGGGGGGTTTGGGGGGGGGTTTTTTATATTTTTTTTTGTGGGGTTTGGGTTTGTTTTCCCTTGTTTTTTTTTTTTTCTTTGGGTGGGGTGTGGGGGGGTTGGGGGGGGGGGGGGGGTGGCGTCGTTCATCGGGGTGCTCGACCCGCTGACGTCCTGCTCGATGAAGGTGCCGCCGGAGCGGCTCTCGTCAGGGCCGCGGTAGACGCTGGGCTGATCGACGCGGTTCATCGAGTACTGCAGCAGCTTGGCCAGCTCCTGCTCCTGCTCCTCGCGGCTCTTTCCATAGAAGCGGCGGACGAACTCCTGCCGCTGCGCGACCTTGACCCGATACACCTCTTCGAGGTCCGCAGGTTCATCGATGACGTGCGGGGTGAGGAAGATGAGCAGGTTGGTCTTCCGGGTGGTGACCTGAGAGCCGCGGAACAGCCGACCGATGAGCGGAATGTCGCCGAGGACCGGGATCTTGGTCTCCACCTCGGAGTCGGTGGAGCCCATCAGCCCGCCGAGGACGATGGTCTGGTTGTCACGGACGACCACGGTGGTCTCCGCAGAGCGCTTCGAGGTGATCGGGCCGCCAGAGTTCGCATCGAGGGCGCTGATGTCGCCCTCAACCTCTTGAACTTCCTGGAAGACTTCGAGGGTGACGAAGTTCGACTCGTTGATCTGGGGGGTGACCTGCAAGGTGATGGCCACATCCTCGCGCTGGAAGCTGATGACGGGCTGGCCGACGTTGTTGAAGGCGTTGCTGACCGGGAACGGGACGTTCCGACCGACGATGATCTTGGCCTCTTCGTTGTCGGTGGTCAGGATGTTGGGCGTCGACAGGATGTTGGTCGCCGTGTTCGACTGCAACGCCTGGAGGACCACGCCGAAGGCGGGAATGGACAGGCTGGTGGCGGTCCCGTCCGTGCCGGTGACAGGCACATCGATGGAGGGCCCGAAGACGCCCGCGGCCGTCCCAGACAGCAGATCCTGGCTCAGCCCCAGCGAGGACGCCCCGAGCTGCGCAGAGAGGACGTTGATGACCGCATTCTCGCTGTCATCGCTGGGGCGGCCGATGTGAACACCGAGGCCGGTGTTGTTGCTGTCCTCGCTGGTCAGCTCCATGATGACCGCCTCAACGAACACCTGCTTGCGTCGGATGTCGAGCTTCTGGATGACCGTATTGAGGACCTGGAGCTGGTCATTGGTGGCGACGATGACCAGCGAGTTGGTGTTCTCATCGCTGGTGATCCGAACGCCGCTGTCCAGGGCCGCGACCGCCGAGCCGCTGCTGGCGTCAGAGTCGGCGTCGGCGTTGTTGCCTGACTGGTTGCGGGCCTGCTGCAGCCGGCGGCGGGCGGCGTTGTTGGTGTTCCGGCTGTTGTTCGAGGAGTTGTTCTCAGACAGGTTGGAGAGCACCGTCGCGACGTCTTCGGCCTTGGCATGCTCAAGGTAGATGACGTGGATGCCCGCCCGGCTGGCAGGGTCGACGTCGACGTCGAGCTGGGCGATGAGATCCTTGACGGCCTGCATCGCCTCATCGTTGGCCAGCACGATGAGCGAGTTGGTCCGCTCGTCGTCGATGATCTTCTCGATGTACTTGCCTTCGGCGCCGACCTTGGTGGAGTCTGCGCTCGAGGAGGCCGAGCTGTTCTCACGATCGCGGTTTCGTCGGTTCCGTCTCCGCTCTGCGGCAGTAGAACCACGCCGGCTGCTCGAACGGGAGTTCGAGGAGCTGTTGTCGGTGGAGCTCTCAGCGGAGCCATACAGCTGCTCGATGACCTGCTTGACCTCTGCTGCGGTGGCGTGGGCGAGGGGGATAATCTCCATCCGGGCCTTCGGCGCAGAGACGTCGAGCTTGTTGATGATCGAGTACACCCGCCGGATGTTGACGGCGGAGTCGACGATGATCAGGGTGTTGGTCGGGGCATAGGCGACGATCTGGGCGGAACCGCCGGCGAACTTCTCAACGACCGAGGTGATGTCGGAGACCGAGACGTTCTCCAGCTGGATGAGCTGGGTGACGTATCCGTCGGTGTAGGGGATGTTGCTGCCTTCCCGAACCTGGATGGGCCGCTTGGGGGCTTCCTTGGTGGGGATGATGGTGTTCATCCCGCCGACGGTGGAGATGGTGAAGCCTTCGATGTTGAGCGTGGTGAGGAAGGCCTCATAGGCTTCGCCGACGGTGACGGGGCGGTGGCTGATGATCGTGACCGAACCTTTGATGTCTTCCTGAAGAATGAAGTTTCGACCAGTAATTTCAGCAAAGTACTTGATGACGTCCATCAGAGGGGTGTCGACGAAGTCGAGGGTGACCTTCTGGGTGGTCGATGAAGAGATCTTGGGCGGCCGTTGTCTTGAGGACTGTTCGGTCTCTGCGTCGCCGTTGTCTTCTTCATCGTCCTGTGCCCAGGCAGGCGTAGAGAACGCCAGCATCAACAGGGTCAGGGGAGTCAACCGTCTCAGCATCGTTGGTGTTTCCTTTTACAGATTCCGCGTCAGATTCAGCGTCAGCGTCAGCAGGGGAGCGCAGGGAAGGGGAGCGACCGTCAGCGGACTTCGTAGTCGAAGGTCTGCTGCTTGTTGCGGCGGGTGAGATCAAAGCTGAATTCCCGCGAACTGGTCAAAGAGTTGTAGGCGTCCATGGCGGCGGACATGCTGGTCAGCGGCTTGCCGTTGACGCTGTGGACGATGTCGCCGTTCTTTACGCCGAGCTGGTAGAAGAAGGACTTCCGGCGAATGCCCGAGAGTCGGTATCCATCGATCTCGCCGTCTTTGTTCTTGTGGGGCACGACCCGAACCTGGGTGTAGAGCTGCTCGGGGTTCTCCAGCAGCCGATCGAAGGTGTCCTGGTCGACGACGTACTTGTTGTCGCCGACTTTGGAGACGCCGCTCTCGGGGTCGGGCTCGCGCGAGCTGCTCTTGGCGGCGACGGGTTCGCTCTTGCCGCCGTCTTCGCCCATCGCGATATATTCGATGGTCCCATCGGTGCGCTTGATGATGACCTTCTTGGGCTCGATGGCGACGATGGTCGCTTCGCCGAGCAGGTCATCGTCGATTCCATATCCCGCGGCGGGGCTGGACTTGTCTTCGGCCATCAGCGCAGAGGAGTACGCGCTGGGCTCCGCGACGATGGTGGCCAGCAGGACGACCTTGAGGTTGGACTTCCGCTCATCGCCTGTGACGACAGCTTCTTCGGCGACAGCGCCGATTTTCGAGGAGTCGAAGATGCTTCGCGCGACGATGGGGTCGACGTAGCTGTTCTTGGACTTCGCCCGTGGAGAGCGGGGAGGGCGCTCTGGAGCGGCGGGGCCGTCATCGCCGCCTGTCGGGGCGATGACGGCCCCGCCGGCTGCGGCGTTGATGAGGGTCGCGTCTTCGGGGAGGGCGAGGTAACCGGATGCGATCCGGGTGGTGCCCATGGCGCCGAGCCAGCCGATGAGGCCGACGCCGAGGAAGATGCCTGCGATGGTCCAGGTGTTGACTGCGCTCATGGGAGTCCTCTGGGCATCCTGGTCAAAGTGGAGGGAGGTCGTTCACCCAGGCAGCAAGAAGTGTACCAGCCGCCTGGCGGCCCAACCGAGGAGAGGCTGCCCACACTGATATCAACTCCGTCGGTGTTCTGGGCGATCCGGTGACCGATCTTCACACCCCGCTTTTGTGCTGGGAGTGAAAACCTGTCACCAACATCCGCTGCCGGGTTCGCCTGGATGACAGATTGTCATCCCACCTGCATCTATGTTGTGGACATCCGCTCGAACCGACGGTTGGCGTCGAGGAACAGCTCAACCGGCGACACGTGGGCCGGTACAACGTGCTTGAGCGCCTCGAGGGCATGGATATTGACCCCCTCCGCATACTTCTCCGCCCCATACGCCGCGATCGAGGAGGAGCGGACCAACCGCCCCATCTCTCGGATTTCAGGAGGAAGCTTCTCCGGGTTCGACTGCATCCCAACCGCGAAGGTCACCTGCTCGGGCATGTCCCAGACATTCAGGACCAGCATCGCGAGCGGCGCTTCGAACCGTCTGAGGATCGAAGGCAACAACGCGAGCACCGACGGCGACTCCTGCGGAACGGTTCGGAGCATCATCAACGCACCGGTGGCGTGCATCAGCCCGGAGAGGAACGCCTCATTTCGGGGCAGGTTGCTGTTCGCCGCGGCCAGCTCGGCGGTGAGCAGGCTTCGAAACCGCGCCCGTTCCGCGACCCGGTGCATGACGGCGGTCTTGAACATCCGCGCCGAGATCAGCTCTGATGCGGCCATTCGGGACAGCTCATCCATCCCAACGCGGGCGACGGCATACTTCAGATCTTTCGGTGGGGTGGCGAAGTGGGCGGAGCTCGCTCTCGCCCAGACCCGCTGGACGAGCGCCGGATCGTTGCTGAGGGTCTCGACGATGGCGTTGATCGAGATCTCTTCGTTTTGGAGAAGCTCGAAGAGCCGCATCGCGGTCTCTGGGAGGGGAGGCAACGTCAGATCGTCAGCGGAGAGCGTCCGGACCAGATGGGCGGCGAGCATCGACAGGGTAGAATCACCGCGGGACCAGCGTCGGATCTGTCGGGCTTCATCGATGAGCCATTCTCTGGTGACCGACGCATCGAGGGACGGGGGGGCGCCCTCACACCACTCAGGGGGCTCGATGGGCATCTCGGACAAAGTGGCTCGCAGCTGGGTCGCTTCGTCGAGCGCTTCATCCATGACAGGCGTTGGGCCTGCGGCCGGTTCAGGGGCGCCAGAGAACCATTTGTTCAACCACGCGAGGGCCATCGGCTATTCTCGAAGAGATGAGGAAAGGTCGGCACGACCATCCGGTGATTGCATCGGACAGGATCGGGTTTCATTAGAGGAAAAATCGGCCAGATTACGGTGTGTCCGGGTAAGGGTGGTGATGCACACCACCGGTTCGATTACAATCAATTGAGGAGGAGATTTGAAGTCGTACGGTGGCGATACGCTGACCGATGTGGACTCTCCATGGCTGGAGGCGTTCGGTGAGAACGAGTCCGAATGCACAGCATTGGTGCTGGTCTGGTCCCGGGCGGAGCCGTATCGTGTAGGCCAGGTCGCTCTGTTCCCCTCTGGTTGTGAGGCGCGGGTCCTTGGCCGCGCCTGGAGCCGCCCGGAGAACGGGGAGCGGGTTCGCTTCTATACCCAGCGCCCCGACGCCCTCGCGCCAGCACCAGAGCTCCTGGGGCGGGGAATGTCCCGCGAGCAGCTCCGCATCACACCGGCCCGCGGTGGTGGCCTTCGAGTGGACAACATCGGTCGGCCGGCGGTTCTGGTCAATGGCCGGCCCATCCGGCGCTCTATCATTCGCCCGGGCGACCTTCTTGAGATTCAGCACCAGCTGCTGTTGTATTGTATCCGCCGGCCGACCCGGATGCCTGCGTTGCGGTATCACAATGGGCCGCTTCATGACTTCGGGGAGCCGGACAGCGTCGGGATGGTGGGTGAAACCCCGGTGATGTGGGCGCTCCGTGATCAGCTCGCCTTCCTCGCCCGACGCGATGTCCATGTCTTGATCCTCGGCCAGAGCGGCACCGGCAAGGAGCTGGCCGCACAGGCGATCCACACCCTCTCCCGCCGGACCGGCAACGCCCTCATCTGCCGAAACGCTGCAACCATCCCGCCGACCCTCGCTGACGCAGAGCTGTTCGGGAACATCAAGGACTACCCGAACCCCGGAATGCAGCACCGCCTCGGTCTGATCGGCAGCGCAGACGGTGGGACCCTGTTCCTCGATGAGTTCGGCGAGCTCCCCTCTGAGGTGCAAACGCACCTGTTACGGGTCCTCGACACCGGGGGAGAGTATCAACGACTTGGCGACTCGACGCCCCGACGTGCCGATCTGCGCTTTATCGCAGCGACAAACCGATCGTCAGACGAGCTGAAGGCGGATCTGGTCGCGCGGTTGAAGCTCCGGATCCACACCCTCCGCCTCCAGGAGCGTCTCGAAGACATCCCGCTGCTGGCCCGAAAGCTCCTCCAGAACGTCATCGAGAAGGAGCCCGACCTCGCCCGCTTCAGCCGGGATGGTGAGCCACGGTTGGCGCCAGACCTCATCTCTCGATTGATGCAACATGACTACACGCTCCACGTTCGGGAGCTGGAGAGCCTGCTGTGGTTGGCCATGTCGAGCAGCCCGACCGATTATATCGCCCTGACGCCAGAAGTGAAGGCCGAGCTGAAGGTCAAGCAGCCCCGACCCCCTGGCGGCTTCACTGACCCTGAAACGCTCGACCCAGCCGAGATTCAGACCGTCCTCGACCAACACAGCGGCAACCAGGAGAAGGCGTGGCGGGCGCTCGGGCTGTCCAGCCGCCATGTCCTCTACCGTCTGATCAAGAAGCACAACCTTAGCCTCGGGAAGTGACGTGCGACCCGGGGCTGCAGCGTTGTACGACTATATTTACGCATACAAAGACTATGAAGGCGACGCCCAGAAGATCCATCTGCTGCTGAATGAGGCGGGCGTCGGGAACGGATCGGACGTGCTGGAGGCGGCCTGTGGGACGGCGCGCTACCTCGAATGCCTTCAGCCCTGGTTCTCCGTCAGCGGGTTTGATCTCGATCGCGAGATGCTCCGTCAGGCGGCGTGGCGAGTGCCCGGGGGGGATTTTTTCCAGGCGAACATGGAGACCTTCCAGCCCGGGCGAGTCTGGGATGCGCTGCTCTGTTTGTTCGGTGGAGTGGGCTATCTTGACCCGGAAGAAGGTCTCCTGAGGGGCCTGTTGGCCTTCCATACCGCGCTCCGACCGGGGGGGGTGTTGTTGGTCGAGCCCTGGGTTACGCCGGAGCGGTTTGAGCCGGGGAAGGCGTGGATGCAAACGTACACGGCTCCCAATTTCAAGCTGGCGCGGCTGGTGGTTCCGCGGCTTGAAGGGAGGCAGTGTGTTCTGGAGTTTCATTTTCAGGTCGCCCGTGGCGGGGGGCGGGTGGAGCAGCTGCGATCCACCGAGCGGTTGTGGCTTCACCCGTTGGGGTTGGTGGTGGACTGCGCGCGCGAGATCGGGTTCTCGGTGGAGTTGACACGACAAGGCTTTATGGCCGATGGGCACCTTCTGATCTGCAAAAGAAACTGACGGGTGCGCCACTTGAGTTTGAACCGCCCCGCAAATGGAGGGTGGACTCTTTCAGACCCAGGGAGAAAAAATCCCCCCCTTGGAATAGAGGGAAAGGTCGACGAAATCTATATGAATCGTCTATGACTTCGCCCCGAAGATCGATCAGCGGGGGGTGGTTGGGTGGAGGCAGGGTTGAATCATTCAGAGCTTGCGTTGTAGGTCTGGGAGCGAGCCTGCGCTGGTGGAGGTCCCCTTGACAGGAGTGGGATAGCTCCGGCAAGGTTCGGACCGTCGCTGGGATTTTTCTTTCCGAGTCACACCCCCCTGATGAACCACGATCGGCCAAATTCAACCCCCCCGGAATCGACTGCTCCAGTTGATGACGGCATGCTCCGTCCGGCAGGACTGCGTTGGCGCGCGCGTTCTCTGTCAGCTGGTGGCCATGAGCGGGCGCGATGGTTCGGAGTCGACGTTCAGCGTACCGCTGCTCTGTCTTCTCCGGTCGACGTTCTTCATGGGATTCACGACCTGAAATATCCTCTGATGGCCCTTCATTCGCAGGGTCTTACCAAGCAGCCGCGCCATGTACTGTCCCAGAGAGTCATTGCTGGGACACTCAAAGTGCACCCACCTTACGTACCCGACCCCGAGGCATAGCGCCCAGGGGTCATCGCCCTACCTCAGGCACCATCAAGCGGAGATTCTTACATGCCCGAGTACCGCACTCCCGGTGTTTACATCGAGGAGATCTCCTCTGGCCCGCGTCCAGTTGCAGCATCTTCCACCACTGAAACTGGCTTCATTGCGGTCATCACCATCCCCACCATTTTCTATCCGGGCCGCGGCAAGGCTGCCGGGATGTATCTGCCGGGGCCTGCTGAAGGTGATCCTGCCCAGAGCTGGAACCGCGCTCTTGCTTTCCGTCCCCTGCTGCTCGAGTCTTCGGACGCACCGGCTGCAAAGGGCAAGAAGGGTGGCGGCGACGCTTCCCCCTCTGCTGGCGGCAACGCATTCAATAAGCTTATCGCTGACATTCTCCCCGGCAAGTGGGACGTCCGCGCACCGACCGGCGCAGACAACAAGGTCACCATGTCTTCGGACAAGGGCGACCTGCTTCGCTTCCCCGTCAGCCGCGCTCTGATGAGCATCACCACCGACGAAGCCACCAACAAGGCGGAGTGGGACCTGGCTTTCGGCGCTGACGAGAACAAGATCGTCCAGCTGATCAGCGCTTACGCCACCGAGCAGGGCGTTGAGCACACCGGCAACCTCGGCGCGGTTGACCCCAAGGGCAAGCCGGTCACGCTGAACGTCGGCAACATCCACGATCGCCTGCACGGCACCGCTCCGAGCTTCAGCTCGATGGACGGCTTCCACGCATGGCGCCTTGAGTGGGGCGGCAACCTGTTCATCGAGGTCATCCTTGAGGCTGATCCCAAGATGAGCCAGAGCAAGGCCGAGGTGGTCTGGGACAGCCTTGACCCCGCCGCAAAGAACGCATGGCACGGCTGGCTCCGCAGCCACCCCGGTATGCGCCGCATCGAGCTGTCGGTCACGGGCTTCTTCGCCAACGGTGGCGCCAACGCCTTCCCGTCGGTCGCCCTTCAGGGCGCAGATGGCTCCTACCCGGTCGCCAAGCGCTCCTTCCTTGAGAAGGCTTACGACGGCGCAAGCGTCGTCGCGATGCTGACCGCTCCCGGCCTGAACATCGGCTGGCAGCAGGCCATTCTTGAGTACGCTGGCCCCGCTGGCCGCGGCGATCTGTTCGCGGTCCTCGAGGCTCCCCGGTACCTGCTGACCAAGCCGCCCCGGGGCATCAAGGTCAACGAGTTCCGCTGGATCACCGAAGAGAACGGCAAGAACCCTGGTGACTACGAGGTCGCTGAGCTTCAGACCCTCGCAGAGCCCGTCGCAAGCGAGCTTCGCTTCGGTGGCTTCGCCGCTGACGTCGTCCTCGACCGCTGCACCCCCCGTGACAACTCGGGCTACGGCGCCTGCTACTCGCCGTGGATGATCGTGGACAACCCGCTCGCCACTGGCATGAGCGACAAGTACATCATCGCACCTCCGGGCGGCTTCGTCGCTGGCGTCATCGCTGGCACCGACACCCGCGCAGGCGGTGGTGTCCACAAGGCACCGGCCAACGAGCAGGTCCTCGGCATCTCTGAGCTGGTCACCTCGGTCAGTGACCGTGAGCAGGCCGCGCTCAACGTCAAGGGCATCAACATCATCCGTCACCGCGCCGGCGCTGGCATCCGCATCTGGGGTGCTCGCACCGTCGCTGCAGACGCGCTGTGGAACTACGTCAACGTCCGTCGCCTCTTCCTCTTCGTCGAGCGCTCGGTCCGCGACTCCGTCAACTGGGCCGTCTTCCAGCCGAACAACGACGCCACCCGTGGCTCGCTCCGCGACTCCATCGCTGGCTTCCTGTTCCGCCTGTACAACATGGGCATGCTGGACGGCACCTCCTGGCAGGACGCCTTCTCGGTCCAGTGCGACCGCGAGAACAACCCCGAAGCGGACATCCGCGCTGGCCTGCTGACGGTCGACGTCCAGATCCGCCCGGTGTTCCCGGCAGAGTTCATCCGCATCCGCTTCCAGCAGACCCCGATGGCGGTCGGCTGAGCAGCCTGAGTTTCTGACTCGATGTTCGTCGGCTGGCTTCTCTTCAGGGGCCAGCCGCGTCATCTTCAGAGCCCATCCGCTACCCCAACCCAATCCTTCGTAGGAGAGAATCATGGCAGGTGCTCCGCAGTTTGGCCTTGACCGTTACATCGGCGCCTTCAACTTCAAAGTCGAGATCGCGGGCGTGCCCGTCGAGAACTCCAAGTTCACCTCTGTCTCGGGCGTCGTCTCGACCTCGGAGACCATGGAGTTCATGCAGGGCGACGACCGCTACGTCATGAAGCAGCCCGGTCGTGCTTCGTTCGAAGACATCGAAATGAAGCGCGTCTATCAGCAGATCGACAGCTTCTATATGTGGCGTGAAGAGATCGAGAAGGGCAACATCCAGCGTAAGCAGATCCAGGTTTACCTGATGCTTCCCGACATGATCACCACGGTCCGTCAGATGACCATCCACGAAGCCTACCCCTCCAAGTGGGAGCTTCCGGGCATGGACGCGTCCTCCACCGA
>JBCBLB010000763.1:0-4394 GCA_038520555.1 Myxococcota bacterium | reverse complement strand
CGCGTCGACAAGACCTGGACATACAAGAAGTGGCAGCTGACGGGCTACCTGGATCTGCAGAACGCGACCAACCGTCGAAACGTCGAGCTGATCAACTGGAGCTTTGACTGGTCGGAAGAGATCCCGGTGTATGGGCTGCCACTTCTTGTATGTCCAGGTCTTGTCGACGCGGACGTCGATGGTGTAGAACGTCGGCGTCCGCGCTGTGTTGGATGTGTTGTAGACCGGAATATACTCATGCTCTTCGAGGCTGAAGATGCTGTTGACGACCGGAGTGTAGGGGTTGCCGGAGCCAAACCGCCCCCGCAACCCGATCATATAGCTCCGCGGCAGCTTATAGCTGCCCACTGCGGTGAGCACGACGGGCTGGTCATACTCAAACAGGGTCTGCTCGAAGTCGGGCCGCTTGATCCGGGACGCTCTTGAAACGGTGGCGGCCAGAAATCCGCTGAACCGCGGATCGTCATATCGGACCAACGTCTCGATGCCATAGTTCAGGCCCACCCCATCGTTGGCGTAGTCGCCGACATCCAGCGGAGCGGTCGGCGGCGGCCCGAGCAGGAAGACGAAGCGATCCTCCCGGCCGGAGATCAGGTCACGTAGCCACATCGCGTAGCCGGTCACTTCAAACGACAGATCCGGGGTGATCGTCTGTTGGAGTCCCAGGCTGGCCTGGATGGCCCACTCGGGTTGGAGCAGCGGCTCACCGTTGGAGGTGACCAGGATCTCGCGGAGCTGGGGGAACTGGGAGTATCGGCCGACGCTGGCCCGAACCGTCGAGGTCGGGTTGGCCTCCCACTTCATCGAGATCCGGGGATCGACTGAGATGGCTTGATAGCCGGAGTCGACCAGCATCGCGTCCACCCGCACCCCCGGGGTGGCCTCGAAGGAGCCCTCTTTCTGGGTCTGCTCCAGGTATACGCCAGGGTAGACGACGGCGGCGGTGCCCCGCTCGTCTCCGGTGAACGTGACGAAGGGGCTGATCTCTTCGAGGGCATACAAAAAGTCGACCTGTCGGATTTCGGTGTCGATGCCCATCCGCCAGCCCGCCCACCCATCGGGCGGGACGCCCCGATACAGCTCGAAGCGCGCGCCATATGTGTTGCTTCGATCGAAGGCTTCGTCGGTTGATCGGTACGACGCGCTGGTCTCATCCGGACCTCCGATGAGGGTCAGCTCGCTCAGCCAGCCGCCGTCATACCGCTTCTGCCACTGAAACCACCCTTTGGAGAAGCGGGTGAAGATGACCGACTCGATGGAGCCGCCCTCAGCGTCAAAATCGGACTCGGTGTACGAGAACCGATCCTGGCTGGTGAGGAACATCATGTCGACGGTGCTGCCATCCGCGGCGCGCCGGAGGGCCCGGGCCTGGACATCCCAGAACCGAGGCAGCTGGATGGAGCCGGCGTCGCCGACGAACGACGTAATGAACGGCTGGAGGAGGGTGTCGATATAAGACCGGCGACCCGAGATCGTGAGCGCCCAGTTGTCGTTCAGCTTCTGCTCGACGAAGGCCGCAGACTGGAACAGGTCCACCGACAGGTAGCCGCGGGATCGCTGCGGCAGCTGCTTATTGGTGCGCAGGTCGATCGCGCCGCCCAGACGACGCCCATAGCGAACCCCATAGTTGCCGGGCAGATAAGCGACTTCGTTGAGCGAGTCGGAGTTGATGACCGTCGACAGGCCGCCGAAGTGGAACACGATCGGGAGCGGCAGCCCACCCAGGTAAAACGCCGAGTCTTCTGGAGAGGTGCCCCGGATAATGACCTGCCCGGCGTTGAACGGCGAGCGGGCGACGCCGGGCAGGCTCTGGACGGCGCGGACGATGTCGCCGCCGGTCCCGGGCATCGCGCGGATCTCATCGGCCCGCAGCCGGCGCTCGATGACCTCAGGCTCGATCCGCTCGCCGAGGACGATCATCTCTTCGTTGGCCTGGACCTGCTCCCACCGCCGGTCGGGCCGCAGATAGAAGGTCGCCTCAGCGACGTTGCCGACGCTGACGTTGACGTCGACGGCTTCTTCGCCATAGCCCGGTGCGCGAACCCCAACCGCATAGCGCCCATCGGGCAGATCGGCGAAGCGGTACTCGCCGTTGTCGTCGGTGGTCGTCTGCAGGGCCCGCCGCGTGGTGTCGAACACAGTGACCCGGGCACCGCGGATCGGCTGGCGGGTCCCCGCCTGGAGCACCTGCCCCACGACGCTGACCACCGGGACAAACTCCAGCGAGAACCGGTAGGCATACTGAATGGTCGCCTCTGCCGGATCGCCCACCGCATCAAGCGCAGGCTCAAACAAAAAATTCTTCACCGCCGACAGAGCCGCCTCATCGAAACCATCGCCAGCAGGCTCGATCACCTTCGCCGAAACCACCTCACCCAGCGGGCTGATCAGCATCTCCAGGATGACCGTGGCCTCTAACCCCTGCTCCAGAGCAGCGGCCGGATACGCGGCCGGGGGCGCCTCCGAAAGGATCGGGAGCCGCGGGTACGCATCTACCGGTTCCTCATCTGGGGCATCTTCCTCATCTTCGGCATCTTCGGCATCTTCCGCGTCTGGGGCATCTTCCGCGTCTGGGGCATCTTCCGCGTCTGGGGCATCTTCCGCGTCTGGGGCATCTTCCGCGTCTGGGGCGGGCTCGGGTGGCGCTGGGGGCGGGGGCGGATCCTGCGCCCAGGCGGTCGAGAGGCACAGCCACAATAGCGAGGGGAGGGTCAACGTTTGCACAGGGGGCAGGGTGTCGCGAGATCGGTTCACTGTCTACCCCGAGATGATACTTCGATTCTAAGATGCAACGTTTGGGAGGATCGAAGGATGAGCGACCCGATGAACGATGAGCTGGCCGCAGTCTTCCGAGAGGTCGCCGCTGTTCTTCAGTATCAGGGTGAGCGCTGGTTCAAAGTGCGATCGTATGTCCAGTGGGCCGATCAGCTGGAAACCCTCGATCGTCCAGTCACCCAGCTGTCTGACGCAGAGCTGCACGCGCTGCCTGGGGTGGGCAAGGCCATCTTCTCGAAGACCCGCGAATATGTGGCGGACAAGCGCTTCAACCTGCTTGATCGCGTGCGGACGGTCGACGCCGGCATCCGCGGGCTCCTCACCGCCGGGCTGGCGCCGGGCGCGGTCAAGAAGCTCGAAGACGAGCTGGGCATCACCTCGCTGGAGACGCTGCGTCAGAAGCACGCGGACCAGACCCTGGACCTGTCGAAGATCCCCACCCGACAGCGCAACGAAATCCGCGCGTTCCTCAATGCCCAGTAGCCAGCGGCTGCTCCGGCTGCTCGAGTGCGCTGTGCTGTTCGGGCTCGTGCCCGGGCTTATCGACCTCCGCGCCCTGGGCGGGGTCTTCCTGCCGCTGCTTCTCAGCGTCATGGCCGTCATGGCCGTCCTCCTGTGGCGCGATCCCACCTTCGACAACGCACAATTCGGCAACCTCCAGGGACTCCGGGATGAGCGATGGCGGATCCTCACGCTATGGATCCCATCTGCGTTGGCGATGATGGCCTTGACCGTGATTCTCGATCAGATCCCGAGCACACCGTCGCAGGTGCAGCTGTTCGCCCTGCCCCGCAGCAACCCAGCGCTTTGGGTGATGATTATGCTCTTTTATCCTTTGTTTAGCGTTTACCCCCAGGAGCTTGTCTTTCGGGCCTGGTTCTTCCATCGATATGAAGAGGCGCTCGGCGGCGCATGGCCCACCATCCTGATCGGCGGCGCCCTGTTCGGCTGGGCGCACATCTTGTTCGAAAATTGGGTCGCAGTCGTCCTTTGCATCCCCGGAGGGATCCTGTTCGGCTACACCTACCATCGCAGCCGATCGCTGCTGGCCAGCGGCGCTGAGCACGCCCTATACGGTGACTGGGTCTTCACCGTGGGGCTCGGATGGTTGTTTTATAGCGGCAGCGTCGTCTCTTGAGCGTCTTCGGTTGTCAACGCGGCGAGGGGCTGGGTTGCGGATAGAAGAACGGTGACGACATTCCCTGCACCGATCACCAGGAGAGTTTCATGTTTTTCTTCACACCGAAGAAGAAGCTTCAGCTGCCCACCGCCGATGAGGCGCTCCCCGGACGCCAGCAGGCGATGCCGGTGGCCGAGCGACACACCGTCCTGGGCACTTCGCTGACAGATGTGCCTGACGGGATGGAGGTCGCGGTCTTTGGGATGGGCTGCTTCTGGGGCGCTGAGCGGTTCTTCTGGAAGCTCGACGGGGTCTACTCTACCGCCGTCGGCTACGCCGCCGGGATCACCCCCAACCCCACTTATCGTGAGGTCTGCTCCGGCCAGACCGGCCACAACGAGGTCGTCCGCGTCGTCTACGACCCGGCGAAGATCTCCTATGAGCGCCTGCTGAAGACCTTCTGGGAGAACCACGACTCTACCCAGGGCATGCGCCAGGG
>JBCBLB010000229.1:0-12915 GCA_038520555.1 Myxococcota bacterium | reverse complement strand
CCCTTCGCACCCGATGACCACGCCAGCGGGGTTCATGCAGATCGGGTGCGAAGGGCCCGGCCTCGACGGCCATGAGCCCTTCGACGATCACCGCATTACCCCGGCTTATCGTGAACATTCTTGAAAGAGCGGGTTCGAGCTTCGCTTCAAAGCCCGGCAACCACAAAGGCCGCAAAAGCGAGACACAATCTCATCATATGCCACTCGACCGGATCGGTAAAGCCATGGAGAACAGTTGAAATGACAGGTGGATAAATTAATTCACTGAATATGTTCACTTACTGAATTGATTCAGTAATCAAGATCGGTGAGTCTTGCGGGAAGGAGTTAAGCTCGACGTCATGACGCGTTCTACAGAGTTTCCGTCGTTGTCTTCGCTTCATGCTTCGCTCTCTGAGGAGGGCCGGCTGCTGATCATCCGTCTCGAGCACGGTCGGGCGAATGAGATGGGTTCGGCCGAGCTTCGGGACTGGGAAGCTCTGACCGCGTGGCTGGAGACGGCAGACGTTCGGGCGGTGATCACCTACAGCGAGCGGGTGTCTCGGCGGGGGACGCCGATTTTCATCTCAGGCGCCAACGTGACCGAGCGGACCGGCTGGGATGACGGGCAGGTCCGCGCTCATGTTCGCTGGCAGCGGTCGGTGCTTCAGGGGCTCCGGGCTGCCCCGGTCTTCCACGTCGCTGTGGTCAACGGCGTCGCGTTGGGGTGGGGCTGTGAGTTCATGATCGCCTGTGATTACCGGATCGCGGTGACCGACGGGGCGACGTTCGCGTTGCCTGAGACGGGCATCGGCATCCTGCCCGGCGCAGGGGGCACCAGCGAGCTGTGGACCATGATCGGGCTGCCACAGGCGGCGCGGCTGGGAATGACCGGTGAACGCATCGACGCCGCTGAGGCCGAACGAATCGGCCTGGTTCAGGAGACGGTGAGCGACGTTGCTTCTGGGATCGCCCGGGCGCAAGCGATGGCGCAGATGGTCTCGCGTCGCTCTCCGACGGCGGTGGGGGCGTTCAAGCGTGCGTTGCTCGCCGGGGTGGGTCGTCCCCTCGCCGAGCGGACGGAGCTGGAGGCGCGGGCGTATGAGCTGTGTCTGGAGAGCGGCGACGCTCAAGTCGGCCGTGAGAACTTCAAGGCCATCATCGCCGGTGAGGAGGTGACATGGCAGCCGCGAACGCTGTTTGGCTCCTGACGCTTGCGCTGGGATGCACGCCGTCCCCGGAGACGCTTGCCGACTGCGCGGCGCTCGCTGAGGGGCCTCGCGAGGAGTGCCGATTTACCATGGTCGAGCCGATGCTCTCTGACATGGCCGCGGTGGAGCAGGCGGTGAAGACCATCCCGGAGTCGCTCAGCCGAGACGTGTTGTTGTACCGGCTGGCCGTGGCTCACCCCGACCGGGCGAGTCACTTGTGCCGGATGACCGAGACGGCGGGCATCCAGGAGAAGTGTCGTCAGGTTCTGGGGCGCCCTCACCTGTCGACCCGCCCGCGCCCGAAGCCACCACAGTGATGGTCCTCTGGTCGATATGGCTGGGCTGCAACCCGAGCAGCGGCCCGGGAGAGGATCCGTTGGCCCGCGCGATCGCGCCATGGCCCAGGGCGCCCGATGCGATCCTGGCGCGCTGCGATGAGGAGCCGTTCGAAGAGCTGGCGGTGACCTGCCGGGTGACCGCCGCGGCGGCCTATGGGATGCGGGGCGACGCGGACGCGGCCCAGTCGGTCTGTGAGCAGATCCCTGCCGGGACATGGCGCGCAGAGTGCCACTTCCGCGCCGGTGAAGAGCTTGGAGCAACGGGCAAAACCATCGCCGGTCTTCGACAGTGCGCGCAGGCGGGGCGGTTTGGTCGCAACTGCCTGACCCACACGGCGTGGCGCCTGCCGCCCGATCCCGCGCTCAGCCCGGACCTGCCCGCGGCGCGGATCGTGGCGGGCTGGTCGGAGCTGGAGCTCCAGGCCGCGAGCGCGCTTCGCGGTGCAGAGCCTGGCGTCGAACGCGAAGGCCTGGACGTGCTGCTGGCCCGGTATGGCTACAACCTGTACGTCGGGCGTGGCAGCGCCGCCCCCGCAGCGGCCCGGCTGGACGCCTCGGGGCTGCAGACCGCTGGCGATGGGATCGACTGGGAGCTGGCCGGCTCCATGCGGACCGCCTTCGCGGTGGAAGCCGCCCGGCTGCTCGCCGCTCGCGGCATCGCGCCGACCGTCGAAGGGATCGTGGCCATCTGGAAGGGAGAACAGCCTCCTCCGCGCGCGAAGGCAGAGGACCATTTTCCACTTGGGCGGTTCATGTCTCCGATCCTGTCGCCGTATGAGGCGGGCCAGCCGCACCTGCCGCTGTTCGGCGGTGGGCTGCGGCTGGCCGCGAAGGACCCGGAAGAGGACGTGACGATTGCTGCGTTGGAGGCGCTGTATTGGGTCCCACAGACCGACGCGCGGGTGTTCTTGCCGTGGCTGAATGACCCACGGGAGCGGGTGCGGCGGACGGCTGCGAAGCTCTTGCGGGTTAGCCAGAGCGCCACGCTGAATGTCGAGGAGACGGTGAAGCAGATCCTGGCCGAACACACCGATAAAGGGGTCCGCTGGCATATGCAGGACGCGCTCGATCGGCGGACGTTCGCGCCGCCGCCTGCCCGACCGCTATAGTCCACTTCACGGTCGCCCTGTGGGCTGGAAAGGAATACCAAAGAACCCGATGAAGATTTTATCTGTTGGCACCGCCCTTCCGCCTCACTACTACGATCAGGAGACGCTCCTGGCGGCGTTTCAGGCAGCCTGGCAGGAACAGCACCACAACGCTGCACGGGTCGAGCAGCTCCACCGGGCGGTCATGGTCGGGGGCCGCCACCTCGCGCTCCCGATGGACGCGTATCTGGAGATGGACGGGTTCGGCGCCACGAACGATGCGTTTATCGAGGTGGGGACGACCCTGGGGCAACAGGCGATCGAAGCGGCGCTGGCGGACGCCGGCCTGAGCGCCCGGGATCTGAACGCCATCTTCTTCACCTCGGTGACGGGCATCGCGGCGCCTTCGATCGACGCCCGGCTGGTCAACCGGATGGGCTTGCGCCCCAACATCAAGCGGACGCCGATCTTCGGGCTGGGGTGTGTGGCTGGCGCGGCGGGCACGGCGCGGCTGTATGACTACCTGCGGGCGTTCCCCGACCAGGCCGCGGTGCTGCTGAGCGTCGAGCTGTGCTCGCTGACGCTGCAGCGCCAGGATCTGAGCATCGCCAACCTGATCGCCAGCGGGCTGTTCGGAGATGGCGCCGCAGCGGTCATCGGCGTCGGGTCTCAGCACCCGGCGGCGGCGCAGCGGTCCGCCGGGGGCCCCACCGTCCGCGCCACGGCGAGCCGCTTCTACCCCGACACCGAGCACGTCATGGGCTGGGATGTGGGCCAGGGCGGCTTCAAGATCGTCCTGTCGGCGGACGTGCCGAAGATGGTCGACGCCCATATCCGAGCCGATGTGGACGGGTTTCTGGCCCAGCACGGGATTCGCCGGTCGGACATCGGCTGCTGGGTCGCCCATACCGGTGGGCCGAAGGTGCTGACCGCCTTCCAGAAGGCCCTGGAGCTGAAGGCGTCCGATCTGGAGCTGACGTGGCGCTCGTTGCGTGAGGTGGGCAACCTCAGCAGCGCCTCGGTCCTGTTCGTGCTGCGCGACCTGATCACGGCCCACCGGCCGGCGCCGGGGACCCCGTCGGTGATGCTGGCGATGGGTCCGGGGTTCTGCGCAGAGCTGGTCCTGATGGAGTGGTGAGCATGACCAGCGCGCTGGCCTACACCCTGTTCATCGGCCTGACCGCCGTAGAGCGGCTGGTCGAGATGGCGGTCTCGAAGCGGAACGCGGCCTGGAGCGTCTCCCGGGGCGGCGTCGAGCGGGGGCAGGAGCACTTCCCCTTCATGGTCGCGCTCCACACCGGCTTTCTGTTCGGCTGCGTGGCAGAGGTCTGGTTGCTGGACCGCCCGTTTCTGCCCTGGCTGGGCTGGCCGCTGGTCGTGCTGGCGCTCGCGGCGCAGGGGCTTCGGTGGTGGTGCATCACGACGCTGGGGCCGCGGTGGAACACCCGGGTGATCATCGTGCCCGGCCTTCCCCGCATCACCGGCGGTCCGTATCGGTTCTTCAGCCACCCCAACTACGTCGCCGTCGTGGCTGAAGGGCTGATCCTCCCGCTGATCCACACCGCCTGGATCACCGCGGCGGTGTTCACGGTCCTCAACGCGATCCTGCTATGGGTGCGCATCCGCTGTGAGGAGGCCGCTCTGGCCGAGATGATCCACAACACGGAGGAGGCTTCATGAGCGCGCACGCGTCGCTCCGCGACGACATCATCGCCCTCGCCCGGAAGGAGCTGAGCCTGGACGGTCCGCTTCCCGACGGCGATCTCAGCGAAGCGCTGGACTCGATCCAGAAGCTGAGCCTCATCGTCGCCATCGAAGACCACTACGAGATCTGCTTCGATCCGGAGGACGACGCCGAGGTGGTGAGCCTCGATGACGTGACCCGGCTCGTCCACGCCAAGCTGCAGGCGACCGATGGCTCCCAGACCTGACCTCCCGACCCTTCCCGCATACCTTGCCCATGCCGCAGGCCATGCGCCTCCCGAAGACGCCCTGATTTTCATCGATCGGCGCGAGCGAGAGGAGCGCATCCACCTCCGCGAGGTCTTCGCCCGGGCCCGTCGGTCCGCCGGGGCGCTGTATTCGGCCGGGGTGCGGGCCCACGATCGGGTGGCCATCGTGCTGCCCACCCACCCGACCTTCATCGATGCCCTGTTCGGCTGCCAGCTGCTGGGCGCCGTCCCCGTCCCGCTGTATCCGCCGGTCCGGCTGGGGCGGCTCGATGAGTATTACGCTCGCACCGCTGTGATGATGCGGGCCGTGGAAGCGACCGCCCTGATCACCGAGCGGCGCATCCGCCGGCTGATGGGACAGGTGTTCGCACAGTATCGGCCTCGGCTGGGCACCATCGAGGCGAGCACCCTCGCCCGGGGCCCCGACCGGCCGCCGGCAGACCTCTCCGCGGACCAGCTGGCCATGGTGCAGTTCTCATCGGGGACCACGGTGGCGCCGAAGCCGGTGGGGCTGACCCACCGACAGGTCCTCGGGAACGTCCATGCGATCCTCGACCACATCCCCCTGGACGTCGACTACAAGCAGTCCGGGTGCACCTGGCTGCCGCTCTACCACGACATGGGTCTCATCGGCTGCGTCTACGTCGCCGTCGTTGGCCCCGGCCCCCTCGCCCTCATCCCGCCAGAGGTGTTCCTGTCGCGACCGGCGCTCTGGCTGCGGGCGATCTCCCGGCACAAGGCCACCGCCTCCCCCGCGCCGAACTTCGCATACGCGCTCTGTGCCGAGCGGATCAAAGACCGCGAGCTGGAGGGGTGCGACCTGTCCTCGTGGCGGCTGGCGCTGAACGGCGCCGAGCCCGTGGCGCCCGGCTCGCTGCGTGCATTCACCGAGCGGTTCGCCCGGTGGAACCTGCGGCCAGAAGCCCTCACCCCGGTCTATGGGCTCGCCGAAGCCTCGCTGGCGGTGACGTTTTCCGATCCGACCCAGCCGTTCCAGACCCGGCACCTCGATCGGGCTGCGCTCGCCGCGGGGGCGGCGACGCCCGTCGACGCCTCGGTCCAGGATGCCGTCGAGATCGCCAGCGTCGGCGTACCGCTGCGGGGGTTCGGCGTCGAGATTCGGAACGACGCTGGCCAGACGGTGCCCGAAGGTCAGATCGGCCAGATCTGGGCGAAGGGCCCCTCGATCATGGAAGGCTACCTGGATCGCCAAGAACAGCCCATCGTCGATGATTGGCTGGACACCGGAGATCTGGGGTTCTTTTTGGACGGCGAGCTGTTCATTGCCGGGCGCGCAAAGGACGTGGTCATCCTGCGCGGTCAGAACCACACCCCCCACGACATCGAGCAGGCCGTCGATGACGTCGAGGGCGTCCGGGTCGGCTGCGCCATCGCGGTGGGAGACATCGGGGAGGACGGCGAGCGGCTGGTGCTGTTCGTCGAGTACCGGACCCCTCGGGAGGGCTTCGCCGAAGACTGCCGCAAGGCCGTGCTGTCGCGGACGGGCCTGAACCCAGCGTTGGTCGTGGCGGTCGAGCCCGGCACCCTGCCCCGGACCTCCAGCGGCAAGCTCCGGCGCGCCGAAGCGCTGCGCCGGTGGAAGTCCGGTGAGCTGGCCCCGCCCCAGAAGGTCACCCCCTGGATGATCGCCGGCGCGATGGCTCGGAGCGCGTTCGGCTATCTGCAAAGTCAACGCCGCGAATAGCCGCGCCCCTTTTCACTCCGGGCTCGCCCAGAGCATCGTCGCGCGTCTCTCTGTATTGGTCGCCGCGCGCATTGGGCCAGATGAAGTGGACGCTATCGGCCGGGTTGGAATGATGCTACGCGGAGGAGGTTATCGATATCATCAGGAGGTCGCGCAGATGCAGGATGTCTTGATCGCAGGCGGCGGGCCGGCGGGGCTGTCCGCGGCGATTTTCGCCGCCCAGGCCGGCTTACAGGCGACGATCATCGAGCCTCGCCCCGGACGCATCGATAAGGCTTGCGGTGAGGGGCTGATGCCCGGCGCTGTTGCCTCGTTGGCGGAGATGGGCGTGCGCCCGGCACGCAGCCACCCGTTCCAGGGCATTCGGTATATCGACGGCGAACAAGAAGCCCTCGGGGACTTCCCCCAGGGCCCCGGCCAGGGCGTCCGCCGGACGGTGCTCCACGACGCCCTGCGCGGCCGTGCCGAAGACCTCGGCGTCCAGTGGCACCGCGGGCGGGTCGGTGAGATCGTTCAGGACGATGACCACGTGCGCGCCGGCGCGCTGGAGGGCCGCTGGCTGCTCGCCGCCGATGGGCTGCACTCCTCGATCCGGAAGCGGATGGGCCTGGAACGCCCGGCCCGGCGAGCACCTCGGATGGGCCTGCGCCGGCACTTCGCCATGCGCCCCTGGTCGCCCTATGTCGAGGTGTACTGGTCCGACGACGCCGAAGCCTATGTCACACCGGTCGCCGAAGACCTCATCGGGGTGGCGATCCTCTTCCCCGGCGATCCGCTCCCCCCCGGCAAAGGAACGCAGAAGCGGTTTGAGGCGTTGCTGGAACGCTTTCCGCGACTGAAGGAACGGCTGACCGGGACGCCAGCGACCGCAGTCCGGGGCAGCGGGCCGTTCGAACGGCGGGTGGCACGGCGGGTGGCCGGACGGGTCCTGCTGATCGGTGACGCCGCAGGGTACCTCGATCCGATCACCGGCGAAGGCGTCCGGCTGGGCATGGCCAGCGCGCGGGCCGCGGTGGACTGCATCCGGCTCGACCAGCCGATGCGCTATGAGCACGCCTGGCAAAAGCTCACCCGGCGGTACTGGTGGATGACCAGCGGGCTGCTGTGGCTGCGGGACCGACCAGGGCTGCGGCGACTGATGGTCCCCTTCCTTCAACGGTTTCCGATCGCGTTTTCTCAGATCGTCGGCGCCCTCGCAGAGGAGCGATAACCGTTCCTGGCATCAAACCAGGAGCGGCGAAGACGATGCAGCCGCCTTCAGATTATGGAAGAACACGATGTCAGCGGCCTACCAGAACGGATACGCGTCGCCCTCCAAGTCCCCCCAGATCGTGTAGCGTATGTGTAGAAAGTGGCTGACACGATTTCAATACATTCAATGATATTGATCCTTTGAAAGTACCTTTACTGTTCGACACGCACAATTCAGACATGTTGAAGAAATAAGACGAGCACCGTAAGTTCTCTTTGTAAACCAAGACCGCTGATGACACGGTCGAAACACCCCACGAGAACGCGGCACGACCGTGAACCAACGCTCGTGTGTTCCCTTATCTGTTCCCTCTGGAGCTTCCATGCTGATGATGGTCGCCATGTTTCTGCCTGCTGTCGCCGTCGCCGTCGCCGTCGCCGCCGATGACGGCCCCCACGTAGACGTGATCGTCGGAACGGATTTTCCCTTCTCTGTGGGGGAAGGATTCAGGCGGAGCTGCCGCATACCGCGCGCCCTCCGTCAGAGATGTCCTTGCGACTGCATCGTCGGGGAGTCTCAGTTGGCGTGAAGCGCGCGGTTATTGTCGAGCATCGCATGGCCTATCGAAGAAGAGAGTCGATGCCTTGAGTGTGGCTCGATTCAACATAACCGTACCCTGTCGCCCTGAGCATCCTGGACGAACGTTCCCAATTCGAAGACTGTTCGGACGTGTTGCCCGCTGGGATGCTTCAGGGTTCCAAACCGATGTCCTCCAACGCGGAGTCAACAACCATGACAACACGATTCGTCGAAAGCCTGAAGTCCCTGCAGCCAGCTGAGCGGCTCTGGTTCTGGTTCTCCACCGCCATGGAAGCCGACCGGCGCCCGCTGCTGGTGCTCCGCCGCCAAAGCCTCGACCCTGAGGGTCAGGAGTATGCTCAGGTCATCGGGATGTTGAGCGAGCTGAGCAGCGAAGACGGGACCACCCTCGAAGGCTTCGCCGACGTCCAGCCCGACGGAACGCTTCGATTCTGCAGCGCCGAGCCCGCGCGCGGCGCCTTCCCCATCCTGGCCCGCTGGGCCGCAGACCACGTCGCGGCCGCTCCTCACCTGCGACGCCTCGTCGGCGCCCGGTATGTCTACCTCGACGCGGGCGCGCAGCAGATGATCACGGAGTGGGAGGACGACGCGCTGTGGACGGCGCTGGGTCCTCCAGACGCCGCCCAGGCTGCCCTCATCGGCGATATCCTGGACGCCGCCGGTCCAGGCGCTCCGCTGCGGGCGTGGGTGGCGCCGGCCCGCAACGGACAGCGCGCACACATCATCGTCCAGAACCTGCACGACGACGAAGCCGCCTTCGAGCGCGCCATCCTCAAGCTCCGCGGCCAGGCCAGCGGACTGCGCGGCGTCCGCGCCACCCTCACCGCCCACCAGGGCCACATGGTCCTCAACACCGTCGAGAAGAGCAAGAGCCAGCTCACCGCCGTCGCCGCGATGGTGCGGGCGAACCTGCAGGCTGTGCCTGCGCTCGGCGCGCTGCTCAACCTCAAGATGTGCCTGCGCGATCCCCAGAGCGGCGCAGCCATCAAGACCCTCGACCAACCTGAGCTGTGGGCCGACCTGAAGGCGCCGAAGGTCTCCTCAAGCGACAAGCGGCTGCGGTCGCTGGTCAACGCGCTGGAGGCGCAGACCGAGCGGTACCAGTTCTGGTTCGATCCGAGCCTTTCCGCCGATCGGGTGCCGATGATCCTGGTTCCGAAAGACGCAGACCTCCAGGCCGCCGTCATCGCATCGATCGGAGAAGAACGCGCGAAGCGGAAGACGGCCCTCCGCGGTCAGGCGAAGCGCAACGGCGAAGGCCTGATCTTCCGGGCCAGGACGCCCTGCGAGGGCTTCCTCAGCGCCCTCGGCGAGCTGGTCTCCCAACACCTCGATCGCGCCCCTGCGCTCGCCGCGCTGAAGGGATCGCGCTTCAAAGCCGTCGACGCAGCAGGCGACATCCTCCAGAAGCAACGCGACAACGAGATGTGGTCTTTCGCCTGAGCCATCCCGCGCGCTCCTCCGCACCCATCATCCATCAGAACCCTCACACCTGAGAAGGGGCATCCCCATGGCGATCCCAGAGAACCTGTACACCGACAATGAGCTGTTGATGCTGAGAGGCGCGAGCAAGAAGGTCAAGACGGAGGGCGGCCTGTTCTGGCTGGCGCGCTTCGACGGCGTGCCGGTCCTGCTGCTGCGCTCCAAGAAGAAAGTGAAGAACGCCGGCGTGCTGGACCGGGCGGCCATGGCGATGAAGCAGCACATCCGAAAGAACGTCGGAGACATCAAGAGCAAAAAACCCACCTATGTGATCAGCGGCGAGGTGAAGTGGAACGACGAGAAGTCCTGCCTGGACTTCTATGGAGACGCCAACCACCCCAGGTTCAAGGTCGGGATCCGGGAGCTGGCCAAGGCGTTCAAGCTGAAGGGCCTGGTCAGCGTCCGCCTGATCAACGACAAAGGCGTCGAGAACCTGATGGAGGGCGCCGCGCCGCCGGCGCTGAGCCAGACGGAGTTGGACGAGCTGGACGCCGCCGACGACGCGTGGTCCGACCAGGACCAGCGCACCTACGAGACCCTCATGGAAGAAGAGAACGCCGTCTTCCAGAGCGACGTCGAGCAGCTGCGCCGGCTGCTGCCCCCGGTCAACCTGAGCCTCGACAAGATGGCCCAACCCACCGACTACGCGAGCATCGACGAGATGCTCACGGCCGCGAGGACCATCGAGCAGAGCTGGGGCAACTACCCGGTCGGCGACTTCGATCCCTCCATCGACAAGCACGTCCCCGTCTCTAAGCGGCCGCCGAGGTCCACGACGTTCCTCAACTTCATCAAGGCCTTCGCCGCAGAGACCGGCGGCACCTGCGACACCACCGCCGATCAGGTCCTCAAAGGCGCCGATCGCGCCAGAGAGAAGGCCGAGATGAAGGGCGACCACAAGAAGATCTGTGACCTCGTCCGCGCCACCATCGTCTATGACGACCAGGAGGCGCCCCCGGCGAGGGATGACTACGCAGACAAGGCCGCGTTCGATACCGCCTTTGAAGAGTGGGTGCAGAACCGGTCCGCGCTGGGGTTGATGAAGAACGCCGCGCACCTCGCCAAAGAGCGCTTCACGGTGGTCCGGATCAAGAACCGCCTCCGCGCCATCACCGCCGCCGGCTACGGCGACCTGATGGTCAGCGTCACCTCACCCAACGGAGAGATGATCTGCGAGATTCAGCTGCAGCCCAAGGCCCTCTCCGATCTGAAGGGTCAGAAAGCCGACGACGCCGCCATCCGACGGATCCAGGCGAAGGGCACCCTCACCGAACAGGTCCAGGAGCTGGAGAAGTACCTCAAGCAGAAGTCCGGCCACGGCCTCTACAAGATGCTGCGCGCCATCATGAAAGGCCGAACCCTCGATGAGATCACCGACAACCACGAGCGAGGCGTCGTCCGCAACCTCCTGGTGAAGTCTCAGGCCTTCTACGCCAAGGCGATGAAGCCCCTGACCAGCGAGGTCTACAACATCCACCTCATCGAAGACATCGAAGAGTTCGCCCGCAACGAGTCCAGGTTCCGCTGAGCGGGATGGTGCCATGAACGCCGAGGTTGAGGAGCTCGCCCCAGACGCGCAGCCCTCAACATCAGGGAGCCCATCGCCTCTGGTGGTCTGCGCGGCCTGGCGGCCTCATCCTCCTCACCTTCCAGTGAGTGACCTGTCGCCGCTGCTGGTTACGATCCCTCAACGCGGAGGCGACGGATCAGATGCACGTGTTCATCATGGGAAACTCTGGCTCGGGGAAGACCTCTCTGGCAAAGCGCATCGCCGCGCAGGAGGGGCGCGCGCACGTCGACCTCGATCCGTTCGCGTGGACTGAAGACCGAGCGCGTCGGGATCCGGTCGACGCTGTGGCAGAGATCTGGCAGATGGCCGACGGTCGACCGGTGGTGATCGAAGGATGCTACGCCGATCTCGTCCGAGCGATGATTCGACCCGAAGATCGGCTGATCTGGCTCGACGTTCCGGTCGATGTCTGCGTGGCGCGCTGTCAGTCGCGGCCGTTTGAGCCGCATAAGTGGGCCAGCCCCGCCGAACAGGACGCGTTCCTGCCCGACCTCATCGCGTTCGTGCGCACCTACCCCGTGCGCGAAGACGACCTCGGGCGCGCCGCGCATCTCAAGCTGTTCATGAACCACACCGGCCAGAAGACTCGACAGGGCGTCATCGGCGACGACTGAAACGGGCCGAAGCGGCTGATACTTCGCGCCACGACTTCCCCAGGTGCAGGGAAGAGTCTTTCAAGCGATAGGCGACAGGCAAGGTTTAACAGAGGCAATTCTTCAGCCCATCAAAACGATGCGATGGTCAGATATCCTCATGGCCTCGTCGGAGGGTCGTGATGGTTGTTGTGGCTCGGAGCGCCGCGGGCTTGCTGTTGGTGGGGTGCACCTGTGAGCCGCTGGGAGAGATCATCTCTGCCGCAGATTTTCTCGATGGGAGCGCGGAGGCCGACACAGCGCTTCAGGCGCTCGTCGATTTTGATCGGTGGACGGGCGGAGACCGTGTCTGCCTTCGGGACTTCAAGCTCGATGAAATCCGCCAGGCCCACGTCGTGGATGGGCTGCTCATTGGCGGACAATATCGCCAGCGGTCCCGGATCGTCGTCGACAACAGCGAACTCCAGCACGACGTCTATACGACGACGCTCCATGAGCTGTGCCACGCCTTCGACGATCAGCACGGCGATATCTCCCTACAGAACCACGATATTTTCAACGGGAGCGTTCTCGATGAGCGCGTCCAGGCGTTTTACGGGAACGACGCTCCGCAACAGCACACTGAACACTTCGCCCTCCTGTGCGATCGCGGGATGAATCTGCTCTCTGGCCAACACCGCCTCGGCGGCGCGTGCCCCTCGACAGATCCCACTCCGGACGTGCAGTTTATCCTGGACACCGTCTTCGCCGGCGCTGAAGAGGAGCCCTCCGTCCGGAGCCTGTCCCCTCATGTTGTGGCCCTTGACGCCATCGACGCGCTGGCGGGACAGCCCATCACCGGCGTGGCGGGCGCGGGCCGTTACGCCCTGGCGGTCGTCAATCACAACGAGGCGTTCGTCGAAGTCGACCTGGACACCGGAGCGGTCGTGTCCACGGTCGTCCCGCCCGACGATCCGCCCGCCTGCACGACGTCGACGCCGGTGATGGGCGAGGGCTGGGCGCAGCTGTTGATGTGGGGCTGCTATGACGATCAGGCGTCTTTTCAGTATTATGATGCCAACAATCAGGCCCTGGTTAATCTCAACCTCCCCAGATGGTCGTACAAGTTCCACCCCGTCTCGCCCGTCGTGTCCGGCAGCGATCTATGGGTCTGGGACATCTACTGGACGTTCGAAGGCGGCGCGGAGCGGCTGCTTCGGATCGAT
>JBCBLB010000913.1:0-3019 GCA_038520555.1 Myxococcota bacterium | reverse complement strand
TCGGTGCCTGGCGTCACCGTACGGGGCGAGGATGGCTTCGGGCTTCGGCCGAACATCGGCATCCGCGGCGCCAACTCGGACCGCTCCGCGAAGGTGACGCTGACCGAGGATGGTGTCTTGCTCGGTCCGGCGCCCTACGCTGCGCCGGCCGCCTACTACTTCCCGATGGTCACCCGGATGGTCGGCGTTGAGGTGTTCAAGGGCCCGGCGGCGATTCGGTTCGGGCCCCAGACCGTCGGCGGCGCCGTCAACCTGCTCACCCGACCGATCCCCCAGGGCTACGCCCACCGCCTCGACGTCGCCGCGGGGCTGTACCAGACGCGGAAGGTGCACGGGTGGTCCGGCTATGGGACGGGCCGGGGCGGGATCCTCGTCGAGGGTGTCCACCTGCGGACCGGCGGCTTCAAGGAACTCGACGGTGGCGATCCGGACGGCGGAGACACCGGCTTCGACCGCACCGAGGCGATGGTCAAGGGGCGGCTGGGCCTGTCTGAGAGGCATCAGCTCACCCTCAAGCTGGGCTACGCCAATGAGACCTCTAATGAGACGTATCTGGGGCTGTCGGCGGCGGACTATGACGCCAATCCATACCGTCGATATGCCGCGTCTCAACGGGCGCGGATGCTCTGGGATCGCACCCAGGCCGAGCTTGGGTGGAACGTTCGGGTAGATCGCACCTTCCGCCTGCGTACGGTCGCCTACCACCATTACCAGTCGCGAGCGTGGACCAAGTTCAACGCCTTCAGCGGGGCCGTCAACACCCATACGCTCCTCCAGGATCCCAACCCTGGCGGGCAGAGCGCAGTGTTTGTGGACATCCTCCGCGGTCAAGAGGATTCCGGCGACGAGAATCAGCTGCTGCTCATCGGAACCAACGATCGGCAGTTCCACAGCTACGGCGTCCAGTCCACCGCGCGGTGGTCACTGCCCGGTGAGGACGTGTCCTCCAACCTGGAGGCGGGGGTGCGGGTGCACCGCGACGATGTGGTCCGCATCCACACCGAAGATGCCTTCGAGATGCTGAACGGCACGCTGAACCAGACCGACGATCCGACCGTGACGACGCTGGACAGCGACGCCTATTCACAGGCCTTCTCTGCCCATGTCCAGGAAGACCTGCGGTACAAGATGCTTCATCTCCTTCCTGGCGCACGGGTGGAAGTGATCGAATCATTCCGAGAGGATGAGGGCAACGATTCTTTGCCGACCGAGCCCATCACCCGGGCCACGGTGCTGCCTGGGTTGGGCGTTCTCCGTGCGCTTTCCCCTTGGATGCATGCCTTCGCTGGTGTCCATCGGGGGTTCTCGCCGGTCGCGCCTGGCCAGGCCGAAGACGTTGAGGCCGAAGTGAGCTGGAACTATGAGGGCGGCCTGCGGTTCTACCAGGGCGATCTGGGGACAGAGCTGGTCGGCTTCTTCAACGACTACACCAACATCTCGGGGGCGTGCACCTTCTCAGCGGGCTGCACCGACGACCTCGTCGGCCAGCAGTTCAACGGGGGAGAAGCCTGGATCTATGGCCTGGAGGCTGTCATCCAGCATACGATCCTGCTTCCTGGCGACGTCTCGGTGCCGCTGAGCGGCAACTACACCTACACCGAGACGCAATTCCGGACCTCGTTCAGCTCGGGGTTCGCGCAGTTCGGCAACGTCCTGGCTGGCGACAGCCTGCCCTATGTGCCCCGCCATCAGGGCAGCGGACAGATCACGCTGGCGCACCCCCGCTTTTCGGTGGGGGTCAATGTGAAGGGGCACGCCGGGATGCTCGACGAGGCGAAGCCGTGGCCCATCGAAGACACCGACGTGCCCGCGCTGTTTTTGGTGGACGGCGCCGCTTCGGTGGCGATCGTGGACGGCTGGAGCGCCTATGTGACCGCCACCAACCTCACCCAGAGCACGGCGAACACCGCGTGGCGGCCGTTCGGCGCCCGCCCGACGGCGCCGCTCCAGGCGATGGTCGGCGTCAAGTGGGCCGCGGGGTCGGCGAAGTAGCGGCTATGGATCCTCATCGGAGAGGATGGCCGCCGAGGGGCGCTCGCCGATGTCGGCGTCCCAGACCACGACCAGGAAGCCGACGCTCCGGTCGGCGATGTGGGTGCTCGGGTCTGCGAGCGCCTCGCCCGATCCGATGGCCTCCAGCCGCGACGCGGACACCCCGGCGTCGACCAGCCACCGTCGCACCGCCTGGGCCCGGTCGATAGACAGCCGGTGGTTGTAGGCTGGCGCGCCGATCTCATCGGCGAATCCTTCGATCCGCAGGAGCCGGATCGCGGTGTGGGCGGACAGCCAGTCGGCGATGTCCTGGAGCACGCTCTGCGAGTCATCGGTCAGCTCCGCCGAGTCCAGGGAGAACCGAATCCGGTCGCTGACCCGAAGGCGCGTGTCTTCGAGCCATGGGCCGGACGGCTCCAGGACGACGACGACTTCTTGCCGGGCGTTGGCGGCGACGTCGACGAGGAGATCGGTCTGCTGGAAGCCGGGCGCTCCGACGGTGAGCTGGTTGGAGCCGGCTGGCATCCGAAGGGTCATCCCTTCGGCAGGGATGTCCTGGTCTGGATCGATGAGCTGGGCCGCCAGGGGGGTGCCGAACGGATCCGTGACCCGCATCCGCACATCACCCCATCGGATGGGCTTCAGGGTCAACACCATCCGCTGATCATTCATCACCCTGGTCTCTTCGAACAACCGGTGGTGGTTCTCTGCGACCGCCTCGATGAGGGCGCGGTGTCCGGGAGGAACCTGGAAGCGCGTGGTCTCGCCGGGGATGATCTCTTTGGCCACGCCGTCGACGGTGAGCCGGGCCCGCTCCAGCAGCTCCGGCTCCTCGCTGCGAAGGATCAGGGCCAGGGTCACCACATCATCGGGGCAGCCATCTTCGTCTTCATGGTCGTTGAACACTTCGGGCTGGTTGGGGCAGGCGTCCTTCTTGTCGACGAAGCCGTCCTGGTCGTTGTCCCGCTCCAGCAGCTCCGGCTCCTCGCTGCGAAGGATCAGGGCCAGGGTCACCACATCATCGGGG